>NZ_JBSWWT010000007.1:0-188789 GCF_056160225.1 Microbulbifer sp. ABF4_143
ATTTGCGCATATCCGTGGGCTCAGTACACAGCAGGATCCTCGCACGGGTACCCACCGAGAACATCAGCGCTGGCTCAGCTTCAGCTCAACCCCATTGCCCAGGCTCAGCACAATGTCCCAGCCTGAGACTGAAGCCGATTTCAGGGAGCCGAGATCAATAAAGTCTGGAGCAGCACTCTGAGCTGGTTCAATACTGCTAACCGGTACTGACAGACGCTTGCGCCACTGGCTGAAGCTGGCATAGCCAAGAGCCCGCTCGGTGCAAAACTGTTTGGCGGACAGAGCGCTGGCCTGCCACTCGTCAATCAGTGCTTGCCATTGCTGTGCGGATCGCCTTGGGCGAGAAGAGCGGGTATCGATAGAGTTCATGGTTGGCCTCCGTGTTGTTGACGGTGGCCAGAATAGTTTGAGGATTGGTTTGGTGAATGACGTCCTACAATGAACGGTTACCCTTTTGTGTGGTCGCTACGTCCCCAATACTACACAAAAAGGAGCATAAAGTGTGCCGCCCCTGAACGCGGTGTTAAATGCCAAAGGAAGCCATGAGGCAACTATCAGAAAGAGAATTCGAAGCCACTTTCACTATGCCACTACAGTTCGGCAGGCACACCCTGGCAACCAGGCCCGAGCTGGTCGCCGAGTGGAAGGAGAAATCCTCGGCCATGTCGCTGGTGTCGATCAGCAATCTGGTCGACACCCTCTGCGCGCGGGATTCCCTGCGCGACAGGCTCGGCGATATCCGCCAGCCGGCGCTGGTCATCGTGGGCGAGGAAGACATTTCACTGCCTCCCCCCTGCTCCGCCAGAATGGCCGAGCGGCTGCCCAATGGATCGCTTCAGGTCATAAAGCGTGCCGGGCACTTGTCCGCGCTGGAGCAGTCAGAGGCGGTGACTGCGGCAATGCTGACTTTTATGGCGTCGCACCGACAGCGCCGGGATTGGCACTGAAAGTGCCGACTCCCGGGAAAAGTATTGTTTGACTTCCCGACCAATCCGTATACACTGCCAGGGCGCTAGAAATTAAGCACCACGAACATCCTCTCCTGTTACGAAGTTATACCCATAATCCTCGTCCGTAGTTGTAAGTCCTGCTTACTTTCCCGCCAAATCCGCCATTTTCAATGGCTTTTTAATATTGTTTTGTTATAGGACACGATTATGTCTAACACAGTCACAGGAACCGTTAAGTGGTTCGACGAATCCAAGGGCTTCGGTTTTATCGAGCAGCAGTCCGGACCGGACGTCTTCGCACACTACAGTGCCATTTCCGACACCGGCTTCAAAACGCTGATCGAGGGTCAGAAGGTCGAGTTCAGCGTAGCCAAGGGCCCCAAGGGTCTGCAGGCCGAGAATATTGTCGTTGTCTGACGACTAACGGCTGACAAGCCGGACCCCGACCGGGTCCGGCGCACACCGCTCATCGGCGAGTGTGCGCACGGTACAGAAGAGGCGAAACCGGGTGGTTTCGCCTTTTTTATTTGCGCAGTTCCGCCCCGAAACCGGAGGCCGGCCGCTTCAATCGGCTAGCCTGCGGCCAGCTCGGATCTCAGATCGGAAAAGGCGTGAAACTGGGACAAAAATACACGCCCCGTGAGATGCTCCAACAGCCCGCAGCGCTGCAGCGAGTCCATGACCGGCCCCTTGACCTCGGAAAGGTGCAGCTTCACCCCCTGCTCTGCCAGCCGCTCATTGAGCGCTTCCAGTACCTCCAGCCCACTCCAGTCGATCTCATTGATCGCGCTGCACATCAGGACCACGTGGCGTATATGCCGCCGCCCGGCCAGTTCGGCGTAGATGCGGTCTTCCAGATAGCCGGCATTGGTAAACATCAGGCTTTCGTCAATGCGGATAGTCAGGATTTCGGGGGCGGTGATCACCTTGTGCCGCCTGATATTGCGGAAGTGCTCTGTTCCGTCGACCAGCCCCACTTCCGCGATATGGGGCCTGGAAGTCCGGTACAGAATCAGAGCGATGGAGGCAGCAACACCGCAGCTAACCCCCAGTTCCACACCAAACAACAGCGTGATCACGATTGTGACGACTGCCGCGAGAAAATCGCTTTTCGAGAAGCGCCAGGTCTTCTGCAGGATGGAAAAATCCACCAGCGACAACACCGCGACGACAATCGTCGCCGCCAGCGTCGCCTTCGGCAGGTAGTAGAGAAAGGGCGTCAGGAAGAGCGAGGCCAGGGCTATGCCGGCGGCGGTGAAAACGCTCGCCATCTGGGTCTCCGCCCCCGCATCAAAATTCACCACCGAGCGGGAGAAGCCGCCGGTGACCGGGAAGGCGCCGGACAGGCCGGAACCGATATTGGCCGCACCCAGACCGATCAGCTCCCGGTTCATATCGATTTTCTGGCGCCGCTTGGCGGCCAGCGTCTTGCCCACGGAAACCGATTCCACATAGCCGATAATGGAGATCATGATCGCCGGCACCGTCAGCGTCTCGACCAGATCCCAGGAAAATCCGGGTATATGCAGTGTCGGCAGTCCCGACGGAATGGCACCCACCAGCGCCACCTGCCGGCCTTCAAAATCGAACGCCATCGCGGCGGCGATGCTAGCCAGCACCCCCACCACCGGGGCGGCCTTAACCAGCAGGCCGGCAGTATGGGCGGAAAGCGACAGGCGCTCGAATTGCCGCGCCGCCGCCGAGCGCGACCAGTACAGAAACAGTATTACCGCGATGCCGGTGGCCAGGGTATAGGGATTGGCGCTGCCTATGTTCCCCCACAGCGAAGTCAGCATACGAATCAGATTATCGCCGTCCGCGTCGATGCCGAGGATATGCTTCAGCTGGCTCAGCGCGATCAGCAGGCCGGACGCGGTGATAAATCCGGAGATCACCGGGTGGGAGAGGAAGTTGGCCAGAAACCCGAGCCGCATCACCCCCAGCAGCACCAGGAACAGCCCGGACAACAGCGCCAACAGCGCCGCGGCCAGCAGGTATTCCGCACTGCCCTGCAATGCGACTTCACTCAGGGCCGCGGCGCTCATCAGCGAGGCCACCGCGACGGGGCCCACCGACAGGGTGCGGCTGGTGCCAAAGAGCGCGTAGGCCAACAGCGGCACCATGCTCGCATAGAGGCCGACTTGTGCCGGCACCCCCGCCAGCAGTGCGTAGGCCAGCGACTGGGGGATCAGCATGATGGTGACGATCAGCGCGGCCATCAGATCGCGGCTCAGGGTGTGGGTATTGTATTGCCCCAGCCAGTCGATGGCGGGCAGATAGGCCGACAGCGAGCGCATCACTATTCTCTGTTTCACCGATGATTTGCATCGAAAGCGACGAGCGTGCCGCTGACATCGAAACCCGCCTCGCGGGCACTCTGCAACAGAGCCTTTTTGTCCGCGCCGGCGAGGCTGCGGGCGGCGGCCCAGAGGTTGCAGGAGCGGTTGCCGGTGCGGCAGAAGGCGTGCACCCTTTTGCCCGAGGCGAGCAGGTCGGCAAATTCCCGGCAGTGCTGCGGGGTCATCTGGCCGCGGGCGAAGGGAATCGCAACAAACGCCATACCGTTGTCGCGGGCGACCTTTTCCAGCTCGGCGAAGTCCGGCTGATCTTCGCACTCATCTTCCGGGCGGTTGCAGACCAGGATTTCGACTCCGGCCTCGGCCAGCCTCGCCACTGCGTCGCAAGAGAACTGCTCGGAAACGCTGACCTGATCGTCCAGATACTTGATATTCATGTATTACCTCGAACTTAATTGCCCCCCAGTAGGAGCCTGCTTGCAGGCGAACGGCCACAGTGAACTTATCCATTCGCCTGCAAGCAGGCTCCTACACAGTTGGCGTTTTCCGCTTACAGTTGGTTGATCGGCACCTTCAGATAGACGGTGCCATTGTCCTCCGCCGGTGGCATCTGGCCCGCGCGGATGTTGACCTGGATGGATGGAATAATCAGGCGCGGCATCGCCAGTGTCGCGTCGCGCTCGGTGCGCATGGCGACGAACTCGGCCTCCGTTATGCCCTCACGCAGATGGATATTGTCGCGCTTCTGGGCGCCCACGGTGGTTTCACAACGGTACTCACGCCCGCCGGCCGGCGGGTAGTCATGACACATAAACATACGCGTCTCTTCCGGCAGGGCCAGCAGCTTCCGCGCCGAGCGGTACAGGGTGGCTGCGTCGCCGCCGGGAAAGTCACAGCGGGCGCTGCCCACATCCGGCATAAAAAGCGTGTCGCCGACAAACAGCGCATCGCCGATCAACCAGGCCATGTCTGCCGGGGTGTGGCCCGGGGCGTAGATGACTCGCGCCTCCAGGTCACCGATATTGAAGGTTTCGCCGTCGCGGAACAGGTGATCGAACTGACTGCCGTCCACGAGGAATTCTTTTTCCAGGTTGAACACTTCGCGGAAGATGGCCTGTACCTGGCGGATCTGCTCGCCGATGGCGATCCGGCCGCCGAGCTGCTCGCGGATAAACGGCGCCGCGGAGAGGTGGTCGGCGTGGGCGTGGGTTTCCAGTATCCACTCCACGGTCAGTTGTTTTTCGCGCACGAAGGCCACTATCGCCTCGGCGCCGGTGGTGCCGGTGCGGCCGGAGGCGGCGTCGAAATCGAGCACCGCGTCCACCACCGCGGCGGAACCGCCCTCCCGGTCGTACACGACATAGCTCCAGGTTTCGGTATCCCGATCCAGGAAGGGCTGAACCTGAGTGAGCGGCTTGCTGGCAGACATAATTTGACCTCCGCTATTTGCTGCTGACAACAATATACTTGTCGATATTATATAAATCAATATAATATGAAAGTGTAAATCGAGACCGCGGGGAGAAACCCATGCCAGATGCCGCCGAGACCAATCTCGACAAGATGCGCGCGTCCGCCGGCGAAGCCGCGCAGATGCTGCGCTCCCTCGGTAACCAGGACCGCCTGCTGCTGCTGTGTCAGCTGAGCCAGGAGGAGCTGAATGTCGGCGAACTGGAGGAGCGCCTGGATATCCGCCAGCCCAGCCTGTCGCAGCAGCTGGGCGTGCTGCGCCGGGAGGGCCTGGTCGCGACCCGCCGCGAGGGCAAGCACGTCTACTACCGGGTCGCCGACCAGCGGGTGCTGGCAGTACTGCAAACCCTTTATCAACTCTACTGTGCGGAGTGATTCCCAACCATGACTATCGACTGGAATGCATTTACCCCCTGGTCCGCCCTCGCGGGCGGGGCATTGATCGGACTGGCAAGCGCCATGTTGTTACTGCTGAACGGCCGCATCGCCGGCATCTCGGGTATTCTCGGCGGGCTGATAGATCGCACCGCCGGCGAGACCGGCTGGCGGCTGACCTTCATCCTGGGGCTGCTGGCGGGTCCGGCGCTGTGGCTGCTGTTCTCCGCCCTGCCCCCGATCCGGATCGAGGCCGGCTATCCGCTTCTGATCGCCGCCGGCCTGCTGGTCGGGATAGGCACCCGCTACGGTTCCGGCTGCACCAGCGGCCACGGGGTCTGCGGCCTGTCGCGACTTTCACCGCGCTCGCTGGCGGCGACCACCGGCTTTATGGCCGCCGGCTTCGCCACCGTCTTCACTGTGCGCCACCTGCTGGGAGCTTAAGACCATGAAGAAAACACATTTCAGCGCCTTCATCGCCGGACTTGTGTTCGGTCTGGGCCTGCTGGTCTCCGGCTTGGCGAACCCGGACAAGGTGCTCGGCTTTCTCGATCTGGCCGGGGCCTGGGATCCGTCCCTGGCCCTGGTGATGGCAGGCGCCATCGGCGTGGGCCTGCCGGTGTTCTGGCTGGCGAAAGGCCGCGACCTGTCGGTGCTGGGAGAGCAGATCAAGCTGCCCGGCAGGCGGGATATCGACCGCCCGCTGGTGCTCGGCAGCCTGCTGTTCGGCATAGGCTGGGGCCTGGCGGGCTTCTGCCCCGGACCGGCGATAGTGGCCAGCGGCGCGGGCGAGCCGAAGGCGATCGTGTTTGCCGCCGCCATGCTGGCGGGTATGGGCATTTTCCACCTGCTGAACCGCCGCGCACCGGCCCCGGCAAATCCAGCGCACTGACCGCCCATCCCCTCTCCATTTGTACGGAGGGGGGCCCAAAGCCGTCTATCTTGTCTGGGAGTTCTCCGAATACCCGACGCAAGAAAACAGCAACGGATTAACAGGCAGGGATGCGGGCCAGCAGACTGATACCCCAGTGGTTGAAACACTACCGGCGCCAATGGCTGGCGGGGGATGCGATTGCGGCGCTGGTGGCCACCATGATGCTGGTGCCCCAGGCCCTGGCCTACGCCGCCCTCGCCGGTCTGCCACCCCATATCGGCCTCTACGCCGGGCTGTTGCCGCTGCTCGGCTACGCGCTGTTCGGCTCCAGTTCGGTGCTGTCTGTCGGCCCGGTGGCGGTGCTGGCCCTGATGACGGCCTCGGCGCTGACGCCGCTGGCCGCACCGGGCAGCCCGGAGTATATCGCCGGCGCGATACTCCTGGCGGCGCTGAGCGGCGCCTTCCTGTTCGCGATGGGCCTGCTCGGCCTCGGCACCCTGTCCAACATGCTGAGCCACCCGGTGATCAGCGGTTTTGTCTCCGGGGCCTCGACGCTGATTATCATCGGGCAGATAGGTCCGCTGTTCGGCCTCGAGAGCGACGGCGACACCGCGCTACAGCTGCTGGTGAGCACCCTGCGGGAAATCCCCGGCGCGGACAGGGCCACCGCCGGCCTGGGTCTGACGGCCACTCTGACACTGATTGCAGCGCGCCTTTGGCTGGCGCCGCTGCTGCAAAAAGCGGGCGTTGCGGAAATGCGCGCAAAGCTGCTGGCGCGGCTGGCGCCGATGCTGGTGGTGCTGGCCGCAATCGCGCTGACCACGATCTTTCACTGGGAAAAACAGATGGACGTCGTGGGCGCCATTCCACCCGGACTGCCACAGCTCAAACTGCCGGAATTCGACTGGAACATGACCTATCAGCTGCTGTTGCCGGCGCTGATCATCGCCCTGCTCGGCTTCGTCGAGAGCCTGTCCATCGCCCACGCCATTGCGCTGCGGCGCGGTGAGCGCCTGGATGCGGACGCGGAGCTGCGCGGCCTGGGCGCCGCCAACCTGCTCAGCGCCCTGTCCGGCGGATTTGCGGTTACCGGCAGCTTCGCCCGCACCGCGATCAACGACGAGGGGGGCGCTGCCTCGCCGATGAGCGGCGTGATCGCCGCGCTGCTGCTGGCGCTGGTGCTGCTGTTTGTCACCGGCCTGTTTAGCGAACTGCCGTTGTGTGTGCTGGCCGCGACCATCATCGTCGCCGCGGCGAGCCTGATCGATGTGCGCGGCTTTGTGCACAACTGGCGCTACGACCGCACCGACGGCGTGGCGATGACCGGCACCTTCCTCGGCGTGCTGCTGTTCGGCGTCGAGGCCGGCATCGGCCTCGGTATCGGGCTGTCCTTCGCCACCCTGATCTGGCGCACCAGCCGCCCCCATATCGCCGTGGTCGGCCGGGTGCCGGGCACCGAGCACTTCCGCAACGTGCTGCGCCACACGGTCAAGACACAGCCGGATATCCTGTTCCTGCGCATCGACGAAAGCCTCTTCTTCAGCAATATCAGCGCGGTGGAGGACCGACTGCTGAGCGAGCTCAAGCGCCACCCGCAGACCCGCGAACTGGTGCTGATCCTGTCTTCGGTCAGCCGTATCGACGGCACCGCGCTGGAGCGGCTGCAGCAGGTAAACCGGGATCTGCAGGAGCGCGACATCCGCCTGCACCTGTCCGAGGTCAAGGGGCCGGTCCTCGACCGCCTGGGGCGTTCGCGGCTGCTGCAGGAGCTGAGCGGGCGGGTGTTCCTGTCCTCCTACATCGCCGAGCTGGCACTGCGCCGCAACCGCCTGAGCGACGGGGAAGCCGGAGCCGGCTGAGCAGCGGGCCCTCACCGGCCGGCTCCGGGTATGTACCGCACCGCCAAACACTGGCAAAATATCCAGTATTTGAACGGCACCCGCGCATGCACCCGATCCAACTCACGGAAGAACAGCAGGCCATCGCCGAGCACCCCGGCGGCCACGCCAAAATTATCGCCGTGGCCGGCTCCGGCAAGACCACCGCGCTGCTGCACTATGTGAAGAATCGCCTGGGCGCCGGCGTGGCGGCGGAGCGGATGCTGGTATTGATGTACAACCGCAGCGCGCGGGAGGATTTCGAACGCCGCCTGCAATCCCTGCTCGACGGGCCGGCGCCGGCGGTGCACACCTTCCACAGCCTCGGCTACCGCCTCTACCAGCGCATGATCGCCAACCGCCATATCGCGCCGGCGAACCTGACACCCCTGCCCCAGTCGACGATTCAGCTGCAGATCTGGAAGGCGATAGAGCAGTGCGCCCCGCCCTACGAGCTGGAGGAGATCCGCGCGCGCAAGCAGTCGGAAATCGAGGCGGCGGAATTTTTTATCGACTACACCAAGACGATTCTCAGCGGCGATTTCAGCGCTTTCCAGGAGCTGAAGCTCGGCGACGAATATATGTATTTCCTGAAGGTATTCCGCGCCTTCGAGGACTGGCGCCGCAGCCAGAATGCGGTGACCTACGCCGACCTGATCTACGATCCGGCCATTCTGCTCAGCCTGGAGCCGGGCATGGCCGAACAGTACGGCAGCTACTACGAGGATATCCTGGTGGACGAATACCAGGATATCAACGAGGTGCAGCACTTTTTGCTGCGCGTGCTCTACGGCAAATCCGGCAACGTGATCGCCATCGGCGACCCGGACCAGACCATCTACGAGTGGCGCGGCTCCAAGCCGAATTTCCTGCTCAAGTTTTTCGACGGCGACTTCCCGCCCTCCAATATCTACCACCTGAGCCGCACCTTCCGCTACGGCCACCAGCTGGCCCTGGCCGCCAACCACTTTATCGGCAACAACCGCGAGCGCGCGGATATTTTCTGCGTGTCCGACAACGGCGAGCGCAACACGGAAGTCGAACTGGTGCAGGTGGAAAAGGAGACCCGCTGGCTGGTGGAGCACCTTCGTCGGGCGCAAAAGCAGGGGCAGCCGCTGGAGCAGATCGCGATTCTGGTACGCCTCTGGTCCCTGGCCGCGCCGATCGAACTGGCGCTGCTGGCGAACAACATTCCCTACCGCTCCGGCAGCCGCAATACGGTGCTGTCGCGGCGGGAGCTGCGCCCGCTGTTCTGGAGCCTGAATATCGCCGCCGGCCGCTTCGCCCAGCTGCCGGCGCAACGGCGCGAGCAGGGGCTCTACGAATGGCTGACCGCGCCGCATATCCGCATACCGCGCAAACTGCTCGAACCCCTCTGCGCACAGCTGGCCCTGCGCGAGCGCGACTGGGGCGCACAGCTGCCGAAGCTGATACCGGAAAGCCTGAGCAAGGCGCAGTTGAAACGCCTGCGAAGCCGCGCCGATCTGCTGACACAGGTGGAGCAGTGGCGCGGCACGGCCGGCGAGCTGCTGCGCCGCCAACTGGCGGACCTGGACTACCTCGCCGGTATCGGTGACGACAGCTTCACCCGCCAGCAGGGTGAGGAGCGCCAGCAGACGATACTCGCCTTCTGCCAGTACCTGGACAGTCTCAAGTGCCCCCCCGCGGAGGCGCTGGCGCACCTGCGGGAGCTGCAGCGCAAGCACCGCGAGGGGGAGCAGACGGCGGCGGACGCGGTGCAGATCACCACCATGCACCAGGCCAAGGGGCTGGAGTGGGATCAGGTCATCATCCCATCGCTGACCCAGCACAATATGCCCTACCAGCCACAGCGGGATTTCACTACGCCGGCGTCGATGGAGAGCGAGCGGCGCCTGATGTATGTGGCCATGACCCGCGCGCGCCACAGGCTCTACCTGCTGGCGCCGCCGGCGGCTGCGCAGGGGAAAGCCGCGGGTGCGGAGCAGCAGCCGTCGCTGTTTATCGACGAGATGCAACTGCCGCTGTGCCAATTGATCGCCGCCGCCCTGCGCGAGCGCCCGCAGAAAATTCACAGCGAGGTGCCCGTCACCCGCCAGGCACTGCACTACCTGGAGGCCTGCGGCTACAACCCGGAAATCAGCGGGCCGCGCGCGCCGGTGCGCAAACCGGCCCTGGGCGACGGCATCCGCCACCGCAAACTCGGCCACGGGCGGGTAATCAAGTGGGAGGACGAGCGAGTGGAAGTGCTGTTCAGCGACCGGCAGACGCGGCGCTTCGACTGGGACAAGCTCGCGCAGCACCTGATATAGCGGTTTTGAATCTCCCTTGCAGGAGCGGCCAGCGGCCGCTCCTGCGGGGCGAGGCTATTCCGCCGCGCTGTCCATGCCGTGCGCAAACTGCTGGCTGACATTGAAAAACAGCGCGTATTCGTCGCCGGATTCGGGATCGCGCACCTGCATCTTGTCATAGATCCCGCGCTGATCGTAGACGATCGACTGCTTCAGCACCTGCAATCCCTTGAGACGCACAAAGCCGCGCAGCTCGGAGGTGCTGATGGTGTGATAGGCGCTGTCCTGGCTGCGGCCATCGCCGCTGTTCTCGATGGACTCCATCAGCCCCTCGACCATATAGCGGTGGATATCCTCGCGCTGCAGGTTGGCACTGCGGCCGCTGCAGACGACGCCGATCATATGGGCCTCCAGGCTCATATAGTTGTTCGCCAGTACCCGGTCCACATGCTCCAGACACTCGCCGAACTCGGCCCGCTCCACCGCGCTGTAGGCCTCCGCCAGCCCCGCCAGCTTGCTCCCGCCGTAGGGATTGTACTCGGGCGATTCGACGAAGGCGCGCCTCAGCGCATCGAAATCGAGGGTAAAGGAAAGCTGCTGCGCCTCCGCCAGCAAGCGGCGGTATTCACTCTGTTCCGCCGG
This sequence comes from Microbulbifer sp. ABF4_143, assembly GCF_056160225.1. Classification (NCBI taxonomy): domain Bacteria; kingdom Pseudomonadati; phylum Pseudomonadota; class Gammaproteobacteria; order Cellvibrionales; family Microbulbiferaceae; genus Microbulbifer; species Microbulbifer sp. ABF4_143. The sequence goes on from NZ_JBSWWT010000007.1 coordinate 10,756, forward strand.
GCGCAGCTGGGGACCGGCCGGCTGCCCATCCTCACGTTGTGCCGTCGGCGCACTGCAGGCCGCGAGGACCGCGGACAGGCCCGCGAGAGCCAGACTGCAAAAAAAATTATGACTGCGTATTGCCATTGGCTATTTCCGTCTGCGGTTTCACTCTGATACCGAACAGGCCCTTGCGCTCCGTCTCCGCGGGCTGCGCATTCGGCTGCAAAAAGGCGCGCAGCTTGTCCCGCTCCCACATGGCGTCCTGATACCCCAGTTCGACCAGCTCGCCGATAAAAGGTTTCTCGAACAGCAGGTAGCTGGCCGCCGATGCGCCGCCGCCGGAAGTCGTGGCCCCGGTGGAGCGGAACAGCCAGCGCAGCGCCGGCGGCAGGTGGCGCACCTTGCGCCCGGCCAGGCGGTCCAGGCTCTGGGAGGGCTCGATCACCGCCGACTCCACCGGCCGCAGCGGCGCCAGGTCGGCGAGTTTTTTATCGGGCACCGAGTCCAGCAGCAGGTTGACCCTGTCCAGATGCTCCAGGTCCCCTTCCAGACTGTCGATAAAGGCCGCATTGAACAGCTGGCCGGCGATCTGCGCCATCGACGGCGAGTGCCGCGGCGGCTTGCTGCGTTTCTTGCCCCAGTGCACCGGCGAGCGGTTGTCCGAAACACCCACGACGAACACCCGGTTCGCCCCCAGGTGCAGCGCCGGGCTGATCGGCGCCAGCTGGCGCACGGCGCCGTCGCCAAAATAGTCGTCGCCGATTTTGACGGTGGAGAACAGGGTCGGAATGGCCGCGGAGGCCATCAGGTGGTCGGCGGTCAGCCGCGTGCGCAGGCCGTAGCGGCGGAAACGCCGCCACTCCGGCAGGTCTTCGGCCCCCTGAAAGAAGCTGACCGACTCCCCCTCGGTGTAGGACAGGGCGTTCACACAGACCGCGCGCAGGTGGCCGGCATCGATATTTTTCTGAATATTGTCGAAGTGGATAACCTTATCGACCAGCGCCCGCAGCGGCCTGTTGTCGAGCAGCGCCAGGGGCCTCTGCCGCCCCACCCCCTGGTTGAACAGCGAGCGGGTGATCGCGAACATATTGCCGAGCAGACTGCGCCAGCTGGTGCAGTAGATCTGATCCACCGTCAGCCGCATCCACATATCGCACAGGCGCTCCACCGCCTCTTTGAAATTGCCGGGGTGAGAGGCCAGCAGCAGCGCGTTGACCGCCCCGGCGGAGGTGCCGCAGATAATCTGGAATGGGTGCGGGTTGCTGTCCGGGGCCAGTTCCGCCAGCGCCTTCAGCACTCCGGCCTGATAGGCCGCGCGGGCGCCACCGCCGGACAGGACCAGAGCGCTGGCCTGATAGGTGAGCTTTGGTATTTCGTTATTTTCGGACAATTTGTTCTACCAATAGCGAGAAAACGCAGACAACAGTACTAGGGAACCTCTGATTAAGTCCGCAATGTCTCTGCGGGGCTTGCAGAGCGATTCACACTCTGCGTTGCGGCTTCTTTAACGGTCTAGACATTCCTGCGAAGCCGCGCCTTGATTGTGAACCGCTCTGAAAGCCAGAGGTATCGCGGACTTATTCAGAGGTTCCCTAGAAGCTGTTTCATAACTACTGCGCGGGCGCCTGGCGGCGTCCGGCGGTGCTCGGCATCCTCATGTACTACTTGTACACTGCGGTGCCTCCGCTCCGGCGGCCACCACCAGCCACCCGCTCGCTACGTTATGAAACAGCTTCTAGCAATTGGACGGTCGAAAAACCGTGTCCCGCCGGATTCGCCGCCGATGGGTATTTAGCATAGCAGGCGCGTTTCGGCAGAATGCTGACCAGGTTCGGCTTTTGGTCAGTTTCCTGCGCGATTCACAGCGCCATATCCACGACATAGCGCCCGATTCCGTGGCCGCGGTGCAGGCGGGCCAGGAATTCCGGCGCCTGCTCCAGGGAAATATCCTCGGCGATACGGCCCAGCTGTTCCCCGATATACCATTCTCCGGCCAGTTTGCGCCAGACTGCGGCCTTCTTCTCCAGCGGCAGCTCGACACTGTCCACGCCCAGTAGGCTGATACCGCGCAGGATAAAAGGAAATACATTGGCCTGGAACTGGGCGCCGGAGGCCATACCACAGGCGGCGACACCGCCGCCGTAGGCCAGCGACTTGATCACATTGAACAGCGTCTCGCCGCCGACCGTATCCACGGCCCAGGCCCACAGCGGCTTGGCCATCGCCTTGCTGGCGAAAGGCGCCAGGGTTTCCCGGTCGATGACCTTCCAGGCCCCGAGCCCGGTCAGGAAATCCGCCGACTCCAGCTTGCCGGTCACCGCCGCCACGCGGAATCCCAGCTTGGCCAGCAGTGCCACCGCGATGGAACCCACACCGCCGGTGGCGCCGGTCACCAGCACTTCGCCGTCCCCGGGCGCGGCGCCGGCCTCCAGAAGCTTCTCCACACAGAGGCCGGCGGTCAGGCCGGCGGTGCCGAGGATCATGGATTCCCGCGCGCTCAGCCCCTGTGGCAGCGGCAGCGCCCAGCCGGCGGGAATCCGGATGCGCTCGGCGAGACCGCCGGGGGTGTTCATGCCCAGGTCGTAGCCGGTGACGAGCAGCTCGTCGCCGGGCGCAAAAGTGCCGCTCTTGTCCTCCAGCGCCACACCCACCGCATCTATGCCCGGCGTGTGGGGGTATTCGCGGGTGATGGCGCGGTTGCCGAAGGCGGACAGCGCATCCTTGTAGTTCAGGGAGGAGTGGGAAACTGCGATCAGCAGCGGATTGTCCGGCAGATCTTCCAGCCGCCGCCGCACCAGCTGCTGATCGTATTTGCCGGCGGCCACCTCCTCCACCCGTATAGCGCGAAAAGTTTCATCCATGCAAGCGTGTCCCGTTCCCGGCGGCTCTCGACAAGCAACCGCCACTGATCACTGAATTCACTGCGCCTGGTGACGCCAGGCCGCCAGGCGGGAGAAGAGGCGCATCAGCGCGGACTCGACACCGGCCTGGGCCGCCAGCCCCATCTTGCTGGCAATGTTCTTCCTCTCCTTGTACTCCACCCGATACAGATCCGCCTCCTGTGCACAGGCCGTCAGATATTCGTCCGAGGTCTTCAACTCGTCCACCAGCCCCAAATCCAGCGCGCGCTGGCCGAACCAGACCTCGCCGGTGGCCACCTTGGCGACATCCAGCGCGGGGCGGTACTCGGCGATAAAATGCTGGAACAGCGCGTGGATCTCGTCCAAATCGCTCTGGAACTTCTCGCGGCCCTCGGGGGTGTTCTCACCGAACATGGTCACGGTGCGCTTGTACTCGCCGGCGGTAAACAGTTCGAAGTCCACATCGTGGCGCTTCAGCAGGCGGTTGAAATTGGGCAGCTGCGCCAGCACACCGATGGAGCCGACCATTGCGAAGGGCGCGGCGAGAATGCGGTCGGCGACACAGGCCATCATGTAGCCGCCACTGGCGGCCACCTTGTCCACAGCGATGGTCAACTGAATGCCGGCGCCGCGCACGCGCGCCAGCTGGCTCGCAGCCAGGCCGTAGTTGGCCACCATACCGCCCGGACTCTCGAGGCAGACGACCACTTCATCTCCGGGTTCCGCCACCTGCAGAATCGCGGTGATTTCCTCCCGCAGCTGAGACAGCGCGCTGGCCTTGATATCGCCGTCGAAGTGCGTCACGAAGATGCGCTTGCGCTCGCCCGCGGGCTTTTCGGTAACGAGCGCCGGCGCAGTGCGTTCGCCCGCCTCCGCGTCGGCCTCGCCCTGCTCGGGCACCGGAATCTCGGTACTTTCAAGCCCCTGGTGCTGAACCTTTTCCCGGGGCTTCTTTTTCTGCTCCACCTTGTGTTTTTTTAATCGTGCCTTTTCCTGCGCTTTCTTTTCCTTCGCCATCTGTTTCTTGCGCAGGGAAAATTCGTGCTTGTCCATCACCGCTTCGAGCAGCGTTTCCTTGAAATGCTCGTAGCGGTCGTTGAGGTGGGTAACGCTGATATGCCCCTGAACGCGCTCTTTCAGCTGCTCCCGGTTGGCGACGACAAAGCCGACAACAACCAGCAGGGCCACAACGATGGTCACTACCTTGGCCAGAAACAGGCCGTATTCACTGAGAAATTCCACTAACACTCCAGATTGCTACCTTGTGTACTATGTTTCCAACCCGTCATTGCCACTCATTCAGTGCCGAACTCGCCTGGCGGTTCAGCGGCCGCGCCATCAGGCCGCTGTGGGTAATGCGCACTTCGTAGACAGCGCCGTCTTCCATCGGCAGGAAAGTCGCGCTGCCGTATACTGCGTCCACCAGTGGCAGTTTCTCGTCGATCGCGCGCAGGGACTGCCAGACATCCACGCCGTAATTGCTGCCCGCCAGTTGGTGCACCGAGCGCTGCTTGCTGCGCTCGTCCTGCAGCGTCAGGTAACGGCCGCTGAGGCGGTCGAGGCGGTAGGCCGGCTGAATGCCCCAACGCGCGAGCGGACCTTTCCACTTCAGCATCCGCGCATCCAGTTGCCACTGGTCGCCGTGCAACTCGAAATTCTGGGCCAGCCCGTCCGCATCGGAAAACTTCGCCTCGAAGTGTTGCTCGCCGATCTTCCTGAAGGCCACGGTGCCGACGCTGTGCTCCTCGGCCAGATTGCGGTAGCTGTAGACATCCGCGGCGACCAGGACGATCAGGAGCGCGGCACCAAGCAGCAACAAGCCCAGAGTGCCGCGGACAAAGCCCAGCACCCAACTGCCGTTGAGCAGCACCCTGCCCCCCCAGAACACCAGCAGCAGCGCCAGCAGCGCGATTAGAAAAGTGATGGCGATATACATGTTGTAATCGAGCTCCTCGATGTTGTCCCAGCCGTGAAACGGCGCAGCTCAACAGCCCGCTAGTTTCCCCCAGCCAATTCCGCGAAAGTGCGTATCAACTGCCCGGACAGCGTCTGCGGCGGCGGCAGCTCCGGCAGTGCGCTGTAGTGAAACCAGTGCGCCTCGGTGATCTCCTCCCGGTCGAGGTTCAGATCCCCGCCCGCCCACTCCGCCAGGTAGCCGAGCATCAACTGGCCGGGAAAGGGCCAGGACTGGCTGCCGATATAGCGGAGCGCGCCGACATCCAGCCCCACCTCCTCGCGCACTTCGCGCACCAGCGCCTGCTCCGCATTCTCACCCGGCTCGATAAAACCGGCCAGCGCGGTGTATTTCGAGTAGCGATTGCCGGTGTGGCGAGCCAGCAGGCACTCCTCGCCGCGGGTCACCAGCATGATGACACAGGGGGAAATGCGTGGATATACCGCCAGCTGGCAGGAGGGGCAGACCCTGGCGCGGTCGCGCGGGTGGCATTCGGTCGCGCCGCCACAGCGGCCGCAGAAGCGGTGTTCACTGTCCCAATTGACGATCTGCACGGCGCGCCCGGCCAGCGCAAACAGCGCTTCATCGACACAGGTCAACAGGCTGCGCAGCGTACGCCACTCGCAACCGCGCACCTCGACCTGCCGTGAAATCAGGTGTACACCGCAGGGGCGGCCGCCGAGCTCGCCCAGATAGTGGCTGCCGTTGACCAGCTCAGCGGCTACTTCAAAACCATCATGCAGAAACAGGTCGCCGCGGCACAGCAGGCGTCCGTCGGCGACGAGGATGTGCCGCGCAAACTCAGGCAGGGGCCACATACGGGCAGCGGGCTCGAAGATTTCGCTCAAGGCGGACTCCCTATCGTCGTTCGGGGCTGGCGAAACATCCGCGCAAGGCCGCCGATCAAGCCGCCTCGACCGGGAAGCCCAGGGCTTCGAGACTCTCGATGGCGAGATTCAGAGACTGTATATCCGCCTCGCGGTGCAGCTTCACCTCGCCGAGATAATACTCGAGGCTGATGATCGCATCGGCGAAGATATCCAGCGACTGTTCGATAGCCGGGGCCGCGCTGTGCTGCTCCATCACCGTTTCGACAAAATCCACCAGGCGCTCCACAACCGCGGCGGCGCGGCGCAGGTTCAGGACAATCAGGCCGCCGCGCACCGAGTTGAGGGTGGTGGAGACATTGCGGATATGGCCGTGATCAAATCCGGATTCGGCGTAGGAGGCAAGTGCGCGCTTGATCAGCGACAGGCCGGCTTCCGCCTCCTTCAGCACTGCCACCTCGGCTTCCGCCAGTTGACTGCGCTCCAGCGCCACGTCCGCGTGACCGTACTCGTCAACATCGATACAGGAGGTCTGCCGCAGAGCGCGGATGGTACTGTCGACCATCAATACCTGGCTCGTCAGTTTTTGCAGTGCCGCCTCGGCCACCGAGCCGCCGGCACCTGCGCTGCTGCGGTATTCCTGCACCGCACTGCGCAGGCCTTCGCCGACGCGTTTGAAATTCAACAGCTGCAGGGTGCTGGCGATACGCTGCAGGGTAGCCACCAGGCCGTCCTCTTCATCCAGTGCCGAGGGGCCGATCAGCTCCACGTCGTCCAGCATCCGGCGCACGCCGGAAAGCTCTTCGTCGAGGGCGGCCGCCACCGCGTTGATCGCGGTGGCGCCGGGGCCGCCGAGGCTGGCGCGCTCGCGCTCCAGCTCCGCCTCGCTGTAGCCCAGCGGGCGGGCGGAGAAGGCTTCGAGCACCCTGGCGCCCTGGCCGCCGGGAGCCGACAGCGCCAGCCAGTAGAGGCACTCCTTGATCAGCACCGGCGGCGCAGGCTGATCCAGCGCCGCATCGCCCTCCTTCTGCAGCACCCGCAGCCGGCGGTCGAACATGCTGAACACCATGACCCGGGAGCGGTTGACGTGCATTTCCCGGGCCGCCATGCCCCCGAGCGCGGCACCCGCGACCGCCCACAAACGCCCGTTGGGGCGACCCGCCGAAATACTGGCGACACGCTGCAGGGCCCGCGCCATCATCGTATAGGCGGGCTTGCAGGGCTTCCCTTTCAGCAGCGCGAGCAGTCCCACCTGATACATATGGCGGAAGCGGCGCACGAAATTGCGCAGATCCTCCGACATCACCGCGGAGGACACCGCACCGGGCACATTCGCATCCAGGCGGCAGCGGAAGAAGTGACTCTCGGGAACCGGAGGCTGGGAGCGGGCGCTGCGCAGGTTGTTGATATAGGGGATCAGCAGTTCCGGGCGCGCGGTACCGCGATTCTGCACAAAGTCGAGATAGCGGGTCAGTACATAGAAGCCAGTCCCGAGCCCCTCCATCAGTTCGGAAGTCGCCTCCTGGCGCCCCTCGTGTATCTCCGCCAGGGTGTTGAGCATCTCCTGGGCCAGCAGTTCGCCCGCGTGCAGCTGCACCATCTGCAGAACACCGCCGACCTGGCGCAGGGCGGCCAGGCACTGCGCCAGCGACTGCTTGTTGTTTTCATCCGCTGCGAACTGGTCCAGGTGGGCAGCCGCGCTGTCCACGGCCGCCACCAACTCGTCCTTGACCATGTTGACGGAGGTGATATTGATATCGCGCAATTCAGTCACTGACTACACCGCTGCACTTTGTCCGTTGTACAAATCTCGATCAAAAAAAATATGTTTTGGTCGAGAAAGGGGCAATTTATACCAAACCGGCACAGAGTCCACCTTTCCATCGACAATTTCCACCGAACAATCGACAAAACCGCCGGCGGAGAGCGGCAAGTGGCAGAATCACTTGATTTTTTTCCCAAACTGAGTAGCGTTTGGCAGATTCGCCCTCCTCAAATTGGGGGTTGCGCGCGTCGAGCCGGGTGCGGAAACTAGGGAACCTCTGAATAAGTCCGTAATGTCTCTGCGGCCTTCAGGCCCCGCCCTTCGGGGCTTTCAGAGCGATTCACACTCTGCGTTGTGACTTCTTGAAAGGTCTAGACATTCCTGCGAAGCCGCGCCTTGATTGTGAACCGCTCTGAAAGCCAGAGACATCACGGACTTATTCAGAGGTTCCCTCTAGCGCTATCCGGCTCCCAGCAAGGCCCGCCATGGGCTCCTCGAAGTCCGGGACGCCTTACAGCCAACCAAGGAAGTAATAGATGAATACCTACAATAACGCCCTCACCGCTTCCGGCAGCGGCTTCGGTCGGGCCTTTATCGACAACTTTCTCGGCGAGGCACCGGACTGGTACAAGCTGACCATAGGTGCTTTTTTGATCATCAACCCGCTGCTGCTCTACATCAGCGGCCCCTTCGTGACCGGCTGGGTACTGATCGGGGAGTTTATTTTCACTCTGGCCATGGCTCTCAAGTGCTACCCGCTGCAGCCGGGCGGCCTGCTGGCCATAGAGGCGGTACTGCTGGGCATGACCAGCACCGATGCCGTCTACCACGAAGTGGTCGAAAACATTGAGGTGCTGCTGCTGCTGATGTTTATGGTGGCCGGCATCTACTTTATGAAGAGCCTGCTGCTGTTCGTATTCACCAAGATACTGATCAACGTCAATTCCAAGACACTGCTGTCGCTGCTGTTCTGCGCGGTGGCGGCGGTGCTGTCGGCCTTTCTCGACGCGCTGACAGTGACCGCGGTTCTTATCGCCGTCGCCGTCGGCTTTTACACCGTCTATCACCGCGTGGCCTCGAATCAGCCGCACCACCACACGCACGACCACTCCAACGACGATCACGTAGTGGAGTATCACCGCGAGGACCTGGACCAGTTCCGCGCCTATCTTCGCAGCCTGATCATGCACGGCGCCGTCGGCACCGCGCTGGGCGGCGTCTGCACCCTGGTGGGGGAACCGCAGAACCTGCTGATCGCGGAAAAGGCCGGCTGGGAGTTTGTGCAGTTCTTCCTGAACATGGCCCCGGTCACCATCCCCACCTTCTTCGCCGGTCTCGCGACCTGTGTCTTTCTGGAGAAGAGCGGCATCTGCGGCTACGGTGCCAAGCTGCCCAGCGCGGTGCGCGAAGTGCTGGTGAACTTCTCCCGCGAGGAGGAGCAGAAGCGCACCCCGAGAGACGTGGCCGAACTCTGGATCCAGGGCACAGTGGCGATTCTGTTGGTACTGGCGCTGGCGTTTCACGTGGCCGAGGTGGGCATTATCGGCCTGATGATCATAGTGCTGCTGACGGCGTTCAACGGCGTGATCCAGGAGGCCCGTATTGGCCATGCGTTCGAGGAGGCCCTGCCGTTCACCGCACTGCTGGTGGTCTTCTTCGCCATAGTGGCGGTGATCCACCAACAGCACCTGTTCGAGCCCGTCACCAACTTTGTGCTCGGGCTCGAACCCTCGCAACAGCCGGGGATGCTTTTTCTCGCCAACGGTATCCTGTCGATGATTAGCGATAACGTCTTCGTGGCGACCGTGTATATCAACGAGGTGAAGGCCGCACTGACCGCCGGCGATATCACCCGCGAGCATTTCGACAAGCTCGCCATCGCGATCAACACCGGCACCAACCTGCCGAGCGTGGCAACCCCCAACGGCCAGGCGGCCTTCCTGTTCCTGCTGACCTCGGCGCTGGCGCCACTGATCCGCCTGTCCTACGGCCGCATGGTGCTGATGGCCCTGCCCTACACGCTGGTACTCAGCGCGGTGGCAATGATCTGCGTGGTTTACGCCATCTGATTCAATGCGGACAAATCTGCCGAAGCAGATTTGTCCGCGTTACCAGAAGTGCTTGCCCGCAGACTTCTCCAGCAGCGCCAGCATCGACTGGTGCGCCTCCACCTCTTCGGCACTCGCCTGCACTACCGATAGCGGCGCGCGATCCGCAGACAGGCGGCGGATCGCGCCCGGTGTGGCATCGCGCCGCTGCCCGTCCGCCTCTTCGCCGGATTGCTGATCGCCCCCCTGGGCCAGGGCCAGATCCGTCTGACCGCCGGTCATCATCAGGTAGACGTCGGCGAGAATCTCCGCATCCAGCAGGGCCCCGTGCAGGTCGCGCTGGGAGTTGTCGACGAAATAGCGCTTACACAGCGCATCCAGGTTGTTTTTCTGCCCCGGGTGCTTCTCCCTGGCCAGGGCCAGGGTATCCAGCACGCTGCAGTGCGCGGCGACGCTCTGCCAGCGCGGGCTGCCGAGCAGTTTCAGTTCCCAGTCGATAAAACCAACGTCGAAGGGCGCGTTGTGGATGACCAGCTCGGCGCCCTCGCAGAAGGTCATAAAGTCATCGGCGATCTGTGCGAAGACCGGCTTGTCCTGCAGGAACTCGTTGGTGATGCCGTGCACCTCGATAGCGCCGTCGTCCACCTGCCGCTCGGGGTTGATGTACTGGTGGTAGTGGCGCCCGGTCAGCTTGCGGTTGACCAGTTCGACACAGCCGATTTCGATGATGCGGTGCCCGCTCTTCGGGTCCAGGCCCGTGGTTTCCGTATCCAGTACCACTTGACGCATATTCAGCTCCCCTTCAACTCGTCTATACCGCGGTTGGCCAACTGATCCGCCCGCTCATTGCCGGGATGGCCGGCGTGCCCCTTGACCCAGTGCCAGTGCACCTCGTGGCCGGCGATGCTTTCGTCCAGCGCCCGCCACAGATCGGCGTTCTTCACCGGCTTCTTGTTCGCGGTCTTCCAGCCGTTCCGCTTCCAGTTGTTGATCCAGTTGGTGATACCCTGGCGCAGGTACTGGGAGTCGGTGTGCAGGTCGACGCGGCAGGGCTGCTTGAGCGCGCCCAGCGCCTTGATGGCGGCCAGCAGTTCCATGCGATTGTTAGTGGTATGAGGCTCGCCGCCAAACAGTTCTTTTTCCGCATCGCCGTGTACCAGCAATGCGCCCCAGCCCCCCGGCCCGGGGTTACCGCGGCAAGCGCCGTCGGTATAAATGGTCACTTGTTTCAAAATTGAATGCTTGTCTGTTGGTGCCGAGATATCCCGGCGACGGCCGGGTATCAGCGCTTGTGATGACGTCCGCGCGCCGCGACGCGCGAACTCGACGGCACGGCGGTCAATGCGGGGTTCCGCTCGCCGCGCCAGTTGATCTTGATGGTGCGCATGCGCGCCACTTCTTTGCGCGCGACTATGATGTAAAAGCCCCCCCAAGGCAAGCGCCAGCGGGCGCCGAGCCTCTCCATCCAGGCGGTCTTGGTCAGCAGCTCACGCTGCTGCAGCGGCAGGCGGAAGAAGCCCCGCTCCAGGGTCGCGGCCTGTAAGTCGAGCAGGTTCATCCAGTCCGCCAGCCGCGCCGCGCGCAGCTGGTTGCCGCGCTGGTGGGCCCCACCGGAAAACAACAGACGCGACAGCCCCAACAGGGAAAAGGGGTTGAAGCCGATCAGCAGCAGGTGGCCACCGGGTATCAATATCCGCGCCGCCTCGCGCAGCACCTGGTGCGGATGACTGGCAAAGTCGAGCAGGTGGTGCAACAGCACCACGTCGATCGACTCCGATGGCAGCGGCAGCTGCTCGAATTCCACCAGTGCCGCACCGCTCTGCTCGCGGCAGGGGCTGAGGCGAAAACGGTGGTTGATGCGGCTGCAGGCCGCAAAGTCCACGGCACTGGTCACCCCCGCCTGCATCAGGTGATAGCCGAACAGTCCCTCCACCAGGGGCTGTGTCAGCGCCAGCTGCTGGGACAGTATCTCCTCCCCCAGCGGGCTGGCAAACCAGCGCGACAGGGCCGGGCAGGACTGCTGCAGCGAGGGTATCTCGGTACGCCGCCCCAATAGGGACTTCTTTGCCATGGCTTCTCCGACCGGTTGCGAGTCCGTGTCAATCCGATTCTATCGATATCGCGCCCTGCGATACCAATGTTTCCGCGTTCACCCCATCAACGCAACGGTTCCATTTCCGAATCGGCGACACCGTAAACGCTGTTCTCAACGCCGCCGCGCCGGCTCGGGCTGTCAACGCGATTCATAGCGGACTACCTTAATGGTATCGTTTTGGGATCTAGCTTAGCGGGCCGCAAACAATGCTCACAATTTCCCCTATCCCAGCCTTCAGCGACAACTATATCTGGCACCTGGAGCGCAATGGCGAACACTGGGTGGTGGACCCCGGCGACGCAACCCCGGTAATCGCGGCACTGGGCAAAGCCCCCCTCGACGGCATTTTGCTCACACACCACCACCTGGACCACACCGGCGGGGTGGCAGAGCTGCGCCGGCGTTACGACTGCCCGGTCTACGGCCCCGGTTCCATCGAAGGCGTCACCGAGCCGCTGGCCGATGGCGACAGGCGCGAGATCCTCGGCGTGCCACTGCGGGTGATGGAGGTGCCCGGCCACACCCTGGACCACCTGGCCCTGCTACTCGAAGAGGAGGGTGACGACGGCAGCCTGCAACGCCATCTCTTCTGTGGCGACACCCTCTTCGCCGCCGGCTGCGGCCGCCTGTTCGAGGGCACACCGGCGCAGATGTACCATTCGCTGGCAAAGCTGAGCGCGCTGCCGCCGGCGACGCGAGTCTACTGCGCCCACGAGTACACCCTGTCCAATCTGCGCTTCGCGAAGGCTGCCGAACCGGGCAATGTCGCCATCCAGAACCGCATCGCGGAAAGCGAGGCACTGAGGGCCGACAACCGCCCGACCCTGCCCTCCACCATCGGCGAAGAGCTGGCCACGAATCCCTTCCTGCGCTGCCATATCCCCGCCGTGGCGCGGCGCGCTGCCAATCACGGTGCCAATGGCGCCGCGGAGGACACGAACGAGGTCGAAGTCTTCGCCAGGCTCCGGCGCTGGAAAGACAATTTCTAACAGCCCACACCGGCGCAAACGCCGCCAAGATGGCGAAGTTGCCGACATTTTGCGCAAAACTTGGCCATTTCGCATTGACCGAAACTAACTGCGCTCTTTAGAATCAGACAATTACAACGAAAAGCTCAGGTGCGACCGAAGATAAGCAGCAAAGCGCACCCCGGGCCTGGAAATTAGAAAAACGACTCGCGGACACCAAGCATGGTTCACAAAAAATTTGCCGTCGCAATCCTGGCAGCGGCAGTCGGGGCCTGCGCGCAGATGCCGGAAAACAGCATCGCGCCGGACAATCGACAGCTGCAGGGGGAGAAGGCCTCCACGGCGGACAGCGCCGAACCCCGCACCCTGAAACCGTCCGAGAAGGCCCTGCCACCGGCGGATATCTGGGAGCGCATGCGCCGGGGTTTCCGCCTCGAACGCCATGCAGACCACCCGAAGGTGCGGGACTATATCGCCTACTTCTCGCGCAACGAGGGCTATATGGCCCGGGTTACCGAGCGCTCGCGCCGCTATATTTTCCACGTGGTGGAGCAGTTGGAGCAGTCCAATATGCCGCTGGAGCTGGCGCTGCTGCCGATCGTCGAGAGCGCCTACGACCCCTTCGCCTACTCCCACGCCCGCGCCTCCGGCATGTGGCAGTTTATTCCCGCTACCGGCCGCTCCTTCGGCCTGCACCAGAACTGGTGGTACGACGGGCGCCGCGACGTACAAGAGTCCACCCGCGCCGCAATCGAGTATTTCAACTACCTGTCCGCGCGTTTCGACGGCGACTGGGAGCTGGCGCTGGCAGCCTACAACGCCGGCGAGGGCACTGTGCGCCGCGCGATCGAGCGCAACCGGCGCCGCGGCCTCGGCACCAGCTTCTGGGACCTGAAACTGCCGCGCGAAACCCAGCGCTACGTACCGCAGCTGCTGGCCCTGGCGGAAGTGGTTTCGCGCCCGGATTACTACCGGGTACCGCTGCACGACGTGGCCAATCAGCCCTACTACACCGCGGTGGATGTGGGCAGCCAGATCGATCTGGCGCAGGCGGCGGAGCTCGCCGATATCGAAATCGAAGAGCTCTACCTGCTGAACCCGGGTTACAACCGCTGGGCCACGGACCCCAATGGTAACCACCGGCTGCTGATACCGGTGGAAAAGCGCGAGACTTTCGAGGCCGCGCTGGCCGAACTGCCGCTGGATCAGCGCGTCACCTGGCAGCGCTATAAGATCGCCCGCGGCGACACCCTGTCCACCATCGCCCGCCGCTACGAGACCACTGTCGCGGCCATCCGCGAAGCCAACAAGCTGCGCGGCAACAATATCCGCGCCGGCAGCACACTGCTGATTCCCAGCGCCTCCGGACCGACGGGCCAATACGCCTACGCCCTGGACCAGCGCGTCAAGCGCCGCCAGTCCTCCGGACAGGGGCGCAAGACCCGCTACACAGTTCGCCCGGGCGACACCCTGTGGGGTATTGCGCGCTCGCTCAACGTCAGCGTGCGCCAACTGGCCAGCTGGAACAGCATGGCCCCCGGCGACACGCTGCGCCCCGGGCGCACCCTGGTCGCCTATGGCGGAAGTTCCGGCAGCGACAGCCGCACGACGCGCAAGCTCTCGTACAAGGTCCGCAGCGGGGACTCCCTGTACCGTATCGCGAATAAATTCCGCATCGACGTGGACGATATTCTGCGCTGGAACAAGATCAGCAAGTCGAACTACCTGCGGCCGGGCCAGCGCCTGACGCTGTTCGTCGACAGTGCCGCAAGCGGCTGAGCCAGATCCGCTCTGCCTTCCCGGCGCGCAACAAAAAACCCGGCCTGAGCCGGGTTTTTTATTCAATGGAAATCGAGCCCCATCAATTCGACCGCTTCATCTCGATATCCGCCTGGCTGGCGAGATAATTCTGTACCGCCGCCAGCTCCGCGCTGCCGTTGACTGATGCCAACTGCTGCATCAGCGCGCGGCGCTGCTCCCGGCTCTGCCGCGACAGATCGCCCGGGCGCACCGCCCTCAGCTTCAGCACCACCTGGTCGCCATCGCTGGTGGCGAAGCTGGTCACCAGATCCCCGCGGGAAGCCGGCGCCTCGAGGGCGAAGGCCTTCTCGATAATTTCACCGCGCTTGCCGAAACCGCCGCGGCGGGTCTTGTCGCTGGTTTCCAGGGTCAGCTGCTCGGACTCGGCCAGTTCGGCGAAGTCGGCACCCGCTTCCAGCCGCTCTTTCAGCGCCTGGGCGCGGCCCGCCAGTTGGGTGCTGGCTTTCTCGCGCTTGAGGCGGTCGACGATCTGCTGCCGGACCTCGTCCAGCGGGTAGATCCCGGCGGGCTTGTGCTCCTTCACCCGCAGAACCACGGAGTGCTCCTCCGTCAGGTTCAGCACGTCCGAGGTGTTGCCATCCTCTTTGACCTCCGGGGAGAAGGCCGCCGCCACCACCTTGTCATTGGCCGCGACACCGGCGCCACCCTGACGGCTGAACAGCTCGCTGGTCTGCAGCGGCACACCCAGCTCCTCGGCCGGGCCGGCCAGGTCGTCGGCGTTGTAGGCCAGATCCGCCAGCCGGCTGACGGCCGCGACGAATTCGCGCTCGGCTTCGGCGTTGCGCAGCTGGGCGGTGATCGCCGCCTTGCGCTCCTCAAAGGTCGGCGGCTCGGCGTCCTCGACTTCGAGAAGCTTGATAAAGTGGGTGCCGCTGTCGGTGGTGACCGGCCCAGAGACCTGCCCCACTTCCAGGGACGCCAGCGCCTCTTCAAACGCCTGCGGGAAGACATCGCCGTCAGTGAAACCCAGGTCGCCGCCCTCATCGCGGGAACCCAGGTCATCGGAGTAGGCCTTGGCCAGGGCCGCGAAGTCCTCGCCGGCGTCCAGCTTCGCCTGCACCTCCGCCAGCTCTTCCTCACTGGGCTCCTCCAGCAGGATATGGGCGGCGCGGCGGCGGATATCGGCGCGGAAATTGGCGACTTCCTGCTCGTACTGGGCGCGCACATCCTGCTCGGAAATATCGATATTGGCGGCAAACAGTTCCGGCTTCAGTTCGATATACTCGATGGCCACCTGCTCCGGGCGCTCGAACTGCTGCTGGTTCTCCCGATAGTACTGCTCCACCTCGCTGTCGCTGACGCTTGTCTCCTCAAGCAGTCCCTGCACCGGCAGCACCGCGTAATCGAAGTCGCGCTCCTCCATGGAAACGGCCACTATCCGCTCGGCGTCGGCCCGCGTCGTAAACGCACTGTCGGTCACCGCATCGGCGTATTGCTGCAGCACCAGATCGCGCTCCATGACCTCGCGGAAGCTGGCGGGGCTGTAGCCCATACGGCGCAGCGCGTCGCGGAACACCTGCGGATCGAAGCGGCCATTGACCTGGAAGCCGGGAATCTGCACCGTCTCCCTGTCTACCACCGCGGCGCTCATCACCATGCCGCTGTCCTGGGCGGCCTGGCGCATCACAGAACTGTTGACCAGCTGTTGCAATACCGGATCGCGCAGCTGTTCGTCACTCAACAGGTCGGCGGGTACGTTTTCCCCGTATTGACTCATGATCAGGTTGCGGCGGTTCTGAATCGCGCGCTGCAAATCCAGGTTGCTGATCTTCTCACCGTTGACCTCGGCCACGGTATCCGCGGCACCGCCACTCGCGCCGGTGAAAAAATCAATTCCCCCAATGACCATAATGAAACCGAAAAAGCCCGCGACGATGACCGCCGCCGTGCCTTTCAGGTTGTCTCGCATGGACTGAAGCATACTCAGCTCCGAAAAATTAACTCTAGGACGTGTTTATAAATCTACTGCGCGTGCACCTGGCCACGCCCGGAAAAACTCGCAAACCTGTGTACTGAGATACATCCAGGCTGCTGCGCTCCGGCGGCCGGCACCAGCCACCCGCTCGCTACGATTTTTTAATGGGTCCGTAACTGGCAGATACAAAAAAGGCGCATCCAAGCGATACGCCTCTTTGAAGCTTCGACTTTAGTGAGGCTTCTTAATTTACAGCATCCTTCAGGGCTTTGCCGGCCTTGAAGCTCGGGATTTTTGCCGCCGAGATTTCGATCGGGTCACCGGTGCGCGGATTGCGGCCGGTGCGCGCGGCACGCTCTTTAACGGCGAAAGTACCGAAACCTACCAGCGCAACCTGATCGCCCTTTTTCAGAGCGCCAGTGATGCTTTCTACCATTGCGTCCAGAGCACGACCGGCCGCAGCTTTCGGAATATCTGCAGATGCGGCAATCGCTTCAATCAGTTCGGACTTATTCACGCTTAATCCCTCTGTTCTTTTCTAGGTATGTTTTGAGCGCCCGCTTCCGGGGCACTGCTGCATTCGAGTCTTCCATCGCCGGCAATTTGGGCGCCGGTCAATAAGCCCCGTTTTATACCAACTGCCCAGTAGTGGGTCAAGGAACCATGCGGGTTTCCGGGCAGTTGGACGATTCTTCGGCAGCTTTTCGCCACCGGCAGATTATTTTTTAGCCTAAGGAACTCCGGGGCCGGTCGACCCGGCCCCAGGCACACCTCAGTGGGTCTGCACAGAGCGCTGCGAGCGCTCTTCGGCCTGCTTTTGCAGCGCCGAGTACTCTTCGTCGGACAGGGACTCCGGCTTGTGCTCCAGTGCCAGCTCCAGCACCTGGTCAATCCATTTGACGGGCTTGATCACCAGGTCCTGAAGGATATTGTCCGGAATATCCTTCAGGTCCCGCTCGTTGTCCGCCGGAATCAATACCGTTTTGATTCCACCGCGATGCGCCGCCAGCAGCTTCTCCTTCAGACCACCGATACGCAAAACTTCTCCGCGCAACGTGATTTCGCCGGTCATGGCCACTTCGGAGCGCACCGGGATATTGGTCAGCACCGAGGCCAGGGCGGTACACATGGCGATACCGGCCGAGGGGCCGTCCTTGGGTGTGGCCCCCTCCGGCACGTGGATGTGAATATCCCGTGTCTCGTTGAAGTCCGGCGCTATGCCGAGGGCCTGGGAGCGCGCGCGCACCACGGTGAGTGCCGCCTGGATGGACTCCTGCATCACGTCACCGAGTGAACCGGTCTTGATCATGCGCCCCTTTCCCGGAACCGCCGACGCTTCGATGCTGAGGAGCTCGCCTCCCACCTCGGTCCAGGCGAGCCCGGTCACCAGGCCGATCTTGTTCTCCTCCTCGGCGCGACCGTAATCGTATTTGCGCACGCCGAGCAGGTCTTCCAGCCGCTCGGGACCGATCACTGCCTTGGCGCTGGAGGATTCGCGCACATGCTCGGTCACCACCTTGCGGCAGATCTTGGCGATTTCCCGATCCAGCCCGCGCACACCCGCCTCGCGGGTGTAGTAGCGCACTATATCGCGCACCGCGTCGTCGGACAGCGACAGTTCGTCCTCTTTCAGGCCGTTGGCCTCGCGCTGTTTCGGCACCAGGTAGCGCTGGGCAATGTTGAGTTTTTCATCCTCGGTATAGCCCGGCAGTCGAATCACTTCCATGCGGTCGAGCAGCGGGCCGGGAATATTCATCGAGTTGGACGTGCACACGAACATCACGTCGGACAAGTCGTAGTCCACTTCCAGGTAGTGGTCGTTGAACGACTTGTTCTGCTCCGGATCGAGCACTTCCAGCAGCGCCGACGCCGGGTCGCCGCGATGATCCATACCCATCTTGTCGACTTCGTCGAGCAGGAAGAGCGGGTTCTTGACCCCGACCTTGGAAATTTTCTGGATCAGCTTGCCGGGCAGTGAGCCGATATAGGTGCGGCGATGGCCGCGGATTTCCGCCTCGTCGCGCACACCGCCCAGCGCCATACGTACATATTTGCGGTTGGTCGCGCGGGCAATGGACTGGCCGAGGGAGGTCTTGCCCACACCGGGCGGCCCCACCAGGCAGAGGATGGGGCCTTTGACTTTCTTGACCCGCTTCTGCACCGCCAGGTATTCGAGGATGCGCTCCTTGACCTCCTCTAGGCCGTAGTGATCCTTCTCGAGTATCTCCTCGGCTTTTTTCAGGTCGTGGCGCACGCGGCTGGCCTTTTTCCACGGCACGCTCAACATCCAATCGATATAACTGCGCAGTACCGATGCCTCCGCCGACATGGGCGACATCATCTTCAGCTTGCTCAGCTCCGCGCGGGTTTTCTTTTCCGCTTCCGCCGTCATGCCGGATTCGGCGATCTTCTTCTCCAGCTCCTCGATTTCGCTCGGCTCTTCACTAATTTCACCCAGCTCTTTCTGAATGGCCTTCATCTGCTCATTCAGGTAGTACTCGCGCTGGCTCTTCTCCATCTGCTTCTTGACCCGGCCGCGGATGCGCTTTTCAACCTGAATCAGGTCGATTTCCGAGTCCATCAGGCCGAGGAGCTGTTCCAGGCGCTCTTTGACACTGGCGGTTTCCAGCAGCTCCTGCTTCTGCGCCAGCTCGAGCGACATGTGGGCGGCGATGGTATCCGCCAGGCGCCCCGGCTCGTCGATACCAGACAGCGAGGTGATCACCTCATTGGGCACCTTCTTGCTGACTGAAACATACTGTTCGAACTGGCTCATCGCCGAGCGCACCAGCGCCTCGGCTTCCGCCTCCGGCAGCTCCTCGGTTTTCATTGGCGACACAGTGGCGCGGTAGTGGCCATCGCCCTCGCTCACTTCGAGGATGTTGACCCGCTGGCTGCCCTCGACCAGCACCTTGACGGTGCCGTCGGGCAGTTTCAGCAATTGCAGTACACTGGCAACGGTGCCCACACGATAGATGTCGTCGGCGCCGGGGTCGTCTTCCGAGGCCTTGCGCTGGGCCACGAGCAGCACCTGCTTGTCGCTGCGCATCGCCTCTTCCAGGGCATCGATGGACTTCTCCCTGCCGACAAACAGCGGAATCACCATATGCGGGTAAACGACAACATCGCGCAATGGCAACAGCGGATATTCTTGGGTGGTGTCGGATGGCTGATCCATAGAACTCCTCTCGGCCCGATCACTGGGGAAAATGGCGCGGCATCAATGCTGCTTTTGTGAACTACAGCTTACTGTTGGCCGCCGCCTGTCAGTTGCTAAAGATTGGGGAGCGGCGACCGGAATACAAGTCTAATCTAACGGTGAATTTGTGCCGAGTCGGTGATGGGCCGCAGATTGCCGCCGGCAGCCCGCCCGATACAGGGCCAGCGGCTGCGGAAGCCCCCGCCGCCGCGCCGGTCTCACAAAAAAAGCCCCATTATGGGGCTTTTTCTAGGGCGGCTTGATAAAAGATAAAGAGCGAGTCTAACCGGGCGAGAGTCACTCCTCGGGGGCCACCTTTTGCGGCTGGGACTCTGTCTCATATACCAGTAGCGGCGCCGATTCACCTTTTATGACCGCCTCGTCAATGACCACCTTGACGACATTGTCGGTGGACGGAATATCGTACATGGTCTCCAGCAACACGGACTCCATGATGGAGCGCAGCCCGCGGGCGCCTGTCTTGCGCTCCATGGCCTTGGCGGCGACTGCGTCCAGCGCGTCCGGGCGGAAATCCAGCTCCACATTCTCCATCTCGAACAGCTTGGCGTACTGCTTGGTCAGCGCGTTGCGCGGCTCGGTCAGGATCTTGACCAGCGCGGCGCGATCCAGCTCTTCCAGAGTCGCGGTGACCGGCAGGCGGCCGACGAACTCGGGGATCAGGCCGTAGCGCACCAGGTCCTCCGGCTCCAGGTCGCGCAACACCTCGCCGAAGTTGCTGTTGCCGTCTTTCGATTTGACCTCGGCGCTGAAGCCGATACCGCCCTTTTCGGAGCGGTCGCGAATCACCTTGTCGAGACCGGCAAAGGCGCCGCCGCAGATAAACAGGATATTCGAGGTGTCCACCTGCAGGAATTCCTGCTGCGGATGCTTGCGCCCGCCCTGGGGCGGAACCGAGGCAACGGTGCCTTCGATCAGCTTCAGCAGCGCCTGCTGCACGCCCTCCCCGGACACATCCCGGGTGATGGACGGGTTGTCTGACTTGCGTGAAATCTTGTCGATTTCATCGATATAGACGATACCCTGCTGGGCCTTCTCGACGTCGTAGTCGCATTTCTGCAACAGCTTCTGGATAATATTTTCCACGTCCTCGCCCACATAACCGGCCTCGGTCAACGTGGTCGCATCGGCGATGGTAAAGGGGACGTTGAGCAGGCGCGCGAGGGTTTCCGCCAGCAGCGTCTTGCCGCTGCCGGTGGGGCCGACCAGCAGGATGTTGGACTTGCTCAGCTCGACGTCTTCCTTACCCTTACCCTTGGCGCTCTTGCTGCGCAGACGCTTGTAGTGGTTGTAGACGGCCACCGCCAGCACCCGCTTGGCGCGCTCCTGGCCGATGACGTATTGGTCGAGAATTTCCGTGATCTCCCGCGGCGTCGGCAGGCGGCCCTCGGGACCTTCCGAGGACTCCTGCACCTCTTCACGGATGATATCGGTACACAGCTCGACGCATTCGTCACAGATAAAAACGGACGGCCCGGCGATCAGCTTGCGCACTTCCTGTTGGCTCTTGCCACAGAAGGAACAGTACAGCAGTTTGCCGTTGTCTTCTCCGCTGCTCTGGTCGGTCATCAATTTACTCCGAGGTCTACGGCCAGCCGGGGGCCCATCGATATTGGCTTCTATTGCAAGATGCTGTCTTTTGGCGGGTTTTTCAAGCCCTTTGTGCGCAGGGGCACCGGAAGCCCCGCCAAAGCCGCCGGTGGCGCCACTAGCGG
The DNA here is from genome assembly GCF_056160225.1 of Microbulbifer sp. ABF4_143. Classification (NCBI taxonomy): domain Bacteria; kingdom Pseudomonadati; phylum Pseudomonadota; class Gammaproteobacteria; order Cellvibrionales; family Microbulbiferaceae; genus Microbulbifer; species Microbulbifer sp. ABF4_143. The sequence continues at coordinate 31,924 of NZ_JBSWWT010000007.1, forward strand.
CTCAACCCTGCGCCAGGGGCGAAGTTATTTTTCCACCGCTTGGCGACGCGAGAGCACATCGTCTACGAGACCGTACTCGCGGGCCTCGTCCGCACTCAGGAAGTGATCCCGCTCGGTGTCCCGCTCGATATCGCTGACGGAGCGGCCGGCGTGGTGGGCCATCAGCTCGTTCAGGCGCTGGCGGATCTTCAGGATCTCCTGCGCGTGGATATGGATATCGCTCGCCTGCCCCTGAGCGCCGCCGCTCGGCTGGTGGATCATCACGCGGGAATTGGGCGTCGCGTAGCGCTTGCCGCTGGCACCGGCGGCGAGCAGGAAGGCGCCCATGCTGCAGGCCTGGCCGATGCACATGGTGCTGACATCGGGCTTGATGAACTGCATGGTGTCGTAGATGGACATCCCCGCCGTCACGGAACCTCCGGGGGAGTTGATATACAGGTGGATATCCTTGTCGGGGTTTTCCGCCTCCAGGAACAGCAGCTGCGCCACCACCAGGTTGGCCATATGGTCTTCCACCGGGCCCACCAGGAAGATCACCCGCTCTTTCAGCAGGCGGGAATAGATATCGAAGGAGCGCTCGCCGCGGGCGGTCTGCTCCACCACCATGGGCACGAGGCCGCTGGCCGAGGGGACAACTGAAGACTGGGGAATATCAAATCGTGCCATAGATACCGTTGCTTCCTTTTGTGGCGTATAAGGCAGGTCAGCGACAGAGCAGCGCATGCTCGAGGCTGAAAATTCGGTCTTTCTGAGCTTAACCGGTCGAGCGCGAGAAAGCCAGCCGGCAAAAAGAGAGGAGAGAGAGGGACGCCCGCGGATCGCGGGCGCCCTCCGAAAGGGCAGACCCGGGCCTTTAGCCCTGTTTCTGGGGCTTGATGACCTCGTCGTAGCTGCTCTTCACTTCTTCGACCTTGGCGGCTTCGAGAACGAAATCCACAACCTGATCTTCCAGCACTACGGACTCGACACCGGACAGCAGCTCGCGGTTGTTGTAGTAGTACTCGACCACCTCTTCCGGCTGCTGATAGGTGGAAGCCAACTCTTCGACCTTCGCCTTGACGCGATCCGCATCCACGGCGATCTTGTTCTGCTTGACGATTTCGCCGACTACCAGCCCCAGCACCACGCGGCGCTTGGCCTGATCCTCGAACATGGCGTCCGGCAGCATCTTCTCAGCGTCTTCCATTTTGATCTGGCCGCCGAACTGCTGCACCATCTGGCCGCGCAGGGCGCGAACCTCACCGGCAACCAGTGCCGAGGGCAGCTCTACCTGATGCTTCTCGAACAACTGGTCCATGACCTGGGTCTTGACCTTGTTCAGCGCCGCATTCTTCAGCTCGCGCTCCATATTGCTGCGCACTTCCTGGCGGAACTTCTCTTCACCGCCCTCTTCCACGCCGTAAGTCTTGAAGAACTCCTCGTCCAGCTCCGGCAGCTCCGGCTTTTCGGACGCGGTGACCTTGATGGTGAAAGTTACAGCGGCGCCGCGCAGCTCTTCGGCCTGATAGTCTTCCGGGAAGGTGACATCGACGTCTTTCTCCTCGCCCGGCTTCATGCCCAGAATGCCGTCTTCAAAGCCCGGGATCATCTGGCCGGAACCCAGCACCAACTTCTGACCTTCGGCCTTGCCGCCCTCGAATTCCTCGCCGTCCTTGCGGCCGACGAAATCGATGGTCACGCGGTCACCCTTCTGCGCCTTGCGCTTGGTGTCCTTCCAGGTCTGCTGCTGTTTGCGCAACACGTCGATCATGTCGTCGACGTCTTTGTCAGTCACCTCGGCCACCGGGCGCTCGACTTTGATTTCTGACAGGTCCGCCAGCTCGACCTCGGGGTAAACCTCGAAGGTGGCGACATACTCGAGGTTTTCGCCGGGCGCAGTCTGCTTGGCTTCGATGCTCGGCTGACCGGCGGGCTTGAGTTGTTCCTTCTGTACCGCCTCGTAGAAAGAGCGGCTCATCACCTCTCCCAGCACTTCCTGGCGCACGCCGGCACCAAAGCGCTGACGCACCACTTTCAGCGGCACCTTGCCCTTGCGGAAGCCGTTTACACGGACATTCTTGGCGGCCTGCTGAAGGCGCTTGTCCACTTCCTGATCGACGACTTCTGCCGGCAAATTAACCGTTAAACGACGCTCCAGGCCGGAAGTTGTTTCGATGGAAACCTGCATGTTCATCCTCGTGAGACTATCTCTTTTATCGCGCCACAGCGCCAACTTATACCGGGGGCGCCGGGACTCTGCCGGCCGACCGCCTGTTTTATGGCGTCTGTATCGGAATTGCTCGACAACTACCGACCGACGCCAAATACAAACAGCCCGCACCCACCCGTCTGGGCAGGCGATGCGGACTGCACAAATCTTTGATTGGTGGGGACGGGGAGACTTGAACTCCCACACCTTGCGGCACCAGAACCTAAATCTGGCGTGTCTACCAATTCCACCACGTCCCCGGAATCACCCTCGGCGCTAACTCATTGATATTCCTGCAATTTAGCGCAAAAACATCGGGTCCCGGCGACGAGGGGAGCAGATTGTGCCACAGGCGCTGGGGGGCTTCAACAAAATGCCTTTTGAGGCTGCCCGCTGGCGCGGGCCAGCACGCACTTTGAGGCGGCACTGCTGCCGGGATTCGTTTGCGGGACTGTCTGCGAGAGGGACCTCGCAGACAGTCCCCATGGACGGGTTCACGGCGTGAACCACAGACGAACCCCGCTAGCGGGGCCGTCGCGCCCGGAAACAGGCTTAAACCCGCTCGACGATGGTGGTAATGCCCTGCCCCAGGCCGATACACATGGTGGAGACACCCAGGTCGCCCCCCTCGTTCTGCATCACGGACAGCAGGGTACCGGTGATACGCACGCCGGAACAGCCGAAGGGGTGCCCCAGGGCGATGGCGCCGCCGTAGAGGTTCACCTTTTCGTCCATCTTGTCGAGCAGCTGCAGGTCCTTCAGCACCGGCAGCGCCTGGGCGGCGAAGGCCTCGTTCAGTTCCACCTTGTCGATATCGTCGATGGTGAGACCGGCGTTTTTCAGCGCCTTCTGGGTGGAGGGCACCGGGCCGTAACCCATGATGGACGGGTCCACGCCGGCCAGCGCCATCTCGCGCACCTTGGCGATGGGCGTCAGACCCAGGGATTGGGCGCGCTCGGCGGACATGATCAGCATCACCGAAGCGCCGTCGGTGATCTGCGAGGAAGTGCCCGCAGTGACCTGGCCGTGCTTCGGATCGAAGGCCGGCTTCAGCTGCGCCAGCGCCTCGACGGTGGTGTCCGGGCGGATGGTCTGGTCGGTTTCCACCAGGAAAGGCACGCCGTCTTCGTCGTGCCCCTCGATCGCAATGATCTCCTTGTTGAACTTGCCCGCCTCGGTGGCCGCGGCGGCGCGCTGGTGCGAGCGCGCGCCGAACTCGTCCATCTGCTGGCGCTGGATGCCGTGCATCATCGCCAGGTACTCGGCGGTCATGCCCATGGAACCCGCGGCCTTGGCCATATTGCGGCCCAGCATCGGATTGGGGCTCACGTGCTCCATCATGTTCAGGTGGCCCATATGCTCGACACCGCCCACGACATAGACGTCACCGATACCGGCGCGGATATTGGCGGCGGCGGTGTGCAGCGCGGACATGGAGGAGCCGCACAGGCGGTTGACCGTCTGCGCCGGAATGGTGTGCGGCAGGCCGGCGCGCAGCAGAATGAAGCGCGCCACGTTGAAGCCCTGCTCGTCGCGCTGCATCACGCAGCCCCAGATCAGGTCGTCGATCTCGGCCGGATCCAGCTTGTCGTTGCGCTGCAGGAATTTCTTCAGCAGTTCCGCGGACATGTCGTCGGCGCGCACATTGCGGTAGACACCGTTCTTGGAACGCCCCATGGCCGTGCGCGCATAGTCGACGATTACGGCATCTCTAGGATTCAGACTCATTGCAATACTCCTCACTTGTCGCCGTAGTAGGTTTTGCCGCCGGCGGCCATTTCACGCATGCGCTCGGTGGGCTTGTACAGCTCGCCCAGGTCGGCGTACTTGTCGGCAATTTTCACGAACTCGTCCAGGCCGATGCTGTCCAGCCAGGCGAAGATGCCGCCGCGGAAGGGCGGGAAGCCGATACCGTAGATCAGCGCCATATCCGCCTCGGCGGGCGAATCGACGATCCCCTCTTCCAGGCAACGCGCCAGTTCGGTGGCCATGGGCACCATCATGCGCTCGATAATTTCGTCTTTTTCGAATTCGCGGCGCTCCGCCACATGGGGCTTCAGCAGCTCGTAGGACTCCTCGGTGACAACCTTCTTCGGCCGCCCCTTCTTGTCCTCTTCGTAGTTGTAGAAGCCCTTGCCGTTCTTCTGGCCGTAGCGGCCCGCTTCGTACATCACATCGGAAGCCGCCTTGAAGGTCTTGCCCATGCGATCCGGGAAACCCTCGGCCATGACTTTTTCCGCGTGCACGCCGGTGTCGATACCGACCACGTCCATCAGGTAAGCCGGACCCATCGGCCAGCCCCAGCGCTCCATAATCTTGTCGACCTGCTGGAAGTCGGCGCCGTCGCGCACCAGCATCGCGAAGCCGGCGAAGTACGGGAAGAGCACCCGGTTGACTAGGAAGCCGGGGCAGTCGCGCACCACGATGGCCTTCTTGCCCATCTTGTTCGCGTAGGCCACGACGCGGGCGACCGCATTGTCGGAGGTTTTCTCACCGCGAATCACCTCAACCAACGGCATCTTGTGCACCGGGTTGAAGAAGTGCATGCCGAGGAAGTTCTCCGGGCGCGCCAGCGGCTCCGCCAGGTAATCGATAGAGATGGTAGAAGTGTTGGAGGCGATGACCGTGTCTTCGCTCACCTTGGACTCCACCTCTTTTAACACCGCGTGCTTCACCTTCGGGTTTTCCACCACGGCCTCGACCACCACGTCGACATTGTCGAAGCCGTCGTAGCTCAGCGTCGGCTCGATGCGGTTCAACACCTCGCCCATCTTGGCCGGCGTCAGACGCCCGCGCTCGACCAGTTTGGTCAGCAGCTTGTTGGCCTCTTTCAGGCCCAGATCGATACCCTCCTGGGCGATATCCTTCATCTTGATCGGCGTGCCTTTGTAGGCGGACTGGTAGGCGATACCGCCACCCATGATTCCGGCACCCAATACGGCGGCGCGCTCGATTTTCTTGTCGGCTTTCTTTTCCCAGCTCTTGGCCACCTTGCCGATCGCCTGATCCTTCAGGAACAGGCCGACCAGGGATTTGGCGGTTTCAGTCTGCGCACAGAAAATGAACTGTTCCTGCTCGATCTTCAGCGCCTCGTCACGGCCGAGCTTGTAGCCCTGTTCGATGGAGGTCACCGCCGCTACCGGGGACGGGTAGTTCTTGCCCGCCTGCTGGCCGACAAATGCCTTGGTGGTGAAGAAGGCCATCAGGGCTTCGGTGTCGTTCAGCGGAATCGGGGACTTCTTGATCTCGCGGCGGGCCTTGAAATCCAGCTCGCCGTCAATGGCGCGACCGAGCAGTTTCAGGGCGGCCTCTTTCAGCTTGTCGGCGGGCACCACTGCATCCACCGCGTGCGCGGTCAGCGCAGCATCCGGACGCTGCTCCTTGCCGGCGGCAATCCACTCGGCGGCCACATCCACACCGACAAGGCGCGGCAGGCGAACGGTGCCGCCCCAGCCCGGGATCAGGCCCAGCTTCACTTCCGGCAGCCCCACCTTGGCCTGGTCGCTCATCACACGGAAGTCGCAGCCCAGACATACTTCGAAACCGCCGCCGAGGGCGTAACCGTTGATGGCAACAACAGTGGGAACCGGCAGATCTTCGAGGCGGTTGATATTTTCATTGTTCTTGTTCATCAGCTCCGCGATGCCCTCAGGGCCGGCGGAGAAGGCGCCGCCGAACTCGGTGATATCGGCGCCGACGATAAATACTCCCTTGCCGCTGGTAAGCAGCACACCTTTGACACCGTCCGCCGCTTCGATGGCGTCCAGCGCCTGGGAAAACTCAGAAACTGTCTGGCGATTGAACTTGTTGACGGATTCGCCCTGCAGGTCGAATTTGAGCTCGGCGATACCGTTGTCCAGCATCTGCACTGTGAGCGCTTTGCCATTAAATAACATTGATTGACCTCTTTTATTCGGGGCCGGAACGCTTGGCCCGGGGTCGGAGTTGTTCTGCGACCGAGGGGTCATCGCCGCCGCACTAGGCGGTGACACAAGGGCCCGATTCGGTCAGCCAGCCCTAGTATAGCCAGATTCAAACGATTGTTTGAATACTATTTTCTTACAAACGGAATGGCACCAGCGGTGCCGGAGTTCAGAAATTCGCCAGCCGGACGGCGAGACGGGACAAGTCTAGCAGCCCGGTATCCGCCGGGCACAGCGGGCGCGCTGGAGCTGCCAGCGAGCAGCGGCGGGACGGGATTTATACACTCGGAGGGGAATTGGCACTGACCAGTATGCAGTCGCAGTCTCCGGGGTTGCGGAAGCGGTGCGGCCTGCGGCTGCTGAAATAGTAGCCGTCACCGGGCCCCAGCACGGCCACCTCGGCCCCCACCGTCACCTCCAGCTGCCCGGAGACCACTATACCGCCCTCCTCGCCTTCGTGACTGAGCATTTCCGGCCCGGTATCCTGCCCCGGCGGGTAGACCTCGTAGAGGATGGACATATCCCGCCGGCTGTTGGTCGCCCCCAGCAGCCGGTACTGTATCGGGCCAGTGCCCACATTGGGCATTTCATCGGCGCGGAAAAACACCTTTCGGTTGTCATCGAGCCGCAGCGTAAAGAACTCGGCCAGCGACATCGGGATTCCGTCGAGCACCTTCTTCAGGGAGCCGACGGAAGGGCTGACGCGGCCCTGCTCTATCAGCGATATGGTGGCATTGGTCACGCCGGCCCGCTTGGCCAGCTCGCGCTGGGAGAGACCGTGCATTTTCCGCACCGCTTTCAATCGCGCACCGATATCGTCGCTGCCCTCGGCTTCCGGCGGCTGAATAACCGAATCCATGCTCATCTAAAGTGGCCAGTGGCTGGTGTTGAGTGATTCTCGACCCGGCAATGTCTACTGCCGGGTCGATAGTTTGCCGCAAATCACCGGCCAGTGCTCAGACCATATCGTCAAACGGATTGGCCTGCGGAAGCTCGACAGGAGGAATCCCCGGCAGCGCAACCCGCTCGGGGGACAGCGCGATTTCACTGTCGTCCACCAGGCGCTCACCGAAACGGTAAATAGCCTTCAGATCGCCGCGGCTGGCGCGCGTATCGTATTCCAGCGCCTGTTCGCCGACCGCCTCGTTGCGCTTGCGGTAGGCGGTCATGGCACTTTCGCCGTGGCGCCTGGCCAGCATGCGCCGCACCAGGTGCGGCGCCAGCACGCTCGCAGTGGCGTTGTTGCCGCCGAAGCCCTTGGAGTTGAGGAAGGCCACATCCAGGGACTCGGGATCCCGCTCGGTGTGCTGCAGGGAGATATCCAGGTTGCGGTGGTGCACGTCATCGGCCACCCGGTCGATGGTGGTGATGCCCGGCAGTATACCGCGCTCGAAGATACCCAGGCTGGTGATCAGCTGGTCGCCGCTCGCAGCGGCCACCGTGTGGCCCAGGTAGGCCTTGACCGCACAAACCGGCCAGCGCTCTATGCCGAAAGCCCCGGCCAGGCGATCGAAAATCGCCGACTCGGTCACCCGGTTCTGCGGCGTGCTGGAGCCGTGGGCCTGTACGAAGCTGCGCCGGCGCAGGCTCTCGTCGCCGACGATGGCGCGGGTCTCCGCCATGGCCCGCGCCACGGTCAGATAGTTGCCCGGCCCCGGCGCCGAGATCGACTTCTTGGTACCGTCGGCGTTGACGAACACATTGGCCACGGCGCCGTGGATGGTCGCGCCCAGTTCCAGCGCCAGCGCGTCGTCCATCAGGATGGCCCACTGACTGCCCTCGCCGAGGGTAAAACCACAGTTCTCACCGAAGGGCCTGCTGGCGCGGCGGTAGTCGATCTCACCGTCGAAGATCTTGCGCAGGCCGTCGATATTCGCGAGCGCCCCCATGGTGGTGTAACCGTCCACCACTTCCGGCACCAGCGGCGCCTCGGCGGCACCGACCACGGCGACCCGGGCGCGGCCGCTGCGGATATCCTCCACCGCCGCGCGCAAATTGTACAAATAGGTCGCACAGGCCCCTGCCACGGCGCCGGTGGTGCCGACACTGCCGAGCACATAGGCGTTGACGAAATCCGCCGGCATGCTGGTCAACCCCAGTGCCAGCTGCTTGGAACTGACCCGGTTGCCCCGCAGGCGCGACTGCAACAGGCCGCCATTGCCGTAGGGATCCAGCTGGCTCATCGCCGAACTGGCGTACACGGAAATATTGCCCGGGCCCGCGGCGGCAACCACCGCGTCCCAGTCGATTCCCAGTGACTGCACCGCGTCGGAGGCGCCGAGAATTGCCAGCTGCAAACCGCGGGGATGAAAACGCGAGTTGTACAGCTCGCTCGGCTCGAAACCCGTCGGCAACTGGCCGGCGGCAGCGACCGGGATTTCGCGGTAACTGTCCAGCATCACCGAAAGACTGGCGGCGCGCACCCGCACGCGGCCGTCTCCGAGAGACTCCACCCGCCAGTCCGGCGGCAGCGGCTCGGGCAGCTGTCGCGCGGACATCTCAAAGGTGAAACCCTCGGCACTGCTCAGTTCCGCCGGCTGGTGGAAATGGCATTTGCGGTAGTCGTAGTAGCGGTGTTCCAGCTCGCGCACCAGGGTGCCGTTCAGCACCTGCTGCTCCAGCGCCGCATCCAGCGCCCCTCCGGCATCCGCCCCGGTACGCAACCCCATCAGCGCAGCCAGACCGGACAGCGTGTCGGTGCGCTCAGCCTCACCGAGCTGGTCCAGTACCAGGCGGCGGTAGCCGCGGTTGAAGGAACTCCGGCCGGCGGGATTGAAACCGCCGAATGCGGTAATAACGGGAAGGCGCTGCATCCTGACCTCCAGCAAAACGCTGAGAAAATGACAATTCCGAACGACGGTCAGTGTAGGGGGTGGCGATTCGGCCTCGTTATGGGCATACTGGCCAGCAAAATTGAGTTTTTGGCCACAGGCGCCAAGGCGCGCCCCAATTGCTAATGCGAACAGTCACCTTTGTATTGATAGACCAGATGCTGGCAACCGGTACCGTGTTGCCGCTGGAAATGCTGCGCGGCGCGGAGAGCCGCGCGCGCGTCGAGGGCGATACCGAGCCCATGCGCCTGATCACCGCGAGCCTGGACGGCAAGCCGGTCAGCACCCGCTCCGGCTTCCCGTTCGCGCCCGACGTGGCGCTGGCGGACGCGCCGGACAGCGACCTGATCTATATCCCCGCCATGTGGCGCAATCCGCGCCCAGCGCTGAAGCGCAGCGGCCCCCTGCTGCAATGGCTGCGCCGGCAGGCCGAAGCGGGCGCCGCGATCAGCGCAGTGGGTACCGGGGTCTGCTTTCTCGCCGAGGCGGGCCTGCTGGATGGCAAGCCGGCCACCACCCACTGGCACTATTTCGAGCGCTTCGCCGCCGACTATCCGGCGGTCAAACTGAAGCGTCAGTATTTCATCACCCAGGCCGACAAGCTGTTCTGCGCCGCCAGTGTCAACTCCCTCGCGGATGTCACCGTCTACCTGATCCGCCAGCTGTACGGGCCGGCGGTCGCCAGTCATGTGGAACGAAACTTCTCCCACGAGATCCGGCGCCCGTTCGAGGAAATCGCCTACTCGGAAGGCGCGGTGCACCTGCACCCGGACGAGGATATAGTCCAGGCGCAGACCTGGCTTAAAGAGCACTGCAGCGAAGAGGTCCGGCTGAGTGAAGTCGCCCGCCGGTTCGATATGAGCGTGCGCTCCTTCAACCGCCGCTTCAAACTCGCCACGGGTCAGACCCCGCTGCAATACCTGCAGAATGTGCGTGTGGATATGGCGCGCGAGCTGCTGCAATCCAGCAACCTTTCTGTCAATGAAATCGCGGAAAAGGTCGGCTATCAGGATATGGGCCACTTTACCGCCCTGTTCAAGAAGTTTCTCTCGACGACACCGAGCGAATACCGGACGACAGTGCGGGCGAAGCTGTTTCGAGTGAATACCTGAGGCAAGAGCATGGCGGGCCCGGCCCCGCCGCGGACCCTCGTGCGAACGCCCGCCCCTCAGGCAGGAGTTATTTTTTCCTCAGGAAAATGACGTCACTGTCGGCAAACTGCAACTGCGCAGAGAGGCAGTCGGCGAGCCAGTGGAAGGTCTGCACACTGAAGAAACAGATATGGGTGGGATCGCGGATATAGTGCCAGTCGGCGAAACGCTCCGGCGAGATAACCAGCTTGGTCATCAGCGCCAGCAGGCCGCCGGGGCGCAGGCGCTGCCACAGATTCTGCAGCTCCTCGCCCGGGGCGGCGAGGTGTTCGACCACCTCGGTGGATACAATGAAATCGTACTCCCGCTTCATCGCACCGGTATTGCGCAGATAGAAAGCGTCGTACAACTCCACGCGATGCCCCGCTTCCGCCAACATCTGCGCCAGCAGTGGCGCCGGACCACAGCCAAAGTCCAAGCCCTCGCTGCCGGGCTGTAACTCGTTCAGCAGCGGGTTGGCACAGCGACTCAGGAAGCGCCGGTAGCCTTCATCGCCCAGGGCGTTCTCGTGCAGGTCGTAATAGGCGCGCTCCTCTTCGCGGGAGAGATGGAAAGCGGGCGGCACAAACACCAGTGCGCAATGGGCGCACTGGTAGTAGCTGCGAGACTTGTCGCAGTGATAGGGCTGTGCCGCCGGCTGGCGGCACAGTGGGCAGAGGCCTGGCAAATCAGGCGGCTGCGGTATCGGACTTTTCGCCCTCATCGCTATGCTGCAGCAATTTGCCCTCGGTGATTTCGATCTTGCGCGGCTTCATCGCTTCGGGGATTTCGCGCACCAGCTCTATATGCAACAGGCCGTTGGCGAGTTTCGCGTCGGTCACTTTCACGTGGTCCGCGAGCTGGAAACGCCGCTCAAAATTGCGCGCGGCAATTCCGCGGTGCAGGAAATTGCGCTTCGCGGCTTCTTCGGCTTTTCTGCCACTTACAGTCAGGCGGTTCTGCTCCACCTGAATATCCAGCTCGGACTGTTCGAAACCGGCCACCGCCATGGTAATGCGATAGCTGTCTTCGCCGGTCAACTCTATATCATAAGGCGGGTAGCTGGGCTGCTTCTGCTCGTTGGTGACCATCGCGTCCAGCAGGCTGGCCATGCGGTCGAAGCCGATCGCGGAGCGGTACAGGGGGGTGAAATCTAAATTACGCATTGTCATATCCTCAATTCAGAGCAATATTTGAGTTCGCTCGTCCGAAGACCGAGCACTGAGCGGGGGCACTTCCATCGGGAACCTGCCACCCGTACCCAAGAGATAGGGGCCGACAGCGGAATATCAAGGGCGGAGCGCCGAAAAAGTTTATGCAGAACAGAAGCCAACGGGAGCGGGACTGTGTTTCTAGGCTGTTTATCGGTATTCGCCCGGATACGCGCACACAGCAGTTTCTCGACGGACTGGTCAGTCAGTGCAAGCGGCAACTGACCTCGGACAGGCGTGACCGGACGCGCTGGACAAGCCACTCAAACAGGCACCTGACCCTGGCCTTCCTGGGGGAAACCCCGGACAGCCTGATCCCCGAGATCGAGCGGAGGCTGGTGCAGATCGCCGCGGAAAGCCCCGCCTGTAGCGGGCGGATAGTATCGCTGGCCCCCTTCCCGCTACGGCGCGCCCCGCTGCTGGCGGCGGAGCTGCTGACCAATCCGGCGCTGGATCAATTGCACGGCCGCTGCCGTCAACTGATGATGGCGCTGGGAATGAAGCCGGAGCGGGCCACCTACCGCCCGCACATCACACTGGCCCGCAACCGGCGCGGCTTTGCACAGCTGGAGCCTGTGATGCTCGACCACACCGCATTCTTCGACAACATCATCCTCTACCAGAGCCACACCGCACCGGGCGGCAGCCAATACCTGCCGCTGCTGGAGGCCAGACTGGCCGCGACCTAGAAAAGAAAAGGCCCGCTGCAAGCGGGCCTCTGTTCTGTGGGGATCTCAGTCGAGCTGTGACAGCACATACTCCGGATACATCACCAGGCGGGGACGGGCAAGGCGCCGCGCGTCGAAAATAAACACATAGCGTACACCGTCGTCGTCGGCGGGAATGGTGCGGCGGAACTTCCAGGTGTTGATCTTGTACGTCTGGCGCCCCGCCTCGACCGGCGCAACCAGGCGATACTGGTTGTGGCCCAGGAACTCGAACGGCACAGCCTCGCCGCCCGATGGCTTCAGTTCCAGATTGCGGAATGTTTGCTTGCCAGCGTCGCCATCTGCGAGCAGCTTCTCCAGCCGCTCGCGCTCGCGCTTCACATAGTCCAGCAGCTCAGGGTCAACCTCCCGCGCCGCCGGCGCAGCCGCTTCGGGCGCGGCCTCCGCCTCAGACACCTTCTCCGCGGCGGCAACCGTCGGAGCCGGCAGCTGCGGCTTGCTGATCGGCGCAACGCTCTTGGCACTGGAAGCGGTGCGCTGTGCCGCCTCCACTCTCGCCAACATGGCGCTCACCATCCCTTCAACCTTTTTTTCCTGCTCGGAGATACGCCTTTTGGCCAGCGCAATCGCCTTTTGCTCGGCGTTCAGGCGCGCTTTCAGCTCGTCGTAGTTGGTCTGGATAAAACCCACCCGGCGATTGCGACTGTCTACACCCCGCTCAGCCATGGCAAAACCGTGTTTGGCCTTGTTCAGGCGGCGCTCACTGTCGGAGTCGCCCTTCTGCTGGTGTTCGCGCTCTGCCTGTTGCAGCTCCAGACGGCTCTCCTCATAGTGCTTGCGCGCCTTGTCCAGGGACTCTTTTGCACGCTCCAGCTTGTATTCGTAGGACAGCAGTTCGTTCTCGATATCCTCGACGTCAACCATTCGGTTTTCGAGAGACTGCTCCATCCTCGCCAGTTTGTTTTTCTCCGCCGTCAGGGAAGCCTGGGTCTGCGCCACAGCGCCAGCCCCCCAAAAAACTACAAGACCCGCCATCAAGAGCGAGCAGTACCGCTTTACCGCCATATCAAAGAACCCATTACTCGGTATTTTTAAATCCATGGAAAAATCGCGCAGAGCTCGAATTTTGTACAGTCCCCTGGCAGAGCCGCCGCGCGAAGCGGCAATTCTACGCAGGCCCCAGCTGCCGGGCAATGACCACATGGGTCGCGCACAGCGGGCGAATGCGCGCAATCCGCTGCGCCCTATTGCACGGCAAAGTCCGCTGCGCGAACTTTTTGTGACATTTTTACCTTCACAGCGCTTGATTTTTTTTTGCACGCAAGCATTATGGGTAACAGGGAGAAGATCGCTGGACTCAGCGGAAAACCGACCCGGACGTAAAACACTCTCAGCTGTTCAGTCAGCAAATTTCAGTTGCGTTTCCGGTGTACGACTTTCCACGCGCAGCCCCGACTCTCCCTCAAGGGCGCCCTACCTTCTTTCAGCAAACCGCACACGCGGCCTGCATGGTTCCTTATAACCGGAGGTATTGCCCATGAAATCTGCGCCTTACGATAACATCGTGTTCCGCGATATCGATAAATCCGCCGCCCTGGCCACCACGGTATCGAAGAAGTTACATAAACTGGAACGTTATTGTGGCGACATCATACGGAGCCGAGTCGTTCTCGAGGCCCCCCACCAGCACAAAACCAAAGGCAAGCAATACAAGGCTTCGGTTGAACTCGCGCTCAGCGGTAGCCCCGTGACCATCAGCTGTGAAAACGAATCTATCCACCGTGCGGTGAGCGACGCCTTCGCATCCGCCGAACGGCGTCTCAAGGAACGCCAGGAACGCCGCAAGGCAAAGCGCCACCAGGCGCTCTGCACCACGGAAGAGTGACGGGAAGCAGCAGGCGGCGCCTAGGCGCCGCCTTTTTATATCCGCTCAGGCGACCGGCGTGCGCATCGTCACGAACTCCTCGGCCGCAGTCGGGTGAATGCCGATGGTCTGGTCGAAGGTTTTCTTGGTAGCGCCGGCCTTCAGCGCAATCGCCATACCCTGGATAATCTCCCCGGCGTCGGGTCCCACCATATGCACCCCCACCACCCTGTCGTTGCTGGCGTCGACCACCAGCTTCATCAGAGTGCGCTCGTCCCGCCCGCTGACAGTGTGACGCATCGGTCTAAAATCCGACTTGTAGATTACGACCGGGATGCCCGAGTCCCGCGCCTCCTCCTCGGAAAGCCCGACAGTGCCGATATTCGGCTGACAGAAAACCGCGGTGGGGATGTTGTTGTAATCGATCTCGGTCAATTTCCCGGTCTGCAAATGCTTGACCAGGGCCATGGCTTCGGCCAGGGCGACCGGTGTCAACTGCGGCTCACCGGTGACGTCGCCCAGCGCGTAGATAGAGCGCACATTGGTGCGGAAGTTGTCGTCCACGGAGATGGTGCCATCCTTGTGCAGCACCACCCCGAGCTGTTCGAGTCCCAGCCCCTTGGTATTGGCCACGCGACCGGTGGCGTAGAGCACCGCGTCAACCATCAGCGTGGAACCGCCCTCGGCGCGCACCAGCAAACTGCCGTCCGCCTGCTTTTCTATCGCCTCCACGCGGTGATTAAAGTGTAATTGGGTGCCTTTCTTGCCCATTTCGTCGCGCACAAAATTGCGGATGTCGCGGTCGAAGCCGCGCAAAAACAGGTCGCGGCGATAGGAGAGATGCGTCTCCGCCCCCAGACCGGTAAATATCCCGGCGAATTCCACGGCGATATAGCCGCCGCCGACGACCAGGATCCGCCGCGGAAATTCCTCCATCGAGAAGACCTCATTCGAGGTCATCGCGAATTCGCGCCCCGGAATATCCGGCACATAGGGCCAGCTGCCGGTCGCGACCAGGATCCGCTCTGCGCTGTAGCCCCGCCCGTTCACCTCGACGCTGTGGGGGTCAGCAATACGCGCGCGCCCATCGATCACCGTGACGCCGGAGTTTGCAAGCAGGTTGCGATAGATACCATTCAACCGCGCTATCTCTTTGGCGTTGTTGTCGCGCAGTGTCTGCCAGTGAAATTCGGCACCGCGGTTCTGCCAGCCGTAGGCGACGGAATCCTCAAATGCCTCGCTGTAACTGCTGGCGTAGACAAACAGTTTTTTCGGCACACAGCCGACATTGACGCAGGTACCGCCCATATAGCGGTCTTCCGCCACTGCGACGCGCATACCCGCCGCTGCAGCCATGCGCGCCGCACGAACTCCCCCGGACCCGGCTCCGATAACAAACAGATCGTATTCGTATTCGGCCAAAACAAATTCCCCTCGACGGTTGGCACGGCTGCCGATCAGGCACGACCGCTGGTAAAAAATTCAACAAACTGTATGCGTTTCGGACAATCTAGAGAAACTGTCAGTGCGCTAAAATACATTTGGTACAATAATGACAATTTTCCCGCGCTTGTCGTTGACATGCGCTTGAGCTTTCGATATTCATGTGATGATTATCACAAAAGTGGTCATTTATCGAAAACACTAAGCCACTCCCGAAAACAACAAACAGCCTTTAGCAAAACAACAAAACAGTAGGCAAGAAAAATGGACTCCCTTCCGACAACTATCCGGCAATCCCTGTGGCTGCTCTGTCTGCTGCTTGCCAGCGGAGCGAGCAACGCCAAAACCCATCCCTCGTATCTGACTCAGGAATACTGTGACAGTGTCGTGGAGCAGTTTGTCGACTCGGGCATGCGCAGTCTGGGCAAGTACGTCAACGAGCATTTTAGCCTCGAGTACAAGGGTGGCATCCGCAACACCATCCACTTTCTCGAGCAGCGCTCCGCCTGGCTCAACGAGTGCAACGACTACCTGCTCGACACCGGGGCCGGCCACGTCTTTTACAGCGACAAGACCACCCGGGATATCTTCGCCGCGATCGATGCGCTGGCCAAAGAGCTTCAGCATGTCCGCGAAGGTGTCGAATATCCGGACGATACCGGTAACAATAACCCAGCCCCCTTTATCAAGCGCCGCTATGAGACCCTGGCGAAACTGGTGGACCAGCACCACACGCGCATGCTGATGAAGAAACAGTTCCAGTAGTGGGGCGGGGATTCCCGACAGCGGGCCAGCACCCGCCGCCGGGAATCCCGTTGATCTCGGTTTTATTTCTGTAAATACTCCCGCAGCGCGCGGAACTGCTCCGCCAGCACGCTGTTGACAGGCTCGGCGATCGCGTCCAGCTGGTTCGCACTGGGCCCCCACACACGGTACTCCCATGTCAGCAGGGACTTGTCCCCCTGGGGAACAATCCGCCACTGCATCAGACCGCTCACCGGCATACTCTGCAGCGGTCCCAGCCCGCCGGACAGGCGCACTTCGCGGTTGGGCAATGCGTAGATCACCCGCAGGTGCTCCACCGAGCCCTGCTCCCACTCCTCACAGAAACATCCCCCTGCACGCAGTTCCAGCGACAGGTTTTCGGCCGCGCCGGAATAGCTGTGCGCCGGCTTCCACCACTGCGGCAGGTTGGCGAGACCGCGATAGATATGTTCGCTGTCGCCGGCCAGTTCCTGCTCCAGCTTGATAGTGAATTCACCCGGGGACTTACTCAGCACTTCTGCAAAGGCAACGCCCGTCCAGGCGCAGCACAGTGTCAGAGCAGCCGCTTTCAGCTTTCCCAGCATTGTTTTTCCCATCCTGTAGCGATCGTTATTCTCTTTTTTGCGCGGCCCCGTCGCGGCCCGATCCGATCGGCGCGCCGGTATCTATCCCGGCCGCAGACCTATCGCCGAGCATACGCTCTCTGAGACTGCTGGCGATTCGCCGCGTCAGCGCGCCCAGGCGCGGCCGCCGCTTTTCGGCGAAGGGGATGGGCCTGCAGCTCTGCATCGAGGCCAGCCCGATGCGCGCCATAAACAGGCTCGCACCCATCCCCTGCCCCAGACGCGCAGACAGGCTACTGAGCATGCTGTCTCCGACCAGGTCGGGCCAGAGTTCGCTCACCGCGTATTCGCTGGCACCGCTGTAGGCAACCAGTGCCAGCACCTTCTTGAACAGGCGCCAGCGGACCACCACCGACGGGCGCACACCGTAGATCTGCGCCACGTCGTCAATCATACGCAGGGACTGGCGCAGAGCCACCAGCACGTCGACAGAGGCAAACGGGCTGAGACCGACCAGCGCGCCGGTGGTCGTGGCGTGACGCACTATGCGCCGCATCGCCTCCTGGTCGAGCGCGTCCAGGAAGGAGACCTCGAGGTGCTGCAACAGCTCGCTGCTGTCGTAGTAGTCCGGCGTCTCGTCGAGCACCCTGCTCAGCAACACCCCCTGCGGCTTGCCGGAGAAATGCTCCTGTAATTGCCGCCGGAAAGGCAGCGCCTCCTCGTGGCTGCGGCAGTCGCGCAGCTCCAGCGCCAGCTCCTGGGTCTCCTGCAGCTTGCGCAGCGGGCGCCCGGCGCGGAAATACTCCCATACCGCGCTGGCGATCGTCGCACAAAACGCGGCGATGATAACGCCGGCGAGCAGCCCCAGACTCCAGTGTTTGTCCGCCGCCCAGGTATACAGCTGGCGCAACTCCCAGGCCACGGCCCCGCCGGCAAGGCCCAGCGCCGCCAGCAGCGCCGGCTTCCACAAACGCAGGCGGAACAGCGGCAGGCGCAGCTCGGCGAAGGAAATTCTGTCCGGCAGGGACTCCCCGGTGGTGATCGAGCGCGGCATGTCGCCGCCCTCACCGCTCAATGTCTCGACGCGGGTAGTATCCCTGTGTGTGGGTGCTGCTTCCGGCTCGTCGAGGGGCTCGATGCGGGTCTGCCGCCTCTCGTGCTGCTTACCGCCGTTCGTGGTGTCCCGTTTCATACTAGACCTTGTCTCCCAGCAACAGGTTGAGCAGCGCATCGACGCGGATATGCGGAATACACTGCCCCTCCACCATGCCCGCCGGCGGGCGCAGCTGCGGCGGCGCGGCGCCGGCGTAGTGTCGCCAGTCCTCCCCCTCCCTCGGCAAGTGGGCGAAAATCTCCGCGTTCTCGAAGCCGAGATAGCGCCCCTCCAGATCGTGCCCGGTCAGAATGCGGCGACCGTTGCGCAGCGTCTCATTGGAGCAGCGCACCGCCGCTATGGCCTCGCAAAAGAGCGGCAGGCCGCGGTGGCGCGCAGCGCTGAAGGCCTGCTGCAACTGCTGCCCCAGCAGCTGGCGCAGCGCGTCGTGATCCGCGGCCAGGACCTGATCCACCTTGGTGGCGGCAAACAGCAGCCGGTCGACCCGCGGGCGCCACAGTTTGCGCAGCAGGCCGGTCGGACCGTAGCGGAAGGTGTCGGCGATATGCCCGAACGCCAGGCGCATATCCTCGAGGGCCTGCTCGCCGGCGAACAGGGTGCCGATCATGTCCACCAGCACCAGTTGGCGGTCCAGGTGGCGGAAATGGCTCTCGACGAAGGGGGCCACCTGTCGGCGAACATAGTCGTCGTAGCGCCGCGCCAGTAACCGGTAGTTGCTGTCCGCCGGCATTGCCGCCAGCTGCTCCGCGGTTTGTCCGCGCAGGTCCAGCAGCGGCAACAGGCCGTAGTTTTCACCGTCGAGCAGCGCCCTGCCCGGCTGCAGGTAGCTCAGTTTGCGCTGGCTGCGGCAATCGAGCAGGAACTGGCGGTAGTCGCGCCAGAGGGCGTCCAGGCGCGCGGGGTCGGCGGTGGCGCCCGGCTCCAGTGCGGCCAGTTGCGACATCAGTTGCGGCGCCAGGCCGGCGCGGGCATCGGCGCCGATGATATGGGTCTGGTGGCGGCACCAGTCGCGGTAGTCCATCTGCAGCAGCGGCAGGTCCATCAGCCACTCACCGGGATAGTCGCGCAGTTCCACGATCAGCGTCTTGGTGTCGGGGCCCGCCAGCCGGCGCCGGCGGCGCAGGTGGATATGCAGCTCCAGCGCCGACACCTCGCGGGTGCTCTCGGGCCAGCGCGGCGGCTGCGACATCAGCGCCGCGAGGCACTGTTCGTAATCGAAAGGTGGCAGGCCGGAATCCACCGCCGGCTTCAGTTCGGCGCCGAGCAGGTCGCCGTTCAGCGCCGGCGCGAAGCCCGGCAGCTGCGCCTTGTGCGGATGGCTGAGCTGGTAGATAAGACTGGTCAACAGGGTCGATTTTCCGGCGCCGCTGAGCCCGGTAATACCGACACAGATACGCCGGTCGAGCAACCGCTCCGCGGCCCAGTGGGACTTGTCACGCGCCTCGCGGCGCCACTGGCGCAGCCTTTCTCTCACGCGCCGGCCGCGCCCTGAATCCGCCTTGGAGCCGCTCTCACTCATCTGCCATTCCGTGTCGTCGGGTTATCAACCCAATCTGCGTCGATGCGGGGACAATCATTCCGGAGAAGGATAACAGTTCACCCGCCGGGAACATAAAAAAGCGCGCCGGCCTCGCGGTCGGCGCGCTCGCAACTCCAGCGCGCTATCAGTCCACCAGCGCGATATCCCCGGAGCCCATGACCGAGAAAGACTCCCTGGCCGGGCGGCGAATCACTATGTCGCCGGACCCCATCACAGAGCCGCTTGCGCTGTCCGCGCGCAGCTTGCGGCCGACGAAGTCCCCCGAGCCCATCACGTGGATTTTCACATCCGCAACGCGACCGCCGACCACCATATCGCCGGAGCCCTTGATATCGGCGGCCAGGCTTTCGCCGGCGAAGTTGTCCAGGCGCAGGTCGCCGGAACCGGTAATCGCGGCCCGGCCGTCCACGGCCAGGGCGGTGCCGATCAGAAGGTCACCGGAACCTGTCACGGTGGTCGTCAGCGATTCCGCCGCCACCTTGTCAACGCGAATGCTTCCGGAGCCGGTCACGCGGAGTTCCAGCTGTTCACTCTCCAGCGTAACGGCACGCGCCTCACCGGAGCCGGTGACCTTGATCGCCTCCACCTTCGGCAGCGTGACTCTGTACTCGACTTCCAGGTCGGAACTGACCGTGACCACCCCGAACCAGCTTTTCTTGACGTCCTCCACCGAGAGCTCCAGCGTGTCGCCGTGCACCTCGGCCTTGGCGTAGCTCATGGCTTCCTCCGGTCCGCTGGCCACCACCTCGAAGCCCTCGCCCTGGACCACCTGTAGGTGGGAGCTGCCTTTGAGCGCAATGCGGGTAAACCCCGATACATCGAACCGTTTGCTGGTGGTTTCCCCGGCGCTGGCCACAGCGCTGAACGCGGCGGCCAGCATCAGCGCCACCAGTGGGGCGAACAAGGTGTTTTTCACGTGGGCTTCCTCTCGATTCAGTTACCGTTATTCCAGTAGACGGGCCGCGGCGGCCATTTGGATGCACCGCCGGCGACTTTTTTCGGCACCGACATCTTCGCTCGAAGGCGGCCGTGCCAGTCCCCGATCTGTGTCAAGCGCAATCCGCCTCCGGGCAGCCCATATCGACCAGCGCGGCGCGGATCTTCTTCGCCTCGGCGGCCAACTGGTCGGATTCAGCCGGCTGTTGCAGCGAGAAGTCGAAATCGGCCAGCGCATCCACCGGAATCAGGTGCAGGTGGGTGTGGGGGACCTCCAGCCCGGCGATCATAACCCCGACCCGCCTGGGCGAATACACCGCTTTCAGGCCCTTGGCCACCTTCTGCGCCACCTGCATCAGGTGCGCGGCCAGGTCTGCCGGCACATCGTCCCAGTGATCCACCTCCTGTACCGGAATGACCAGACAGTGCCCCGGCTTGATCGGAGCGATGGTCATAATGGCCACGGCCTTGTCGTCGCGCCAGACAAAGTGTCCCGGCAGTTCGCCCCCGATGATCTTGGTAAAAATACTCGCCATAGCTAGCCTCGAATGTGTATGGATTCCTGTTCGACCCGGGAGTCTAACAGCTTCGCAAAAAAGCGCAGCCCACGGCGCGGCGCAGGCCGGCACAAACCGCCCCGCGACACCGAAAAACAACCCGTCGAACAAGATGACAATTTTTTTAAACCGCGTTGGCAGCGCCGAACTTATGCCTTAGGCTCGACCCCCAATTACAGAGGTACCGCCACAGAGCCTGGGCAGGTCCCACCCCTCGCCCCAAAATTCCAGCGGTTCCACGGGACGATAGAGTCAATCAGCGGCGATTTCTCGCCGGGGGGAAGAGATATGAACAGCCTGTTAGACCAGGTCGGCGGCAGTCAATTCGTCAACCGCACGGTCGGCGAATTCTTCCACGCCATCGGCCGTCATCTGTCCGCTATGGAAGCCTGTGACCACCAGAAACAGCAGAGCCGCCAGGCCCTGTTTCTCAATCACGCCCTGTCCGCCCAACCCGAACCGATTCGCAGCAGCCGCGCCAGCTTCCTCGCCCGGGGGCTCAACCCGGCCCTGTTCGAAGCGCTGCTGGAGTATCTGGAGGCGCGCCTGCTGGAGCTCGGCTTCTCCTGGCAGCTGAGCAGCCGCCTGGTGGAGACCGCCGGCAACCTCTACAGCGACTGCGAACAGGATCTGTCCATCGCCTGCTAGGGAACCCCTGAATAGCGCCGCAGCCGCCCCGGTTGCGGCGCGCGAGGTCGCTCAATACAATGGGCACCTCACGGCCTTAACCCCCCGTTTGCTAGCGCATCCGGTAAGCGCTATTTCACTCACTTTCCTTTTTCCAGAGAGTATCCATGAAAATTTCCAACCACTCCGTAGTGGAAATGCACTACACCCTGAAAGACGCCGACGGCACGGTCATCGATTCTTCCGCCGGCGGTGAGCCGCTCAAGTACCTGCAGGGTGTGGGCAACATCATTCCCGGCCTGGAAAAGGAGATGCTGGAAAAGTCCGTCGGCGACAAGTTCAGCGCCGTGATCCAGCCGGAGGAGGGCTACGGCCCGCAGAACCCGGAGCTGATCCAGACACTGCCGCGCAGCGCCTTCGGCGGCGTGGACCAGTTGGAAGTGGGCATGGCGTTCCACGCCCAGAGCACCGAGGGCCACCCGATCCAGGTGGAGATCATCGATATCGACGGCGACGACGTCACCATCAACGGCAACCACCCGCTGGCGGGCGTGGAACTGCACTTCGATATCGAAGTGGTCTCCGTGCGCGAAGCGACAGCGGAAGAGATAGACCACGGCCACGTGCACTGATCCCTTCCCGGGGCAGCCGACCGGCTGCCCCATTTTGCCGATATTTCCCCGATCTTCGCGCATTTTCTCCTCCAGTTCGATAGACCGAAAACCGGAGCCGCCGACGGCGCTCAGATGGCCGGCTGCGCCGGCAGGCGCGAGCCGAGGTATCTACACTCTGCGCTATCCGGCCCGTGGCCGCGCGATATCCGAGACACCCGGGCGACAATGGCACCACCCGACAAGATCATCCTCTTCGACAGCCTGTGCAACCTCTGCAACGGCTGGAGCCGCTTCGTGCTGAAGCGGGACAGAGACGCCCTTTTTACCCTCTGCCGTGTACAATCCCCGGCCGGCCAGCAGCTGTTGGCGCACCTGGGACTTCCGCCGGATACCTGCGAGACGATGATCCTGCTCGAGCGCGCCCCGGGCGGCGGCTACCGGGATTACCACCGCAGCGGGGCGGTACTGCGCATCGCCGCGCAGCTGCCCGGTCCCTGGCGCCGACTGTCCTCCCTGTTGCGCCATATACCGCGGCCCCTGCGCGACCGGGTCTACGACGCCGTGGCCCGCAACCGCTACCGGCTTTTCGGCCGGCGGCGGGCCTGCAGACTGCCGGATGCCGCCGAACGACAGCGTTTTTTGGAAGAGTCTTGGGAAGAAATTGATGCTGACTGATCAGTACCTGCAACGCTTCGGCGGCATAGCCCGCCTCTACGGCAACGACGCCCTGGAACTGCTGCACGGCGCCCATTTTGTCGTGATCGGCATCGGCGGCGTGGGCAGCTGGACGGCAGAGGCGCTGGCCAGGAGTGGTGTGGGGCAGATGACACTGATCGATCTGGACGACGTCTGTATCACCAACACCAACCGCCAGAGCCACGCGCTGGCCGGTACCATCGGGCAGATCAAGGTCGATGTCATGGCCGAACGGCTGCGGCAGATAAACCCGGAAATACGCGTGTATACCGAAGAGGAGTTTATCGCCGCGGACAATTTCGCCGAACTGCTGGCCCCGGAAAAGCGCCCCATCGACATAGTGATCGACGCCATGGACTCGGCGCGGGTCAAGGCGGCGCTGATCGCCTACTGCAAGGCGCGCAAGCTGCGCCTGGTCACCGTCGGCTCCGCCGGCGGCAAGCGGGATCCGGGCCGGATCGGCTGCGCCGATCTGGGGCGCACCGTCAACGACCCGATGCTGGCCAAGGTGCGCCAGCACCTGTACCGCTTCCACAACTTCCAGAAGTCACGCAAACGCCAGTTTGGCGTGGACGCCATTTACTCCACGGAGCCGATGGTCTACCCGCAGCCGGATGGCCAGGTATGCCAGCAGAAGAGCGCGATGCGTGACGGCGTGAAGCTGGACTGCAGCGGCGGCTTCGGCGCCGCCACCATGGTGACCGGCACTTTCGGTTTCGCGGCCGCCTCCCGCGGTATAGAGCGCCTGCTACAGAGCAAACGCCGAATTTAATCTAAGCAGACGCAATCGAGTGCCCGCCGCAACAGCGCGTGGAAACCGTTGCTGCGGGACTGGCTCAGGTGTTTTTCCAGCCCCAGTTCGGCAAACAGTTTCTGGAGTTCCCGTTCAGCTATCTCGTCTGCAGTCCTGCCATCGATCTGTGACAGCAGCAGGGCGCCGAGCCCCTTGACCACGCGACTGTCGCTGTCCAGGGCAAAAAAGTGCCTGCCGCCCTCCTCCCGGTGCGCCAGCCAGGCCTCCGACTCACAGCCGCGCACCCGGTTTTCCGGGCGGCGGATGGCGGGCTTGGGGGAGATCGACTTGCTCCAGCGCATCAGCTCGCGGTAGCGGTCCTGCCAATTGCGCTGGGCGGCCAGCCGCTCCAGCTGCAGTGCGGACAGATCGTCGCCGCTCCACCCGCTGACCGGCGACGGCGCGGCGGCCGGCATCTCCGCCAGTTCGGCGTATTCCCTCAGCGCCTGCACAAACTGCACCACATCCTCGCGCGTGTTGTAGCCGGCCAGCGAAGCGCGCACCGTGGCCGTTTCGCCGGCGGCGCGGATCAGTGGCTGGGCGCAGTGGTGGCCAACCCGCACCGCGATATCGCGCTCGTCCAGCCAGTGCATCAGGTCCGCGGCGCTGCCGCTCGCCGGCGCGAAAGCGACGATACCCAGGTTGTGCTGCGGCTGGCTGACAAGGCGCAGCCCCGGCATTGCCGCCAGCTCCCGGTGCAGCTGCGCCATCAGCTGCTGTTCGTGAGCGGCCATGCCGGCGCGGTCCTGGACCGCGAGAAATTCCAGCGCCGCGCCGAGGCCGGCGATCGCCGCCAGAGGCGAAGTTCCCGCCTCGAACTTGTGGGGCAGATCCGCGTAGCGACTCCGGTACAGGTCCACCTCGGCGATCATCTCGCCACCGCCCTGCCAGGGCGGCATGGCCTGCAACAGCGCCTCGCGGCCGTACAGCAGGCCTATGCCGCTGGGACCGTAGAACTTGTGTGCCGAGCAGACGAAGAAATCGCAGCCGATACCCCGCACGTCCAGGGGCTCGTGGGCCGCCAGCTGGGCGCCGTCGACTATCCAGCGCAGCCCCTGCGATTGATAGCCGCGCAGCTGCTCCGCGATGGCCTCGAGATCCGGGCGCACCCCCAGGGCATTGGAGCCGCCGGTCAGAGAGACGATGCGCGTGCGTCCACTCAGCACTTCGCCGAGCCGGTCGAACTGGGGAATGCCCGCCATGTGCGGTACATAGCGCAGGGTCAGCTGATAGCGCTGCGCCATCATCTGCCAGGGCACCAGATTGGCGTGGTGCTCGGCGGTGGAAAGCACAATCTCATCGCCGGGGCTCAGCGCGCTGCACAGGCTGTTGGCCAGCAGGTTCAGCGCCTCGGTGGCGCCGCGGCAGAAGACGATCTCGCGCGGACTGGCGGCGTTTACGAAAGCCGCGGCCTGCCCGCGCACCCGCTCGATCATCGCCGTCGCACGGCGCGCCAGCCGATGGCTGGATCTGTGGGTGTTGGCGTTGCTGTGCAGATAGAAATCGGCGATCGCGTCTATCACCGGCTGTGGCTTTTGCGTGGTGGCGGCGTTGTCCAGATAGACGAGCCGCCGGTTCTCCGCCTGGGCAAATAGCGGAAACTGCCGTTTGAAAGCGTCTGCGGAAAAACTCATAGGGAAAACAGTGTCTCGGCGTTGCGGCGGGTTTGCGCGGCCACCTGCTCCACGGAGATACCGCGCAGGTCCGCCAGCGCCGCGGCAATTTGCGGCAGATAGGCGGGGCTGTTGCGCGCGCCCTGCCGGCCGCAAATGGGCATATCCGGCGCATCCGACTCCAGTAACAGCGACTCCAGCGGCACGGCGGCGAAGGCGCGTCGCGTCTTCGCCGCGCGCTCGTAGGTGATGGTGCCGCCGGCGCCCAGAGAGAAGCCGAGCCCGATATACTCCCGCGCTATCTCCTCGCTGCCACTGAAGGCGTGGATCACTCCGCCGCGCGGGGGCCGGTACGCCTTCAGCAGACGCAGCATATCGCCGTGGCAGCGGCAGGCGTGCACGATCAGCGGCAATTCCAGCTCACAGGCCAATTCCAGTTGCGCGCGGAAACAGGGCTCCTGCTCTTCCAGCGGGGTGACTAT
This sequence comes from Microbulbifer sp. ABF4_143, assembly GCF_056160225.1. Classification (NCBI taxonomy): domain Bacteria; kingdom Pseudomonadati; phylum Pseudomonadota; class Gammaproteobacteria; order Cellvibrionales; family Microbulbiferaceae; genus Microbulbifer; species Microbulbifer sp. ABF4_143. Next base: position 57,482 of record NZ_JBSWWT010000007.1, read on the forward strand.
GGCCCCGTCCAGGCCGCACTCGCCGATGGCCACGCAGGGCCCGGCCTGCAGCTGCTCGGCGATATCCCGCTGCAACTGCGCCGGCTCCGTTTCCGATTCGGCCACCCACCAGGGGTGGAGCCCCACCGCCGCGTGCCAGGCGGGCTCTTTTTCCACCAGCGCAAACAGCGCGGGCCAGCGCGCCTTGCAGACGCCGGGAATGATCATGCCTTCCACCCCGGCCTCGCGGCACTGCCGCCAGACCTGCTCGCGGTCGGCATCGAAGGCATCGAAATCGAAATGGCAGTGGCTGTCAAAAAATCGCACTTGTGTATCCCCGCATTTGCCCGCATCTTATCACGATCACACCCTCCCTCCGTTTTGCCGGTCCCGAGGTACCAGTGTTAGAAACCCTGATTCCTTTGATATTGTTTACCTTCTCCACCAGCATCACCCCCGGCCCCAACAACCTGATGATAATGTCGTCCGGTCTGAACTACGGGGTGCAGCGCTCGATCCCACACCTGCTGGGTATCTGCCTCGGCTTTCCGGCAATGATAGTCGCCATAGGCCTGGGGCTCGGCACACTGTTCAGCCGTTTTCCGCTGTTGCACGAAGTGATCCGCTGGGCGGGTATCGCCTATCTGCTCTACCTGGCGTGGATCATCGCCCGCACGCGCGAGATGGGCAGCGCCGATAACAGCCGGCCGTTTACCTTCCTGCAGGCGGTCGCCTTCCAGTGGGTGAATCCCAAGGGCTGGATCATGGCCGTGGGTGCCCTGGCCGCCTTCACCGGCCCCAGCGGCGAAATGTGGAGCGACATAGCGCGTATCGCGCTGACATTTATCGCCGTCGGCGGCCCCTGCATCCTCATCTGGCTGATGTTCGGCGTGGGCCTGAAACGCCTGCTGACCGAGCCCAGACACCTGCGCCGCTTCAATATCACCATGGGTGTGCTGCTGGCCGCGAGCGTGTTGCCGATGCTGCTCGAGCGCGGTGCCGCCGGATAGCGTCCGCGGCAATTGTCCCGCAATGGGCGGGGCGCTTCGGCGGCATGGATTTCGACGAGTTTGCCCTTTTCTCCCCCTTGAATTCTTTTCCGCATTTCCCATATCAGAAATCGTGAGCGGCCCGATCGGGCGCTCACAGCGGACGCCGGTGCGCGGCGCCGCAAGTGTCAATTCATTGTTGTTACCTTGCTTATTGAAGAAGGAGGCAATCGTGAACGCACTCTCCCTCACGCCACTGCTGCGCAATTCCGTCGGCTTCGACCGCTTCAGCGAACTGTTTGAATCGGTACTCAACAGCGACGAAAGCACGGGCGGCTACCCCCCGTACAATATCGAAAAACACGGCGAGGACGACTACCTCATCACCATGGCCGTGGCCGGTTTCCAACAGGAAAACCTCAGCGTCACCGTGCAGAACGACCAGCTCACCATCAAGGGTCGCCTGGAGGAAAAGGCGCGCGACGGCGTGGAGTACCTGCACCGCGGTATCGCCACCCGCACCTTCGAGCGCAGCTTCCGCCTCGCAGACCATATGCGGGTAACCGGTGCGAATATCCGCGACGGCCTGCTCAGTATTCGCCTGGTGCGCGAAATCCCCGAGGAGGCCAAGCCGCGCCGCATCCCGATCAGAACTGCCGCCGACGACACAGTGCAGACCGTCAAGGCGCTGGAATCGGAGGGAGGCGTGAAAGCGGGCTGAAGCACCATGTAGGCCTTCCGTGACCCGCTCTTTTCACACTGGCATGTCAACTGCAGAAATCATTGTTGGAGGTCATTGTGGATATCAAAAAAATTGCCCCCTGGAACTGGTTCAAGGACGAGGAGAATTCGCACAGCGGCAACCTGCCCGTGAGCCGCGGGGAGTCGCAGTCCCAATTTCCGCAGGCGCCGCTGGCGCAGCTGCACGAGGAACTGGACCGCTTTTTCGACCGGGTACTGCGCACCTTGGGTACCGACACACCGCTGGCCGGCCGCAGCCCGCTGTTGAGACCGGAGGTCGATATTTCAGCGACGGATGCCGCCTACAGCATCACCGTCGAGGCGCCGGGTGTCGACGAAGACAACCTCCATCTGGAGCTCGTGGACAACACCCTCACCATTCGCGGTGAGAAGAAATTGCAGTCGGAGAGCCGGGATGCGGATTTCTATCGTATAGAGCGCCGCTACGGCGCCTTCCAGCGCGTCTTGTCTCTGCCGGAGGATGCCGACCGGGACAAGATAGACGCCCGCTTCAGAAACGGCGTGCTGACTATCACCCTGCCGCGCAGGGCGCTGCCAAAGTCCCGCGGCAGGGTGATCGATATCCGCAAGGTCGCCTGATCCACAGATGGAAAGCAATGAATCACAGAGGAGTATTCCGGAGGTCAATATGGAAATCTGCCGCGCTATTTCCTTTTTGTTCTGCCTGTTGTCCGCACCGGCCGTGGCGATGCCGGCACCGGAAATCCAGTACAGCGGCGAGCTGCGCTATGTGTCCGGCGGCGTCGGTATAGACGAGCGGCGCGCCCTGGAACGCATCGCCCGGGGATTCGATATCAAAGTGGTGCTGAGTACGGATTCCGGCCACCTGCTCGGCGGCGGGCAGATCAAGGTCAGGGATTCCCACGGCAACCTGGTGTTGAACACCGTCAGCGACGGCCCGGTATTCCTGCTCGACGTGCCGGCGGGCAGCTACACCATTGAGGCCGCCGTCGGCGACCGGGTCCAGGGTATGCGTTTCGAGGCCAATGGCGGCGCCGAACCGCAACCGGCCTACCTGACCTGGAATATCGACGACTCCTATCGTCACTTTACCGCTCTGAACCCCGAAGCCAGCGCGGCTTTCTAAGCCGCACCGGCATTTACTTTGCCACCCTCCGGCGCCCCCCACCGGAGGGTTTTTTTATGCTTTCGGTCGATCATCTCCCCGCATTTCGCCCACTCAGAGCGGCGGTTGGCCGCCGCGGGCAAGCTCCAGCTCGACGCGGAAACTTTTCACCATCTGCCGCATAAACAGGCGCGGGAAGAACCGGTACAGGTAGGCGCCGAACAGGGTCCTGTCGCGCGGAAACAGGCGCTCTTGGCCCCGCTCCAGCGCGGTGACGATTCTACCGGCCATCCAGTCGGCACTGCGCACCCGGCCGATAGTGCTCTGTTTATGCGCCGCGCGGCCGCCGTCTCCCGCCAATGCATTGGCCTCGATATTGGTGGCGACGAAACTCGGGTAGACCATCAACACCCGGATGCCCTCATCGCGCACCTCCTCGCGGAAGGTCTCGAAATACTGGTGCAGCGCGCTCTTGGCCGCACAGTAGCCGGCGCGCCCCAGCACCGGCATCCAGCCGGCCATGGAGCTGATATTGACCACGCAGCCGGAGGCGGCGCGCAGTGGCGCCAGCAGTCCCTGAGTCAGCTCCACCGGCGCGTGGTAGTCCACCGCCATCACTCGGCGGATCACGGCGCTGCTGGTCTGCGTGGACAAGCTGCGGTGTGTGATGCCGGCGTTGTTCACCAGCAGATCCACACGCGGGTAGCGCCGCCGCAGCTGCCCGGCCAGCGCCGCGACCTCCTGTTCGCAGGACAGGTCGGCGGCGAAGGCCTCGGCCTCAATGCCGAGCCCGCGCAGCCGCCGGACCCGTTCGTCCAGGGCCCGCGCGGAAATATCCACCAGGGCGAAACGCCCCGGGCGCGCGGCAGCCAACGCCTCGACTATGGCCCAACCGAGGCCACCGGCGGCGCCGGTGACCACGTATACCTTGTCCCCACCGTTCACGCCGTGCTCTCCGCGGCTTCCGCTTCCGGTTCGATACCGAGGGCTTCGCGCGCGAAGTAGTCAAAAGCTTCGGCGGAAGTCTTCTCCGGCACGAATCCCAGCTCTTCCTTAAGGCGGCGGTTCAGCAGCACCGGCCGGTATTGCAGAAACATCACCTGCCTGGGATGCCTGTCGCTCAGGCGCAGCGCGTAGCCGATCCCCAGCAGCAGCTTGACCAGCCACACCGGCGGCCTGCGCAACGGCTTACCCAGCCGGCGCGCTATCTGCTCCGGCGTGAGGGCGCCGTCGCCGGCCAGATTGTAGATGCCGCTGGCATTGCGCTGCAGGCCGAACTGGATGGCGCGCACCACGTCCCGGTCCCAGATAAACACAAAGGGCGAATTGTGACCGCCCGGATCCAGTATCGCCCTGCCGGAAAACAGTCCGGCAATCTTGTTACTGGTGGTGGCGCCGACTACGGAACAGGGTCGGAAGATCAGCTGTTGCAGGCGCGGGTACTGCTTGCGATAGGCGGCCAGCATCTCCTCCACCAGGCGCTTGTTGTCGGAATAGCCAAACTCCCGGTTGCCGCGCAGCGGGTGGTGTTCCTCCAGCCACTCGGGATTGTCGGCGTGGTAGCCGTAGGCGGCGCCGCTGCTGGTGACGGTGATATGTTCGACCCCCGCGTAGATACAGGCCTTGAGCACGTTCTCGGTGCCCAGGACATCGATGCGGTATTCCGCCTCGCGGTCGCGACTCGCGGCGACCACCGAGGCGAGGTGCACCAGGTGCGTGATGGATTCGGCGCGCAGCAGTTCTCCCAGGGCCGGGTCACAGATATCCATCGCAAATATCGGAAAGGCCGCCGGCCGCGGGCGGATATCCACCCCCACTACAGGCATTTCCCTCGCCAGCAGTTCCCCCAGCTGGTGCCCGACGTATCCGGCCGCGCCGGTAATCAATACCCGTTTCTTTGTCATCGCTATCGTCTTGCTATTGTCAGGACTGCTGACTTCGCGGCAGAGCGCCTCGCAGCCCCCATTTTTGCTCGCGAAAATTCCAGTAACCGGCCAGGCCGAGGCCTGCCACCAGATGCCAGACACCCCAGAAGCCCGCCACGACGAGCATTTCCCCGGCGGACGGATAAAAGGTAAACAGAATGGCCAGCGCCAGGCCGGAATTCTGAATCCCCACTTCCATGGTGACCGCGCGGCGCTCCGCCAGCGGCAGGCGCATCAGACGGCCGCTGCAATGGCCGATCGCAAACGCCAGTGCATTGTGTGCGACGACCAGCAGCAGAACGGCACCGGCGACCTGCAGCGCCGTGTGCCAGTGTTTGCTCAGGGAGACAGCCACAAACAGCAGGAACACCAGCAGCGATCCGCTGCGGAAGAAGGGCTCGCTGCGCCGGGCGAATTCCGCAAAACGCGCCCCCACCGTCATGCCCGCGACCATCGGCAGCGCCAGCACCAGCACTACCAGCAGAACCATGTTTTCCGCCGGCAGTGCTATCGCCTGCAACAGTTCCCGCGTATAGGGGTTCAGGCCGCCGTAGAGGGCAAAGTTGAACGGTGTCATCACCACCGCGATAAGGCTCGACACCGCGGTCATACTGACCGAAGTGGCCACACTGGCCCGGCCTATCCAGGTCATCACATTGGAGAAGGTGCCGCCGGGGCAGCAGGAGACGAGAATCATGCCCAGCGCCAGGCCCGCATCGATCTGCAGCCACCAGGTCACCAGGCCGGTTGCGGCGGGCAGCAACAGAAACTGGGCCACCAGCCCCGTGACCGGCGCCAGCGGTCGACGCAGCACTGCGGCGAAGTCCGCCGGGCGCAGCCCCAGGGACACGCCGAACATCATCAGCGCCAGAATCGCGTTCAGCGCCAGCAGCGCCGCCGGCGACATCTGGAAACTGTGTGCCACCGACTCCGGCAGGTTGCTTTCCACTAGGCTGCTCCCGCGCTTTGGGTCAAAGCGGCAGTATCCCGCGGTGCCAGATCACGCCGCAAGTCCGCAGTGTGACCGCGCAGTGCCTTCAGGTAGGTGTCCTTGTGCACATAGTAGGCCATGCGCTCGAGCTGCAGATAGCGCATACCGCCGTCCGCGCGCCGCGCCGCGCGCTCGCGCTTGATGGCCTGGAAACGGCGCGCGGACTCGGCGCCCAGGGAGAGCTGGCGGATATACAACGCCACCAGCTCCGCCTGCTTGTTGCGCCCCTCCCAGCCGAGACCGGCGGCCTCGACCATCCCCATCAGGAAGAGGTTGTCGTACTCCGGGTGGAAAACGTTCAGGTACAGGCGCGGCGCATAGCCGACCCAGTTCAGGTGCCCGGTGTCGATAAACGGATAGTGCAGCTTGTAGCCGGTGGCGAGCAGCAGCATATCGTAATCGCCGCTGCGGCCGTCCTTGAAAGTCACGGTGTTGCCGTCGATGGCCGCGATATCCCCCCGCGGCCGGATATCACCGTGGCCGATATGGTGCAGTATCAGCGAGTTGATCACCGGGTGGGATTCGAACATCCTGTAGTCCGGCTCCGGCAGGCCGTACTGGCTGGGGCGGCCGAGTATAAACCGGCTCAGCGCCGCACTGACGCGCTGCTGGATAAAGCGTGGCAGTTTGATCCGGCCACCCACGGCGTCGGTGGGCCTGCCGCCGATAAACTTGGGCAGGAAATAGTAGCCGCGGCGCAGGCTGATATCGACGCTCGCGGCCCTGTGCACCGCATCCACGGCGATATCCGCCCCGCTGTTGCCGCAGCCCACCAGCAGTACCCGCTTGCCATCGAAGATGGCCGGGTCCCGGTAGTCCGCGGAGTGCAGCAGCTCGCCGGCGAATTCGCCCGGCAGCTGCGGCAGATTCGGGTGGTGCAGCGTGCCGTTCGCAATCAGCAGACCGCCGAAGGTGCGCGTCTGTTCCCGCCCCGCCCCCTCCCCGCTGACGACGCGGGTGGTAATGCGCCAGTCGCCGCCATCGCGCTCACAGCGCACCACCTCGGTATTGAACTCGTAGCGCTCGTACAGACCGAACTGTTTCGCGTAGGCGCGGAAGTAATCGCGCAGTTCGCTGTGATGCGGAAACTGCGCCACATGGTCCGGCATCGGAAACTCCGCGAACTCGGTCATTTTCTTTGACGAGATCAGATGTGCCGACTCGTACATGGTGCTGGTCGGGCTGTCGATGTCCCAGAGACCGCCCACATCACTGTGGATCTCGAAGCCGACACAGGGGATGCCGTATTTGCACAGGTTGCGCACTGTACACAGGCCCATCGGACCCGCACCGATTACCGCATAGGGTTTCATTGTTATTCTCCCGCCGGCTGCTTCGCCGCGCTCTGTCCCTTTGAAAGCAATATACCGTGACAAGAACACAGCGGATCGTCATAATCGGGCGCTCATTGGTTAATTGCGGACAGAGATAGTGAAACCCGCAGACTGTAGAAGCGTCACCCTCAGTTACACACGAGCTATTGCGGCAGCCCTGAACAGCCTGGGGCTCTCCATGCCGGAGAGCGCCGCGCGTATATTGTCCGGGATAGACGACAAGCAGCGAGTCCCGATGGGCGTGCAGGAACAGCTGTGGCTGGCGCTGGCGGAGGCCCATCCCGATCCGCTGCTGGGGGTGAAGCTGGGCCGCGCCATGCACAGCAGCCAGATGGGACTGGTCGGCTATCTGCTGATGACCCAGAAGACCATCGGCGCCGCCATAGAACAGCTGCTGATCTACCACCCGCTGGTGGGCGAAGGCGGCCAGTTCGAACTGCGCCGCGGCGCCCACCACGTCGACCTCTGCTACCAACCCAACTACCTGCGCTGCGCCCAGTTGCGCGTGGAGACGGTCCTGTCCGCCTGCCTGGCGCAGGCGCGCGCGATGAGCAGCCAGCCCTTCCGCGCCCAGAGTCTGCTACTCGCCTACCCGACCCCCTCACTGGCGCTACAGCAGCAATATCAGCAGCTGCTGCAGACTCCGGTGCAATTCAACGCGCCGGTCTCCGCCATCCGCTTCCGCCCCCAGGACCTGGAAATACCGCTGGTGGCGGCCGACCGGCAGGTGATGGCGCGCCTGAAACCGGAGGCGGACGCCCTGCTGCGCGCCCTGTCCAACAAAAGCCTGCAGCTCCAGGTCACCCACCTGCTTCAGCACGAGCCGCAGCTGACCCGCGAACAGGTGGCCAGCCGCCTGTGTGTCAGCCCCCGCCACCTGGGGCGCAAACTGAGGGAGGAGAACGCCAGCTTCCGTGCGATCCAGGACGAGGTGCGCAGCCAGTACGCGCGCCGCTGGCTGCGCGACGGGGACATGAACAACGCGGAGATAGCCGCCGCCCTCGGCTACTGCGACGAGAGCGCCTTCGGCAAAGCCTTCCGGCGCTGGACCGGAGCATCGCCCAAGGCGTACAAGAAAGGGGAATGTTGAGCGGCGGGCGAAAACCGCCCCGACCGGAAAGCGGCGACGGTACCCTCAACCGACAGGTGCAGCCTCGCGCAGGAATCGGCGCAGGGCCGGCAGCAGCGGCGCCAGGGATTTGTATTTCGCCTCCTCCGGCGACAGGCGCTCGAGCGCGCGGCGCAGGGCACCGACGGCGCCCGGCAGCGGCAGCAGATCCCGCAGCGGGTTGATCATCACCCGAATGGTAAAGGCGACCGCGCCGGTTTGCGGCAGGCGCCGCAGCGACTGGCGCTCGACGCGCAGATAGAGGCTGTCGTCCACAGCCGCGGACGCGCCGCGCTGCATCAGCTCGGCGGAATTGACCACCGTCCAGTTGCTGCGCCACACCGGATAGTCCGGCAGCAGGTGGTCGAAGAAACGCGCCACCCGCGATGAAAGCTTGTCGCGGAAACCGGGCACCGGGCCGTGAATCGCATCCAGCGGGCGGCCGATCTTTTCCTCCAGGCGCCAGTAGCTGGGTGCCGCCAGCGACGCGGCCGTGAGTTCGTAGCCGTGCGCCCCCGGTTGCAGCAGGCACAGGTCGTCGGCCACCCACAGGCTCGCATGCCACAGGGGTTCGCCAGCGTCCGCCAGCGGCCAGCACAGGGAGGCGCCAGGGACCCGCCAGTGCAGGCGGCTGGCGTCGGCAAAATAGGCCCGGTGGTGTCGGCGCAGGTGCCGCAACAGCAGATGATGCAGCTCCCGCTGCGCCTCAACGGAGCGCGGCAGTTGCGCGAAAACCCGGTCGCCGAGCTGGCGGCGTGCGCGCAATTTGTTGTGAAAGTAGTTTGGCAGCCTGGCGCAGGGCTGAATCCAGCAATGGGGCTCCAGGCGCTGCAGGCCCATATGCACCATCTCCGCCGATTGCAGAAATGGCAGGATCATCGCGCCGCCCTCCTGTGCGTAGCGGCGCCCGGAGTCCGGGATAGTGGCGGCCATCTGGGATATTCTCACAGGCGCGGCCGGGGCCGCGCCCGCAGGAGGCGTCTTAGCGCGCCGCGGTCTGCTCGGCCGTGGCCGCGCGCAGTGCGGCCAGATCCTCCAGCCAGACGATGTCCTGCACCGCGACCTGGCGGCCGGTCGCGTTGGACAGCGCCGCGCTCAGCTGCTGCAGATCGTCGCCCTCGGCGGCCAGGCTGTCGATTGGCAGCTGCAGCCAGACCTGGCCCTGCTGGTCGATCACCTTCAGCGCCTTGTCGCTGTCGATACCGCTCACATGGCGATCGATCGCGGAGGAGCCGCCCGGCGGCAGGTAAATGGTGCCGTTGGTGAAGTCGACGGCAAAGGCCACTATACCAGGCAGTATGCCGAACAGCAGGGCGGCCCCATCGAGGATCACGACAACCGGATCCACCCGGCCGCCGGCCTGCCCCTTGCGCTCCGGATACAGGAAATAGCCACAGGCGCTCAGATTCATCGCCATCACCAACAGGCAACTGGCGGCGACGCCGCGTTTAACGCTTCTTTTCATAATCGATCTCTTCCAAAGGCTCGAACCGGCGGGATGGCCCCACAGCAGGTCGGTTAGCTTACCGAATCCACCAGCGCGCCGGAAGTGGCGCCAGTTGTCGCAACTGTGGCACGGGTCGCAAAGCCGGAATCCCCGCCCGAGCGCTTTCCCGGCGGACTCGGGCGCCACAGGTCAAAAGTTAACCAATGCTGCGCCAATCGCCGCGGAGACTTCCCACAAGCCCACCCCCACTGCCTAAACTTTGATCAGCACCAGTTGCGAGTTGTAAGGGAGATGTACGCAATTTCTGAAGGTGCGCGGTTTCGCACTTGTGATCGGGCCGGGCAGTGAGCAGTCGCCAGGGGTCGGACACCGGAAATTTCAGGGAGCAGTAGTCGCAGCAGGTGCCGCCAGGGAACGGCTAAAGCACGGTATCGGAATCGATACCGTGCTTTTTTATTGTCTGCCGGTTTCCCCGGGCCCGGACTGAAATCTTATTCCATCCGCTGTATCCTGCCCGCCATCGAGTGAGAGGCTGACGGTCGGAGCTTGCGTTGCGCGCACCGGCATACGCAACCACCCCCGCTCGGCGCCAACCACTGCCAACGCCCGCCGGCCGCTGAAAATCGTTTTGCAACAGCCGGCTAAAACTGAATAAACAACTGGAGTCCACTCATGTATATCACCAGCGCCTTTGACAGCGGCAATATCGAAGTCGTCAACGCCGACAGCCGCCCGGTGGAACTGGCGATCCGCCAGGACAACAATTCCGATTTCTACCAGTGGTTCCACTTCCGCCTGGAGGGCGAAGTGGGCGAGAGCTACCCCCTGCGCATCGTCAACGCCGGCAAGGCCGCCTATCCCGAAGGCTGGGAGAACTACCGCGTCTGCGCCTCCTACGACCGCCAGAACTGGTTCCGTATCGGCGCCGAGTACGACGGCAAGACCCTGGACTTCACCGTGGAACTGGATCAGCCCAGCATCTACCTGGCCTACTTCGCGCCCTTCTCCTGGGAGCGCCACCTGGATCTGCTGGCCTGGGCACAGAGCAACGACCGCGTACAGCTCGAATCCCTCGGCAAAACCCTCGACGGCCGCGATATGACCCTGTTGACCGTGGGCGATGCCGAGGCCGCCAAGCACCGGGTGTGGATGATCGCGCGCCAGCACCCGGGGGAAACCATGGCGGAGTGGTTTGTGGAGGGATTTCTGGAAGCCCTGCTCGACGACGCCAATCCGGCGGCCCAGAGTCTGCTCGCCGACACCGTCTTCTACATAGTGCCGAACATGAACCCGGACGGCAGCGTGCGCGGCCACCTGCGCACCAACGCCGCCGGCGCCAACCTGAACCGCGAGTGGCTGAACCCGAGCATGGAGAAGAGCCCGGAGGTCTACCTGGTGCGGGAGAAGATGCTGGCGGTTGGCGGCGATATCTTCCTCGATATCCACGGCGATGAGGCCCTGCCCTACAACTTTGTCGCCGCCTGCGAAGGTATTCCCGGCTACGACGAGCGCCACGCCAAGCTGGAGGAGACCTTCAAACGCGCCTTCGCGGCGGTCAGCCCGGACTTCCAGACCGAGCGCGGCTACGACCTGGACAAGCCCGGCGAGGCCAATATGACCATCGGCACCAACTGGTGCGGCCACCAGTTCCGCACCCTGGCGCTGACCCTGGAGATGCCGTTCAAGGACAACGACAATCTGCCGGATCCTATCGAGGGCTGGTCCCCGGCGCGCTGCCAGCAACTGGCGCGGGATATCCTCTTCCCGATTCGCGAGACGCTGAAACTCCTCTGACAATATCGCCCGCGTGTGCGGCCCGTGACCGCGATCAACAGAGGCAATTTCCCTGCCCGGATCGCGGTCGCGAAGCTCCCCCGAGAAGCGATGCAACAACAAAAATTACTGCGGCAGACGTAATATTCAGCACAGAATGCTTCGGCGGCTGTCGCGCTTTTTGTTAATTTAACGTTTCAGAATAAGAGCCACAGGAAGAATCTATGCGTATTCCCTCTCTCTGGCGCCGCCTGGGTCTGGCGGTTGCCGTCAGCGGCGCCCTGACCGCGTGCGGTGAAAAAAACGCCACCCCCGAACAGGAAAATGCCGCCGGGCCTGCGGCCCAAACCGAACAGCAGGCACAGCAACAGGACAGCGCGACGCCCGCCAAACCGCAATTGAGCGAAACGGAACAGGCCCAGGTGGACGCCATGGCCGCGGACCTGCACAAGCATGTAAAAGTGCTGGCCTCCGATGAATTCGAAGGCCGCGCGCCCGCCACCAAGGGCGAGGAGCTGACCGTCAATTACCTGGCGGAGCAGTTCAAGGCCGCCGGCCTGGAGCCGGGCGCACTGGACGCCGACGGCAAGCCCAGCTGGTTCCAGCAGGTGCCGGTGGTGGAAATGCAGATAGAGACCACACCGCTGGAAATCAAAGGCGAGAACTTCGACAAGAGGCTGCAGCCGCTCACCGACATGGTGGCCTTCACCCAGCGCCAGACGGAATCCGCCGCACTGGAAGACAGCGAGCTGGTATTCGTCGGCTACGGCATAGTCGCGCCGGAAAACGACTGGAACGACTACGCGGGCCTGGACATGGCGGGCAAGACCGCAGTGATCCTGGTCAACGACCCCGGCTACGCCACTCAGGACAAGGCGCTGTTTAACGGCAACGCCATGACCTACTACGGCCGCTGGAGCTACAAGTTCGAGGAAGCCGCCCGCCAGGGCGCGGCCGGCGCCATCATCATTCACGAAACCGGCGCCGCCGGCTATCCGTGGGAGGTGGTCAGCGGCAGCTGGTCCGGCGCCCAGATCAGCCTGGCCGCAGAAGACAAGAACGCAGACCGCGTCGCGGTGGAAGCCTGGATCACCAACGATGCGGCGCGCGAGGTGTTCGAGGCCGCCGGTCTGGACCTGGCGAAAGAAATGCAGGCGGCCAAGACCCGCGGCTTCAAGCCCAAGTCCCTGGGCCTGACCGCCAGCGTCGAGCTGAAAAACACGCTGCGCAGCTCCAATTCCCGCAACGTGGTGGCCAAGCTGCCCGGCAGGAAGTACCCGGACGAGGCGATCATCTACACCGCGCACTGGGATCACCTCGGGGTCAACCCGAACGCCGAGGGCGAGGACCAGATCTTCAATGGCGCCGTGGACAATGCCACCGGTACCGCCGGCCTGCTGGCCATCGCGCGCCAGGCTGCGCAGATGCCGCAACGCCCGGACCGCTCACTGGTGTTCGTCGCGGTGACCGCGGAGGAATCCGGACTGCTCGGCTCCAAGTACTACGCGGAAAACCCGGTAGTGCCGCTGGAGAAGACCGTCGCCGGCATCAACTTCGACGCCATGGGCGTGCTCGGCCCGATGCGCGATGTGATCGTGGTCGGCTACGGCAACAGCGAGCTGGAAAAACTGCTGGAGAAGGCGGCCGAGAAACAGGGCCGCTACCTGGCACCGGAGGATCACCCGGAGCGCGGCTACTTCTACCGCTCGGACCACTTCAGCCTGGCGAAGAAGGGCGTGCCGATGCTGTACTTCGACTCCGGCAGCGACAGCTTTGAACACGGGCGCGAGTGGGCCAAGAAGAAGGGCGAGGAATACAACGCCCACGTCTACCACAAGCCCGCCGACGAGTACGATCCCGAGTGGAACCTGAAAGGCGCGGCCATGGACCTGTTGCTGGGCCTGCAGCTGGGTCTGGAACTGGCCAACAGCCGCGACTGGCCGAACTGGTATCAGGGCAATGAATTCCGCGCGATCCGCGACGCCAGCGCCGAAGCCCGGAAGTAGACGCAATGGTAGGGGCGAACCCGGTGTTCGCCCGAGCGGGCCAACGGCCCGCTTTGCCGGGCCGCCGCTCGGCGCTCCCAAACCACTACGGTGAAGGCAGGCTTACCGCCTTCCCCGCATTTCCTTTCACAGGGCCACCAGGGTTTCGAAACCGCCCCAGAACATCCGCTTGCCGTCGAACGGCAGCTTTTGGGGATCCATCATGTCCGCGAGGCGCGGATCCTTCATGACCTTCTCATTGATTGCATCCCGCTTCTCACGGGACTCGTAGACAATCCACGCAAAGACCACGATTTCCCCCTCCTCGAGCTTTACGCTCTGTGGAAAGGAAGTCACCTCCCCCGCTTTGACATCATCGGCGACACATTCGATATATTCCAGCGCACCGTGCTCCTTCCACACCTCACCGGCCCGCTGCGCCATCTTGCGGTAGGCCTCCAGATTTTTCTTCGGTAGCGGCAGTACAAAGCCGTCCACATAACGCGCCATCGTCAATCTCCTCTTCGGTGTTCGGGGATTCGTCAGGATTGCATCGCTTTGAACTCGGCGGCGGCCTCCTGCACGTCCTCGGGGAAGTCGTCGAACTCCTGCACCTGGCGCAGCTCGATAATCTCGTTGTCCGATGCCGGGCAGCGCTTGGCCCACTCGATCGCCTCCTCCTTGGACGCGACGTCGATCATCCAAAATCCGCCCAGCACCTCGTTGGTTTCCACACAAGCGCCGTCGGTCACCGTCGCTCTGCCGCCGGAAAAGGACACCCGCGCGCCGGCGGACAGCGGATGCAGCCCCTCCAGGCTGACCAGCACGCCGGCCTCCTGCAGCTCCGCGTTGTACTTCATCATCGCCTCTACCGCCTTGGCGTCCGGCATGGCACCGGGGTCAGCCTTCTCGTAGCCCTTGGGAATCATCAACATCATAAAGCGCATATCGGCACCCCTTTTCACAAATGAACTATTTCGGCGCTTGAATTCAGCCGCGACCGGCCGCCTTACCTACTGGTCGGCAGACACCGGGTCCTTTCGACAGCTTTGAGACAATTTTTTTTATAGCCCGCCCGAGCGTCGATTGCGCAACAAAAAAGCCCCGCCGTTACCGGCGGGGCTTTCAGTCACTATGTATGGGGACGGGAGAGAAATCAGGCGCTGACGGCGGCCTCTATCTTCTTCAATTCCTCGTCGCGCAGTTCGCGGCGCAGTATCTTGCCGACATTGGTCTTCGGCAGATCGTCGCGGAACTCGATCTGCTTCGGCACCTTGTAGGCGGTCATATTCTCGCGACAGAAGGCGATGACCTCCTCCTCGGTCAGGGACGCATCCGCCTTTACGACGAAGAGTTTCACCGATTCGCCGCTCTTGTCGTCGGGCACACCGATAGCCGCGGCTTCGGCCACCTTGTCGTGCGCGCTGACCACATCCTCGATTTCATTCGGATATACGTTGAAGCCGGAGACGATGATCATGTCTTTCTTGCGGTCGACGATCTTGATATAGCCGTCGTCCTGAATCACGGCCATATCCCCGGTGCGCAGCCAGCCCTCGCTGTCCAGGGTTTCCGCGGTGGCCTCGGGGCGCTGCCAGTAGCCCTTCATCACCTGCGGGCCGCGCACGCAGAGCTCGCCCGGGGAGTTGTTCGGCAGGTCGTTGCCGTTTTCGTCGATAACCTTCACCTCGGTTCCCGGTACCGGTACGCCGACGGTACCCAGTTGCACCGCGTCGGCCGGGTTGAAGGACACCACCGGAGAGGTCTCGGTCATGCCGTAGCCCTCGGTGATCACGCAGCCGGTCATCTCCTCCCAGCGCTTGGCGGTGTCGCGGGTCAGGGCCATACCACCGGAGGCGGTGGTGTGCAGCTTGCTGAAATCCAGCTCGGCAAATTCCGGGTTGCGCATCAGGCCGTTGAACAGGGTGTTCAGGCCGCAGAAACCGGTGAAACGCACGCCTTTCAGGGTTTTCACGAAGGCCGGGATATCGCGCGGATTCGGTATCAGCAGCGAGTGGTTGCCGGTGGCAAAGAGGCACATGCAGTGAATGGTGAAGGCGTAGATATGGTACAGCGGCAGCGGCGCCACATAGAGCTCCTCGCCCTCCTTCATGGAATCGCCCAGCGCCTCGCGCACCTGCTCCATATTGGCGACCAGGTTGCGGTTGGTCAGCATCGCCCCCTTGGCGACGCCGGTGGTGCCGCCGGTGTACTGCAGCACCGCGATATCTTCCGGCGCGCGCTGCACGTCCCGGTGGGGCTGCTTGGCGCCCAGGGCCATGGCGTCGCGGAAATTCACCTGGTTGGCGAAGGAGAACTCCGGCACCATCTTCTTGATGTATTTGGCGACACTGTTGATCAGGGTGCGCTTCAGCGGGCTGTGCAGATCGGCGATCTCAGTCACTATCACCTTCTTGACGCCGGTTTCGGGCACGACCGAGGAGGCGGTGTCGGCGATATTCGCCAGCACCACCAGCGCCTTGGCGCCGGAATCGTTCAGCTGGTGCTTGAGTTCGCGCTGGGTGTACAGCGGGTTGGTGTTCACCACCACCAGGCCGGCGCGCAGGGCGCCGAATACGACCACCGGGTATTGCAGGACATTGGGCAGCTGTACCGCGATACGGTCGCCGGGCTCCAGATCGGTGTGGTTCTGCAGGTAGGACGCGAATCTGGCGCTGAGCCTATCGATATCGCCGATGGAGAGCGTCTGTCCGAGGCAGGTAAAGGCCGGCCGGTCACTGAATTTGGTCCAGGCGCTTGTGAATACGTCGAGAATGCTGCGATCGATGTCCAACTGTCTTCTCCCAGTCCTAATTGTTGTTGTCGCTTGTCCACATCTTCCGTTCTTATAGACGAATTCCGCCATGAGCAGGGGATTGCGGACATTTATTTATTGTTTGTAGTCTTTTCTGCCGGCTGGAAAGGACGGGATGACTCCCTCTTTCCGTCTTATTCAGTGTTCCGCAGGAAAAAGGTCCGCCAGAGAGGCGGCCATGTCCCTGTCGCCGGAGTAACGAACCTCACCCAGTAAAAAAGCGTGGCGCGCACTTAAACGCCCGTCCAATATAGCACTCAATGTGCCATTTGCCATTTCCAAAATGAGCGTCGGGTTTTCCGCCTGCCCGAAGTGGGAGGCAACCCGCGCCGCGCCGGACCCGCCACCCCCGGATTCCGCGGAAAAAGCCAGGAAAAAATCACTGGCGTCCGGTAGCCGGAACTGTACCCGAGCCAATGGGTACGAACAAGCGAGGCGCCCGAGGCGCTCCAGTATCTGTTCCGGCAGCTGCATGAAAATCTCTCGTTATTGAACCCGCGCCGCAACGGGAAACCCGCACTCGGGATTGCCGCTGCTGGCGCACCATAAAAAAACCGCCGGCAAAAGCGGCGGTTTTTTTGGCGGAACAGACATCAGAAAGCGAAGTGTTCCGCGTCCAGCTCCATCAGGTTGTCCGCGCCGCTCTGCATGGCCGCGGCGTGGCTGGCAGTGCGCGGCAGAATGCGGTCGTAGTAGAAGCGCGCGGTGGCCAGCTTGGCGCGGTAGAATTCCGCATCGGCGGCGCCACCGGCCAGCTTGTCATTGGCGACCTTCGCGGCGCGCGCCCACAGATAGGCCTGCACCACATAACCGGAGAACATCAGGTAGTCGACGGAGGCCGCACCGACTTCGTCCGGGTTCTCCATCGCCTTGGCGCCGACGTGCATGGTCAGGTCGCCCCACTGCTTGTTCAGCTCCTGCAGTTTGGTGACGAACGGCGCCAGCGCCTCGTTGTCTATCTCGGCCTGGCAGAACTTGTGCACGATTTTGGTGAACTTGCGCAGCAGCTCGCCCTGGCTCATCAGCACCTTGCGGCCCAGCAGGTCCAGCGCCTGTACGCCGGTGGTGCCCTCGTAGATGGTGGAGATGCGCGCGTCGCGCACATTCTGCTCCATGCCCCACTCGGCGATATAGCCGTGGCCACCGAAGCATTGCAGCCCCAGGTTGGCGGCCTCGTAACCGGTCTCGGTCAGGAACGCCTTGGCGATCGGCGTCAGGAATGCCAGCAGCTCGTCGGCCTCCTTTCTCTCCTCTTCGCTGCCCTTGTGGGTGCGGTCCACCTGCTGCGCACACAGCAGTATCAGCATACGCGCGCCCTCGGCGAAAGCCTTCTGGGTCAGCAGCATGCGGCGCACGTCCGGGTGCACGATAATCGGGTCCGCCGGGCCTTCCGGATTCTTGGGGCCGGACAGGGAGCGCATCTGCAGGCGATCCTTGGCGTAGGCCAGGGACTTCTGGAAGCCCGCCTCCGCATGGGCCAGGCCCTGCAGCGCGGTGCCCAGGCGCGCGGTGTTCATAAAGGTGAACATGCAGTTCAGCCCCTTGTTCGGCGGGCCGATCAGGAAGCCCTTGGCGCCGTCGAAATTCAGCACCGCGGTGGCGTTGCCGTGGATACCCATCTTGTGTTCCAGGGAGCCGCAGGTCACACCGTTGCGCTCACCGACACTGCCGTCTTCACTGGGCAGGAACTTGGGTACGATAAACAGGGAGATGCCCTTGGTGCCGGCGGGGGCATCGGGTAGGCGCGCGAGCACGATATGCACGATATTCTCGGCCATGTCGTGCTCACCGGCAGAGATAAAGATCTTGGTGCCGGTGATGGCGTAGGAGCCGTCTTCGTTGGGCTCGGCCTTGGTGCGCAGTATGCCGAGGTCGGTGCCGCAGTGCGGTTCCGTCAGGCACATGGTGCCGGTCCAGGTGCCCTCCACCAGCTTGGTCAGGTAGACCGCTTTCTGCTCTTCGGTGCCGTGCGCCTCCAGGGTGTTCATGGCGCCGTGGGACAGCCCCGGGTACATGCCCCAGGACCAGTTGGCGGTACCCACCATCTCGCTCAGAATGGTGCCCAGCGAGGGCGGCAGACCCTGACCGCCGTACTCGGGGTCATGGGCCAGCGAGGGCCAGCCCGCCTCCACAAACTGCTGGTAGGCTTCCTTGAAGCCCTCCGGCGTGGTGACCTCGCCGTCATTCCAGGTACAGCCCTGCTGGTCACCGATCTGATTCAGCGGCGCCAGCACGTTTTCGCAAAACTTGGCGCCCTCCTCCAGGATGGCATCGACCAGATCCGGAGTGGCCTCCTCGTAACCAAGGGATGCGTAGTGCTGGTCCCAGTCCAGCAGTTCACGCATCGCGAAGCGCATATCGCGCAGTGGAATCTTGATATCGGTCATCCTGCTACCCTCAATTCACTTTCTGTTGCCCGATGGCCGGAGAACCGGCCGGTCAATTTTGTGACTGTTTTTTACGATTGGTTCATCATAGTAGCAAGACGACGGCGTCCTCTATGGCCAAATCCGTCCAAAGCGGTGACAGATTGGTGCGGGGTGGTCGGTGTGACTGGAGGGACGAACCTTGTTTTCGCCCCGGCCCGGACGAGCAGGCTGTTGTTCAACAGCCTTCTAGCCACCCTTGCGGCTGCGGTATTCGCCGGGGGTGATACCGGTCCACTTCTTGAAGGCGCGGAAGAAGGCGCTGGACTCGTCGAAGCCGAGCATCTCGGCGATCTGCGCATTGGACAGGTCCGGGCAGCTCAAGTAGTGGAAGGCGGCCTCCATGCGGCACTCGTCCTTCAGTTTCTGATAGGAGGTGCCCTCCTGCTGCAGGCGTCGGCGCAGCGTGGTGACCGACATGTTCAACCGCTCCGCCACCACTTCGGCGGCCGGCATCGACTCGCTCACATCGCGGTTCAGGATTGTCTTGACCTTGGTCTTGATACTGTTGGCACTGCCGTCGCTGATCACCAGGTGGTAAGGGGCGGTGCGGATAAAATCCTCCACCGTCTGCGGGTTCTGTACCACCGGGTAGTCCAGGTAGCGGCTGTCGTACTCCAGCGCGTTGACCGGCTGTTCGAACAACAGCTCCCCCGCCTCGCTCTGTGCCAGGGTGCGGAACTCCTCCGGACACGGGAAAGAGAAGTGCAGCCGCGCCAGCGGAATCTCGCGCCCCACCAGCCAGCAGTAGAAACGGTGCCAGACCGCCAGCGTGGTGCGGATAACACCGGGATCCGTCTTCGCGATCAACTGCTCGAACTCGCCCTCGCCGAGGGAGCTGATACCGCGGATCGCCACCCGCTCGCGGCCGCCTTCGGCGGGCTCGAACGCCGGCTTTACCTTGAAACCGCGACAGATCTCCATGAATTCGGCGGACAGGGTGATCGCCTGGCGCACCGTCGCGCAGTTGATCACCGTCAGGCACAGCAGGCGGAAGGAGCCGGAGCGCACGCGCCCGCCGCTCAACATGCCGAACCACTCGTCCTGCACCTGCCACATAACCCTCTGGTACAGGCGGCCGTACTTGAGGGCGGAGAAGGCGGCGGCGCCCTCCAGCTCCCCCTCGCCTATACCCACCGAAGCCAGCAGCTCGCCGCGGTCACAGCCGTGGCGGGCGGCCTCGTCCAGCAGCCGCTCGAGATAGGCAATGGGGATACGGATATCCTCCGCCGGCACCGACATGCGTTACTTGCGCCTGCGCAGCCAGTTCAACAGGGCTCCAAACCCCACCGCCGCGGCGATGATCACCGCGAGTATGACCAGCAACAGCACCAGGTAGGAAGCGACATCCTCCACCGGAAGATCCCAGCTCCATATAGCCGCGGCGATAAAGGCGATGCATGCAAGCACACTGGTAATAAAAGAACGGCGACTCTTTTTGGCCATGGGATTTCAGAGCATCGATTGAAGAAGTGGACACATGGTTTCCACCTTGCGGCGGCGCTACCATTGTAGTGTCGGCGGAATACCGGGCACGCCATTGTATCTGCGTTGCCCACCCCCGACGCGGCGTGGAATCGTGAGGGATAGACCCGCCCCTGTCAACGCCGCAGGAGGTCTAGATGGGCAAACATATGTTGCGACGCGAGGATCGCACCACCATCAGGCACCTTTTCAACTGGCTAGAGTGCCTGTCTGCGATCATCGTCAGCATACTGCTGGGGCTGGCGCTATTTGCCTGATTCTTTAGATCAGCCCGCCCTTCGCCAGGCGCGCGGGGTCCAGCAACACCTTTAACTCCTCTTCGCTGAGATCGGTCATCTCGATTGCGACCTCGAGTACCGGCCTGCCGCTCGCGTAGGCCGCCTTGGCGATCTCCGCCGCTTTTGCGTAGCCGATAACCGGGTTCAGCGCCGTTACCAGAATCGGATTGCGCGACAGCGCCTGTTCGATGCGCGCGCGGTTGACGGTAAAGCCGGCCACGGCCCTGTCCGCCAGCAGACGCGCGGCGCTGCCCAGCAGGCGGATACTGTCCAGCAGTGTGTGCGCCACCAGCGGCAACATGACGTTCAGCTGGAAATTGCCGCTCTGCCCCGCGACGCCGATGGTAGTGTCGTTGCCCATCACCCGCGCGGCCACCATGGCCACGGATTCGGCGATCACCGGGTTGACCTTGCCCGGCATAATGCTGCTGCCCGGTTGCAGCGCCTGCAGCTCGATTTCGCCCAGACCGGCGAACGGACCGCTGTTCATCCAGCGCAGATCGTTGGCAATTTTCATCAGCGCCACCGCCAGCACCCTGAGCTGGCCGGACAGTTCCACGGCGGTATCCTGGCTGGCGATGGCCGCGAAAAAGTTGTCCGCCGGACGGAACTGCTGGGTGCTGTTGGCACTGAGTTTCTGCGCGAACAGCTCGGCGAATCGCGGCGGCGCATTGAGGCCGGTGCCTATCGCGGTACCGCCCTGGGCCAGCTGCGCCAGCCTCGGCAGGGTGGCGCGGATACGCTCGCGGCAGGACTCCACCTGTGCCGCCCAGGCGCCCAACTCCTGCGCCAGGGTCATCGGCACCGCGTCCATCAAATGGGTGCGCCCTGTCTTGACCACATCGCCGACCTCTGCTGCCTTGTCGCACAGCTGGCCGTGCAGGTGGCGCAGCGCCGGCAGCAGGTGATCCCTGGTGGCCAGCAGCGCCGAAACGTGAAT
This sequence comes from Microbulbifer sp. ABF4_143, assembly GCF_056160225.1. Taxonomy (NCBI): domain Bacteria; kingdom Pseudomonadati; phylum Pseudomonadota; class Gammaproteobacteria; order Cellvibrionales; family Microbulbiferaceae; genus Microbulbifer; species Microbulbifer sp. ABF4_143. The sequence continues at coordinate 78,785 of NZ_JBSWWT010000007.1, forward strand.
CGCACTGGGGATCACGTCGTTGCTGCTCTGGCTCATGTTGACGTGATCGTTGGGGTGGACCTCGAGGCCGCTGTCGCGCGCGGCGATATGGGCCAGCACCTCGTTCACATTCATATTGGAACTGGTGCCGGAACCCGTCTGGTAGATATCCAGCGGAAACTGACTGGCGAACTCCTCTTCGCCGAGGGAATCGCAGGCGGCGACAATGGCCGCCGCCAGCTTGTCGTCGAGCAGACCCAGTTCACGGTTGGCCTGGGCCGCGGATTTTTTTATCAGCACGATCGCGCGGATAAACTCCGTCGGCAAGCGGCTGCCGCTGACCGGAAAATTGTCCAGCGCGCGCTGGGTCTGGGCGCCGTAGAGGGCGTCCGCCGGCACCTGTACTTCGCCGAGGCTGTCTTTTTCAGTGCGATGGCTATCGCTCATCTCGTCCTCACAGGCGGCGCCGGGAAGCCGGCCGCTATTCGACGATAACGGTGATCTTCTCAGACATTACCGGCTTCTTGTGCGGAATATGCAGGTGGTTGCCCAACAGCAGCTGCAGTGTGTGCTTGCCCGGCGGAAGCGTGATCTCCGTCTCGGTCTGGCCGCCGCCAAAATGGACGATATTGTCCGTGGCCGGCAGCGGCTTGGTCATATCCGGCAGCTGGTCCACATCGATCAGCAGATGGTGGTGGCCGGTCTTGTCCCGGTCCACACCCGCCGGCGCCACCCCCATACCGGACAGGCCGAATTTCACGGTAAAGGTCTTGCCGACTTTTTCGCCATCCTGGGGAGAAATAAAGTAGACCTTGGCATCCGCCGGCGCCTCGGAAATCAGCTGCGACTGGGTGTCTTCGCCCGCGTGCAGCAGCGGTGACAACATCAGGGCACTGGCGAGTATCAGAGATCGGTAAGCGGTCATGGGAACTCCTTTCTGGTTTCGGCGCCCACGGGCGCCCAGGCTCGGAAATCTGCGACTCCCAGCTTATCGCCGCAACTGCACAACTCCAAGTCAAATATCGCGCCGGTCCGGAAATTCAATCTCCCAAACCGCAGCAGAAATAGAACATTATAGTCGCCAAAAACGGGAGGCCGGGCGCAGTTTGCGCCCTTCTCAGACGCTGACGCGCCCCTCCTGGGTCCACTCACAGCGCACCTGCATATCGCCGCTGCCGGGTTCGTGGTAGAGACCGGCGGCCTCCCAGGAAAAGGAGTGAATGCCGGAGAGCTCGGTCTCCAGATGCACTGTGGCAGAAACCCAGTACATACTGCGCAGCAGCTCTTCGAACTTCTGGATCCAGTGATTCCACTCGTACTCCACCGCGCGGTAGGAGGCACCAAAATGGATCACATCGGTCTGGTACTGGGACTGTTTCACCTTGATGGTGGGAATGGAAAACATATCGCGGCACAGGAAGGGCCACTCATCGGCACTGGGCAGCGCGAGCACCGCTGCGCGGTTAACACGCCGGCGATCCGCGCCGCCGGCGAGGCTGTTACTGTCTTTGATACAACCGTAGACAATGGATTCCTGATCGCCCTGAAGCACTTGTACCTATCCTTACAGCGGCGCTACTGGATAAAAATTATCCGGCGCGAAAAAATCTCGGTGCTCCACTTTAACGGCGGCGGAAAAATAAAGCCACAACCTGAGTCGCAATTGGATTTTCGGCAGTTTTTTCTGTTCAAAGTATGAGCTGAATTCGCAGGGGCGAACCCTGCGCTCGCCCTTAAGGTGCCTTGAAATATCTCCGACGTTAGTGCGAAGCCCCTGCTGCCGGTGGCTATTTGCGGGACTGTCTGCGGGAGGGATCCCGCAGACAAGCCTACAGGGATGTATTCACGGCGTGTCCCGCAAATAGCCACCGGTAGCAGGGGCACCACTGGGTCCGCTACCGGGATCTGCACCTCGGAATCTCGTCGGGCGAGGGCGAACACAAGGTTCGCCGCTACCGTTGAGCCTCAATACGACCCGATCAGATTTCGATACCGCGCCCGCGCAGCATTTCGAGAAATTCCTCTTCGTCCATCGTCGGAATATCCAGCTCCCGCGCCTTGTTCAGTTTGGAACCGGCGTTGGGGCCGGCGACGACACTGTCGGTCTTCGCGGAAACACTGCCGGCCACCTTGGCGCCGAGGCGCTGCAGATAGTCTTTGGCCTCGCTGCGCGACAGGGTCTCCAGCTTGCCGGTCAGCACCCAGGTCTGCCCGGCGAGGGGCTGCGCTTCACCGCCCCGCTCTTCCGGGGGCCAGTGTACGCCGGCCTGGCGCAACGCCTCTATCTCCTCCTGCGCGTGGGGCTGCTGGAAAAACTCGGCGACGAAGTGCGCCACTACCGGACCCACGTCCTCCACCTCCTGCAGGGCCTCCTCGTCCGCCCGCATCAGCGGTTCCAGGTCGCCGAAGTGGCGCGCCAGGTTGCGCGCGGTGGCCTCACCCACCTCGCGGATGCCCAGCGCGTAGAGGAATTTCGGCAGCGTCGTGTCCTTGCTGCGCTCCAGCGCATCGAGGAGGTTCTGGGCGGATTTCTGCCCCATGCGCGGAAGCTCCACCAGCTGCTCGAGGCGCAGATGGTAGAGGCCGGAAACCGAGTGCAGCAGCCCCCCGTCCACCAGCTGCTCCACCAGCTTGTCGCCGAGGCCGTCGATATCCATCGCCTTGCGCGAGGCGAAGTGCTTGATCGCCTGCTTGCGCTGCGCGCTGCAGATCAGGCCACCGCTGCAGCGGGCCACCGCCTCGCCGGGAATGGATTCCACCGGCGAACCGCACACCGGGCAGTGCTCGGGAAAGATGATATCGCGGGCATCCTTCGGCCGCTTGCTCGCCACCACCGAGACCACCTGCGGAATCACGTCGCCGGCGCGGCGGATCACCACCGTATCGCCGATCTTGACCCCGAGGCGCTCTATCTCGTCGCGGTTGTGCAGGGTCGCGTTGGAGACGGTCACGCCGCCGACAAACACCGGTTCCAGGCGCGCCACCGGCGTCACCGCGCCGGTGCGGCCCACTTGGAACTCCACGTCCTTGAGCAGCGTCATCTCCTCCTGGGCGGGGAACTTGTAGGCCATGGCCCAGCGCGGCGCGCGGGCGACAAACCCGAGGCGCCGCTGCAGGCCCATATCGTTGACCTTGAAGACGATACCGTCGATATCGTAGGCCAGCTCACCACGCTTCTCACCGAGCACGCGGTGGTATTCGATACAGGCCTGGATATCTTTCGCCACCGTCATCTCGCTGTTGATGCGGAAACCCCAGCGGTTCAGCTGCTGCAGGATTTCCGTGTGTTTGCCCGGCAGTTCTGCACCCTCCACCAGGCCGACGCCGTAGGCACAGAGTTCCAGCGGGCGCTGGGCGGTGATGCGCGAATCCAGCTGGCGCAGGCTGCCGGCGGCGGCGTTGCGCGGGTTGACGAAGGTCTTTTCGCCGGCCTCCGCCGCCTTCCGGTTCAGTTCGGCGAAGCCCGCCTTGGGCATATAGATCTCGCCGCGGACTTCGAGGACCGCCGGCACGTCGCCGTCCAGCAGCCGCAGCGGCACGGAGCCGATGGTGCGCACATTCTGTGTGATGTCCTCGCCGGTGGTGCCGTCGCCGCGGGTGGCAGCTCGCTCGAGCACGCCGTCGCGGTACAACAGGCTGACCGCGATGCCGTCCAGCTTCGGCTCGCACGCATACTCCACCGGATCCCGGGTGTTGAGGCGGTCGCGCACGCGGCGGTCAAACTCGAGCAGCTCGTCATCGCTGAAGGCGTTGTCCAGAGACAGCATCGGCACCTCGTGGCGCACTTCGGCGAATGCCTTCAGCGGCTCGGCGCCGACGCGCTGGGTGGGGGAATCCGGGGTGATCAGTGCCGGGTATTCCTTTTCCAGCGCCTGCAGTTCGCGCAGGCGGCGATCGTACTCGGCGTCCGGCAGCTCCGGGTTGTCGAGGACATAGTACTGGTAGTTGGCGCGCTGCAGGATTTCGTGCAGTTCCTCGGCGCGCCGGCGTTTTTCGGCGGGAATATTTTTAGTCATTGTAGTTTTGCAAAAATGGGGAATTCTTGCCTTGGGGTAGGAAATTTTCGCAGGGGCGAACCTAGTGTTCGCCCCTGTCCAAGCGGGCCCCGGCTTCGGGCGAACACAAGGTTCGCCCCTACAAAACGGGGCCGGAGCTACGCCTGTGCCCTGGCCAGGGCCTTGCGGCGCTGGTACTCCATCACGCGCTGGCGGTAGTGCTCCGCGGTCTGGGCGGTGAAGACACTGCGGTTTTCGTCCTTCAGTACACCGCCCAGCAGCTCCGCTATCTGGCGCGAGGTGGCGAGCAGCTGCTCGAACGCCTTGATGGCCTCCCCCTCGATCGGCAGCGCCAGGAACAGGCTCAGGCCGGGGGTGGTAAATTCCTCCATCTGCGCCAGATCGAAGACACCGGGCACCACCATATTGGCGAGACTGAACACCACCGGGCCGTCGGCACCGCCGCCCTGGTGATAGTGGAAGATATCCATTTCACCGAAACGCAGGCCGGCGGCCATCATTGCGCGCAGTATATCGTTGCCCTCGAAGTGATCGCCTTCCGGCGCCATCACATTGATGATCAACACTTCCTCTACCGGGGATTTCTCCCGCGGCTTGTTCGCTGACTTGTTCACCGAAGATCTCTTGTCCTGGCGCGGGGGCTGCCCTTCGCTTTTGTGGACATCCGCCTGTGGCGCACTGGTGGATTCCGCGACCGCGGATTCCGCCACTTCACTCTCTGTTTCGTTCACACTCAAAGCTTCGAGGCTTTCCGCCTCGTTGAGTTCCGGCTCGCGTCTATCTTCTTCGCCGGCGACGGAATCCATCAGCGTGGGCACCTGCTCTTCCAGGTTCAGGGCCACCTGTTCCGGCTCTTTGCGCTGCGGGCTGCTGCCGGCCAGCGGTTTGCGGGAAGACATGAAGCTCTCCTGTACCTGTCGGTTCACCTGCAGCGCGTCTTCCAGTGCGCGCCTCTGCACCACGCGCACCCTGCCGGGCAGCTCCTCCGCAACCTGCCGGCGCCGGGCCTCCTCTTCGGGATCCAGATATTCCTCCGGATTCTCTTTCGGCGACACCCGGCGCGGCGCGGCGAGTATATCCATGTCGTCGTCGCGGTCCCGCCGCATGGCGCGGGACAGCTTGCGCGAGACCTTGACCGATGCGCGATGCTTTGCGATCGCGCGGCGCACGCCGTCCAGCACCGCCAGCAGCAATACCAGCGCGAGGATTGTGATCAGCCAGTTTCCCATTTGAGCGTCTCTCCTTTACGCCTCTTACGCCGATGCCAGTTCGGCCGCCTCTTCCACGTTCACGGAGACCAGGCGCGACACGCCCGGCTCGTGCATGGTCACCCCCAGCAACTGGTCCGCCATCTCCATGGCAATCTTGTTGTGGGTAATATAGATGAACTGCACATGCTCCGACATTTCCTTCACCATGCGCGCATAGCGGCCCACGTTGGCGTCGTCCAGCGGTGCGTCCACCTCGTCCAGCATACAGAAGGGCGCCGGGTTCAGGCGGAAGATCGAGAACACCAGCGCGATGGCGGTGAGCGCCTTCTCACCGCCGGACAGCAGGTGGATGGTGCTGTTGCGCTTGCCCGGCGGGCGCGCCATGATCGCGATGCCGGTGTCGAGCAGATCCTCGCCGGTGAGCTCCAGATAGGCGTGACCGCCGCCGAACACCTTCGGGAACAGCTCCTGCAGGCCCGCGTTGACCTGGTCGAAGGTCTCCTTGAAGCGGGTGCGGGTCTCGCGGTCGATCTTCTTGATGGCGTTTTCCAGGGTTTCCAGCGCCTCGGTCAGATCGCTGTACTGGCGGTCCAGGTAGTTCTTGCGCTCGGATTCCTGCTTGTACTCGTCGATGGCCGCCAGGTTGATCGGGCCCAGGCGCGAGATGCGCGCCGCCACCAGCTCCAGCTCTTCCTGCACCTGGGAGATGGTCAGGTCGCCGGGCAGCTCTTCGAGCAGCTGCTCCACGTCGTGATCGGATTCGCGCAGCTGTTCCACCAGGCCGTTGCGCTGAACTTCCAGTGTCTGCGCGGCCAGGCGCTCCTGCTCCAGCTGCGCGCGCACGCCCTGCAGCGCGGACTCCACCTTGTGGCGCTCCTGCTCCTGCTGGCGCAGGCCGCTCTCGACCTCTTCCAGCTTCTTGCGCGCCTCGGCCAGCTCCGCCTCCACCTCCATGCGCTCGGCCAGCTTCTCCTCCAGTTCCGCCTGGAAATCCTGGGACGGGTCCTGGGTTTCGGCCATCTGCTCCTGCAGCTGCTCGCGGCGGCTGCGCAGCCGCTCCAGCTGCTCGCGCATCACCTGCAGCGTGCGCTCCAGAGACATCATCTGAGTGCGCACCGACTGCTCGCGCATGGCCAGTTCGTGGGCGCGGTCTTTGTCCTCGCGGGCGCGTTGGCGCGCCGCGTCCAGGGCCTCGCGCAGCTCGTCGCGGCGGGCCAGCAGGGTTTCGCGGCGATCGGTGTCGTCGCTCATGGCCTCAACCGCCTCCTGCAGCAGCAGGCGCGCTTCTGACAGGGACTCGCCCTCCAGCTCCAGCTGCTCGCGCACCTCGAGGAGTTCCTGCTCCACGCGGGTGCGGCGCTCGCCCATCTGTTCGGCGCGGGCGCGGCGGGCGGACAGCTGACTGCGCAGCTCCGCCTCGCGGCGACCCAGCTGCTCGGCCTCGTTGCGCGCCTGCTCTATCTCTCGCTCCAGGTCACCGGCCTGCAGGCGCAGCGCCTCGCGCTGTTCCGACAGCGTTTCTATCTGTTCCTCGCAGGCGGCGATGGATTGGGCCAGCTCCTCCAGCTCCTGCTTGCGCGCCAGCACGCCGGCCTCGGCGTCGGTGGCGCGGCTGACCCGCAGCCAGTTGGGGCCGAGCCAGAGGCCGTCTCTGGTGACGATGGACTCGTGGGCCTTCAGCTGCGCGCGGGCCGCCAGGGCCGCAGTCAGATCTTCGGCGGTGTAGATACCGGCCAGGAGACCGCTCAGGGACTCGGGGCCCTCGACCTGATCCGCCAGCGCCGGCAGGCTGCCAGCGGCGGAAGCGGCAACGCTGCTGCCATCGATAAAGACCGCCTGGCCGCTTTCGAGGCCACCGAGGCTTTCACTGAGGCTTTCAAGCCGCTCAATGCAGATAGCCTGCAGCTGGGCGCCGAGCACCGTTTCGACGGCCTTTTCCCAGCCGGCCTTGGCGCTGACCTGGTCCGCCAGGCGCGGCTTGTCGGCCAGGGCCTGCTGCTGCAGCCAGTTCTGCACCGCCTTGCCCTGCCCCAGCGCCGCCTGCTGCAGCGCCTCCAGGGAGGCCTGGCGACCGCGGCTGGTCTGCAGCTGCAGGCGCAGCTGGTCCAGTTCCGCGGCGATATCGCTCTCGCGGCGGCGCAGCTCGGCCAGGGCCTCGCTCTTCTCGGCGACTGTCTCGCGGCGCTCGCCGGCCTGCAGTTCCAGTTCCGCCAGTTGTTCGTTCAGCTGTTCTGTTTCGCCGTCGTCACCGCTATCGGCGAGACCTGCCTGCTCCGCCTGCAACTTGTTGATGCGCTCCTGCAGGCGCTGGCGGGAGGTCTCCAGGTGCTGGATGCGGGACTGCTGCACCTCGGCCTTCTGGCGTGAGCCGGAGGCGCCCTGGTTAAACTGGTCCCACTCGTTCTGCCAGTCGCGCATGGCCTCTTCGGCGGCGAGCAGCGCCTGGGCGGACTCCTCCTCGGCGGCCTGCACCATCTCCAGATCCGGTGTGATCACTTCCAGTTCGGCCTCGAACTGGGCGGCCTTCTCCTGATCCGCCTCCAGATTGGCCTCCGCCTCGCGGAACTCCTGCTCCGTCTGCGCCAGGTCGGACTGCAGGCGGGTGTTGCGCTCGCGGGCGTGGGCGATGCTCTGCTCCAGGCGCGCGATATCCGCGCCTACGGCGTAGAAACGGCCCTGCACCTCGTTGAAGCTGTCGGACAGCTCGTGGTAGCCGACGCGCTTCTGCTCGATATCGGTGTCGCAGCTGACCTGGCGGGTCACCAGTTCCTCGACGGTCAGTTCCAGCTCGGAAATCTGCTGCTGCTTAGCCAGCGCCTGGTCGTTCAGGTCGCGGTACTTGAGCGCCTGCAGGCGGGCCTTGTGGCTGCGCTCCTCCTCCTTGAAGCGGCTGTACTTTTCCGCCGCCGCCGACTGGCGCTGCAGGCGCGCCAGCTGGCGATCCAGTTCGTCGCGGATATCGGTCAGGCGCTCCAGGTTCTCCTTGGTGCGGCGCATGCGGTTTTCGGTGTCGCGGCGGCGCTCCTTGTACTTGGAGATGCCGGCTGCCTCCTCGATATAGACGCGCAGCTCCTCCGGCTTGGCCTCGATCAGCTTGGAGATCATGCCCTGCTCGATGATCGCATAGCTGCGCGGGCCCAGGCCGGTGCCCAGGAACAGGTCGGTCACGTCGCGGCGGCGGCACTTGTCGCCGTTCAGGTAGTAGTTGTTCTGACCGTCGCGGGTCACCTTGCGCTTGACCGAGATCTCGGAGAAAGCGGCGTAGGCGCCGGACAGCTTGCCTTCGGAGTTGTCGAATACCAGCTCGATGGAGGCCTGCCCCACCGGCTTGCGGCCGCTGGAGCCGTTGAAGATCACATCGGTCATCGAGTCGCCGCGCAGGTTCTTCGCGGACGACTCCCCCATTACCCAGCGCACTGCGTCGATGGTGTTGGACTTGCCACAGCCGTTGGGCCCCACCACGGCGCTGAGGTTGGACGGGAAATAGACAGTGGTCGGGTCAACAAAGGATTTGAAACCCGCAAGCTTGATGCACTTCAGACGCATGTATTTGTTAACTCGGTATTTGTTCTATGCCGGCAGACAGCGTGGCTCACCAAACCGCCAATTGTACATGGGGCCGACGGGGGTTTCAGCGGAAATTTCCCAGGCTTTGGGGCCCCAAAGCGCCCGCAGGGTGGGCGCCGCCGATCGACTGGGCCGGAGAGAGGGATGTGCCGGCGCACGGCCGGGCCGGGGCCCGGCGCTCCTGGATTTCTACAGTTCTCGATCGATGGTGATGTCCTGCGGCTCGCCCCACTCCGCCTTCGGCAGCGACTCGATTGTGCCCTGCCAGTCCCCCGGCGCCGGCCGCGCATCGCCGGTTACCGCCAGGCGGGCTACCAGCTGCACCGACTCCACATTGGCAATGGAGCGCCCCGGCATCATCGCGCGGGACTCGTCCAGCACCACCTCCGCCGGCAGCTGGCCGGCGGTCAGGCGCACTATCGCCAGCGGCATGGGGCTATCGGCGCCGCGGGCGTAGATAAACACCGGTGTGGCCGCTTCGGCGGAGACGGATTCCGCCAGGCTCACACGCACGCGGATCGAGGGCCCGGACACGGCTTCACTCGCGGCGGCGGCCTGCACCAGCGGCTCACCGCCGTCCGCCAGCGCGCGCTCGGCCCGCGCCACACCGGCGGCCAGCGCCTGCGCGGCCGCGGAGGCCGGCGACAGCTGGTCCAGCGCCCGCTGCCAGTAGTCCCGCGCCGCCCGGTACTCTTTGCGCTCGAAGGCGGCGATACCGGCCAGGCCCAGCGCGGTGCCGTTGTCCGGCTGCATCTCCAGTACCTGCTCGACCAGCTGGCGCACCTCGGCGGTGATCTTGGAGCCGCTGGCGAAGAACAGCGCCTGGGCGAACTCCGCCTTGATGCCCGCCGCCTGGGGCTCGCGCTCGACCACATAGCGATAGGCATCCACCGCCCCCTCCAGATCGCCGGCCACCATCAGGCGCTGCGCCAGCACATAGCGGCCGGTCAGGTCCTCCGGGTGGGATTGCGCCCGCGCCTGCAGCTGGCGGGTGATACGCGCCTCTACCTCGGGGCCGCTCCCCCCCTGCTGACTGGCGACGATATCCCGGTGCAGTGCCAGATCATCGGCGTGCCCGCTGTAGATGTAGAGCCCGATCGCAACCAGCGGCAGCAGCGCGGCCAGCCCGATCAGCAGGCCGCGCCCGCCGGCGGAAGCCTCGCCGGTGCGGCCGGACTGCTCCGCCTCCAGCAGGTTGCGCGCCAACTCCGTTTCCAGCTGCGCATACTGGCTTTGATCCAGCGCGCCACTCTGCAACGCCGCCTTCAACTCCGCGAGCTGCTCGCGGTACAGGGCCGCCAGCGCCTCGCGCTTGTCCGCCGCCCGCTGCCGCCCGGCGCCGCGCAGCGCCGGCCACAGAATCACAAAAACCAGCGGCAGTAGCAGCAGCGCCAGGCCCATCCAGAGTTCAGTCATCGCTCTTCTTCCCACTGCCGCCAGGCAGGTCCACATCCTCTCCCAGCAGCTGGCGCAGGCGCCGGCGCTCCTCCTCACTCAATTCCGCACCCGCACTGCTCTGGCTGGCACCGGTACCACTGCGCGAGCGCAGCACTATCAGAATCAGCGCCAGCAGGCCTATGGCCGCGAATATTCCCGGCGCCAGCCACAGCGCCAGCGTATTGCGCTGCAACGGGGGGCGGTAGAGCACAAAATCTCCGTAACGGGCCACCATGTAGTCGGTAATTTCCCGATCGGTGAAGCCCTCCTCCAGCAAGCGGCGTATCTCCCGGCGCAGGTCCGTCGCCACCAGCGAGTCGGAACCGGCCAGATTCTGATTCTGACACTTGGGGCAGCGCATCTCCTCGATCAACACCTGATAGCGCGCCTGCAGCTCCGGCGTCGACAACTGCTCCGCCTCCACCGCCGCCCGCGCCGCCAGGGACAGGCACAGGGCGCACAGGAGCGCCGCAATCGGGGCCAACCAGCTTGTCTGTGTCGGGGTTTCTCTCACGATCGTTCGTCCGCCGGAATTTTGCGCGATTATAACAGCGCCACCGCGACCGCCGACAGCTTGATTTGTGGCCGGCGCCGGCGGCACCCGGCAATGCCTCAACCGCTTAACTTATTGAAAGACAAAAATTTTTTCGCGAAAGCGTTGACGGGGCAAAATTTTTCATTAAGATACGCAGCTCCTGACGCGGGGTGGTTAGCTCAGTTGGGAGAGCGACGGCCTTACAAGCCGTAGGTCACAGGTTCGACCCCTGTACCACCCACCACTTCCCTTCACCTGCCAGGCAGGATTATTAAGGGAGGCAAGGAATGCGGACCGGTAGTTCAGTTGGTTAGAATGCCGGCCTGTCACGCCGGAGGTCGCGGGTTCGAGTCCCGTCCGGTCCGCCATATACAAAAAAGGCTCACACGAAAGTGTGGGCCTTTTTTGTATATGTTGGATCGGCGTGCGAGAGCCCCCGTTCGACAAATTCGTCGGGAACGAATTTGGACGCCGCAGCGAAGCGGAGGCGCCCGCAGGGCGAGGGCCAGGACGGCCCGAGTCATTCCCGTCCGGTCCGCCATATACAAAAAAGGCTCACACGAAAGTGTGGGCCTTTTTTGTATATGCTGGATCGGCGTGCGAGAGCCCCCGTTCGACAAATTCGTCGGGAACGAATTTGGACGCCGCAGCGAAGCGGAGGCGCCCGCAGGGCGAGGGCCAGGACCGCCCGAGTCATTCCCGTCCGGTCCGCCATCTACAACAAGGCTCACACTTTGGTGTGAGCCTTGTTGTAGATGGCGGATCGATTGTGCGAGCCTTCGACGGCGACCATCAGAGGGCCTGAAACACCCCACTCGATGAACGGGTTATTTCTGGTCGGCATCCAGCACTCTGAACCCCTCCGCCAGCAGCTGCGCCTTCAGCTGGGGCCACTGATCCTGCGGCAATCTGACCGCGATGGTGACCTTGTCGGCGTACTCGGCATCTTCACAGACTCCCAGATGCCGCTCGGCGAGAAAACGCAGCCGGGATTCCCCGGCAAAGTCGCAGACGACCCGGACCCGCACCAGTGGAACAAAAGGCTTCAGCGCGACGGATTGCAACGCCGCTCCGACGGCGCCGCGGTAGGCGCGCATCAGACCGCCGACACCCAGCTTGGTGCCGCCGAAATAGCGGGTGACTATGGCACCGGCGTTGCCGATCCCCTGCTTCAACAGCAGTTCCAGCATCGGCCGCCCGGCGCTGCCGCCGGGCTCGCCATCGTCGTCAGCCTGCATCACATCCGGGTTGGCGGGGTTGCCGATCACAAGCGCGGTGCAGTGGTGGGAGGCGTCCGGGTATTGGGTACGCACCGCGTCCAGCTGCCGCTGAAAGGCCGCCCTGTCCTGCACCGGCCCCAGCCAGCAGATGAAGCGGCTCTTCTTTTCCTCTGTCTCAGCGACAACGGGAGAGCAGAGAATCTGGTAGCTCACCGGCGAATTCGTCCCAGGGTTGTTCTCGCAGCCTCTCGTACAGGGGCTTGAATTTGGTCTGCCAGACCCGGTTGTCGACAACACTCATATGCTTGCAGCGAATGATGCCCTCTCCGTCAACCAGGAATGTCTCGGGCGCACCCGTGGCACCGAGGTCGAGATACAGGCGCCCCTCCCTGTCGGCGACGCTGAACAGGTAGGGGTCATGCATGGTGTCGAGCCATTTTTTCACTTGCACCGGATCGTCGCGCAGATTGACACCGACAATGGGCACGCCCTCTTCCGCCAGCTTGTTCAGATAGGGGTGCTCGGCGCGGCAGGGCGGACACCAGGTGGCCCAGACGTTGAGCAGGTAGGGTTCGGAAGGCAGGTCGTCCCGCCCCATGCGCCGCTCCTCGTCGAGCACCCTGGGCAGGGAGAATTCTGGTACTGGCTTGCCCAGCAGTGCCGAGGGCAGCTTCTGGGGATTCAGGAAGAGACCGCGCCAGAACAGCAGCGCCAGCGCGGCAAAGATAATCAGCGGCAGAAACAGTTTTAACCTTGCCATCTTCTCGTTGTTTTTCCTTATGCGGCGACCGCGGCGCCGTCGATTGCCACCGCCCGCGCGGCCTTCGCTTTGCGGTAACGCTTATCCGCCACCGCGATACCGCCGCCGGCGGCCATCAGCAGGGCGCCGAGCCAGATCCACACCACGAACGCCTTGTACTGCAATCGCAGGGCCCAGTCGCCGTTGGGCTCGCTCTCGTCCAGCGGCTCGCCGAGGGCCACATAGATATCGCGGAACAGGCCGGAGTCGATGGCCGCCTCGGTCATGGTGTTGCCGCCAGAGAAATAGTTGCGCTTCTGCGGGTGCAGCTCCGCCACCTCGCGGCCATTTTTACTCACATAGACCACACCTTCGACGGCGCGGTAATTGGGCCCGCGGACATTGCGCACGCCTTCGAAGCGGAAATCGTAACCCGCCACCCGGTGACTGTCACCGGCCCCCATACGCAGGTCTTTTTCGACGCTGTACACCGTCGTCAAGGCCACGCCGAGTACGGTAACCGCGAGACCGATATGCGCAACGTGCATGCCGAAATAACTGGCCCGCTGGCGCCTGAGACCGGCGACGAAAGACGTCGCATTGCGGGTACGGGCGTAGATATGCGCTACACTGGCCGCGCTCACCCACACACCGGCAAAAATTCCCAGCACCGCGCCCCAGTGGAAATCACCCAGCGCGAAGGGCAGCACCAGCGCCGCGACGACCGCAACCGCCAGCGGCAGCCCCCAGGCGCGGAGGAGTTTTTCCCAGCGGCTGTCTTTCCAGTTGGCGTGGATGCCCAAGCCGAGCAGCAGGCACAGCAGCGCCATCAGCGGCACGAAGAACAGGTTGAAGAAGGGCGGACCGACACTGATCTTGCCCCAGCCCAGCGCATCGGCCAGCAGCGGGTACAGGGTGCCGGTCAGCACCATGGCCATAATCAGCACCAGCAGAATATTGTTGCCGAGCAGGAAGGTCTCGAGTGAACGGAAAGAGAAAACACTGCCGGCGCTGACCGCCGGCGCGCGCAGCGCAAACAGCAGCAGCGACAGGCCAACCACCAGGGCCAGGAACGCGAGAATAAAGCCCCCGCGCAGCGGATCCGTGGCGAAGGCGTGTACCGAGGTGAGCACACCGGAGCGCACCAGGAAGGTGCCCAGCAGGCTGAGGCTGAAGGCGAAGATCGCCAGCAGGATGGTCCAGCTCTTGAACAGGCCGCGCTTCTCGGTAACCGCCAGGGAATGCAGCAGTGCGGTGCCCACCAGCCACGGCATAAAGGAGGCGTTTTCCACCGGATCCCAGAACCACCAGCCCCCCCAGCCCAGTTCGTAGTAGGCCCACCAGCTGCCGAGCGCGATACCGAGCGTCAGGAAAGCCCAGGCGACGGCGGTCCAGGGGCGCGCCCAGCGGGCCCAGGCCGCGTCCAGCTGGCCGCCGAGCAGCGCGGCGATGGCGAACGCGAAGGCGACCGAGAAGCCCACATAGCCCATATACAACAGCGGCGGGTGGATGATCATGCCCGGGTCCTGCAGCAGCGGATTCAGGTCGCTACCCTCCAGCGGCGGGAACGGCAGGCTGCGGTCGAACGGGTTGGAGGTGAGCAGGATAAACAGGAAGAAGCCCACCAGCACCAGGCCGAGCACCGACAGCACCCGGGCGACCAGCTCCGCCGGCAGTTGGCGACTGAACAGCGCCACCGCGGCGGCCCAACCGGCCTGGATCAGCAGCCACAGCAGAATGGAACCCTCGTGCCCGCCCCAGACGGCGGTGATCTTGTAGTGCAGCGGCAAGATGCTGTTGGAGTTCTGCGCTACATAACTGACAGTGAAATCGCTCTGCACAAAGGCGATCGTCAGACACAGATAGGCGATAGTGGTAAAGGCCAGCACTCCGAACGCCAGCGGGCGACCGGCTTCCATCCACAGCGGCCGCGCCGCAAAGCTGCCGGCCAGGGGTACCGCGGACAGCGCCAGCGACAGCAGCAGCCCGCAAATCAGGGCGAAGTGGCCCAGCTCCGGAATCATATTTTGGCCCCGCCTGCGCAGCTGGCCTCGACCTTCATGGATTCGGCCACTTCCGGCGGCGTATAGGATTCGTCGTGCTTGGCCAGCACCTGATCCGCGCGCAGTACGCCGTCGCGCTGCAGCCGCCCGGTGATCACGGCGGCCTCCCCCTCAGCGAAGAGATCCGGCAGTATCTTGTCGAACACCACCTGCAGCTCGGCCTCGCCGTCGGTGATCGCAAAGCGCATATCGAGGCTGTCCGCGGTGCGCTGCACACTGCCCGGCACCACGCAGCCGCCGGCGCGGACGCGCTTTTCGAAAGGCACTTCACCGGCGGCGAAGGCGCTGGGCGCGTAGAAGTAATCCATATTGTTGCGCATCGCGTAGGTGACAAAACCCACCGCGGCGCTGGACAGGGCCACCAGGACAATTACCAGTATCAGGCGCTGCTTGCGTGCTGGGTGCATGGTTCTCGTTCTACTCCGAAATTCCAAGAAAACTTGTACCTGGCCCGGCGAATCCGCTGAACCGCAAAATTTTGCCGGGGCTGCCCCCTCCGCGGGAGAGGGCGAAAGCGGGCTCGGCTACGGCCCCCGCTACAGGGCCCCGGCAGCCGCCTTGCGTTTTTCGACCGCGTTGCGGCGCTGCAGAATACGCTGTTGGCGCAGCAGCTCGCGCCGCAACTGGCGGCGGCGTACGGACGGATACCCGGCCAAGCCGATCAACGCGGCGAAGGTCACGGCGTAGGCAATCCACACATAGATGCCGTGGCCCTGCATCGCCAGAAAATCGGCAAAGCTGGCAAACTGAAACTCCAACTTATCTCTCCTCCTCGAGCGCCTGCCGCACCCACTGGGTGCGCCACTCGCGCTGCAGCACCAGGGCGCGGGTATGGGCTATCAGGGTCCAGGCGTACATGCAGTAGAAACCGACGATCATCGTCAGCAGCGGATAGAACATGCTCGGATCTATGCTGCTGGATTCGGTCAGGCGGAGCGTGGCCGGCTGGTGCAGGGTGAACCACCAGTCCACCGACTTGTAGATGATCGGGATATTCACTGTGCCGACCAGGGCCAGCAGCGCGCAGGCCTTGTCCGCCACCGCCTCGCGCGTGAAGGCGCGGGACAGTGCCATCACGCCGATATACAAAAACAGCAGGATCAGCATCGAGGTGAGGCGCGCATCCCAGACCCAGTAGGTGCCCCAGGTGGGCTTGCCCCAGACGGCGCCCGTAAACAGCGCGATAAAGGTCAGCACAGCGCCGATGGGCGCGGCCGCGCGCATCACCGCAAACGAGAGTTTGATCTTCCAGATCAGGCCGACGGCCCCGCTGATGGCCATGACGTAGTAACCGGCCAGGGCCAGGAAGGCGGCCGGCACATGGATATAGATGATGCGGTAGCTGTTGCCCTGCTTCGCATCCTGTGGCGCGAAGCCGAGCCCCCAGACACTGCCGATGGTCAGCAGCAACACGCTCGCCAGTGCCAGCCACGGCAGCCAGGCGCCGGTTTTCTGGTAAAACCAGCGCGGCGAACCCAAGCGGTGAAACCATTGCCAGGCCAAGGAAACCTCCAAATCAATTATCCAGGCTGATGCGGATTGCACCCGCGGCGGCGAGCGGCGCCAGGGCCGCAGCCGCGGCCAGCAGCGCGGCGAGTATCGCCAGCTGCGCGGCGAAGGCGTAGCCTTCGATGGCCGCCTGCACCGCGCCGGTGCCGAAGATTAACACGGGCACATAGAGCGGCATAACGATCAGCGCCAGCAGCAGGCCGGGGCGGCGCAGCGCGACCGTCAGCCCCGCCCCCACGGCGCCGATCAGGCTCAGGCTGGCGGTGCCCAGCAACAGCGAGACCAACAGACACAGGTAGCCGGTCGCGGGCAGGTTCAGCATCAATCCCAGCAGCGGCGACAGCAGCGCCAGCGGCAGACCGGTGACCAGCCAGTGCACCGCGGTTTTTGCCAGCACGGCAAAGTACAGCGGCTGCGGGGACAGGGCCAGCTGTTCCAGAGTGCCGTCTTCGAAGTCACTGCGCAGCAGGCTCTCCTGGGACAGCAGCGTCGCCAGCAGCGCCATCACCCAGATCATACCCGGCGCCAGCTTGGCCAGCAGATCGGGCTCCGGCCCCACCCCCAGAGGCAGCAGCGCCAGCACGGTGACGAAAAACAGCAGCGGATTGGCGATATCGGCGCGCTTGCGCAGGGCCAGCAGCAGTTCCACCTTCACGAGCGAGGCCATCCCCGGAACTTGGCGCACTTGGCCCGTTGACTGATCGACGCTAGACACTGCCGCCTCCGATAGCGTCCGCACAGCCGTCGAACGCGAACTCCGAATCGCCGACGGCAAATTCGGCCAGGTCGATGCGCCGCAGACCCGCCAGGGCCACCGGCTGGTGGGAGGTAAACAGAATGCCGCCGCCGCGCTCCAGGTGCTCGGCCATACGCGCCTGCAGGCGGGCCACACCGGCCACATCCAGCGCCGCCAGCGGCTCGTCGAGTATCCACAGCGGCGGCGCGCCGGGCAGGAACAGCCGCGCCAGCGCCACGCGCCGATTCTGGCCGGCGGAGAGCTGCTGGCACAGGGTGTCTTCAAAGCCATACAGGTCGAGCTTTTCCAGCGCGCGCGCGGCCGCTGCCCGGCTGGCGCCGTACCAGGCCAGGTTTTCCAGCGGCGTCAGCCCGCCACGCACGCCGGCCTGGTGACCGATATACAAAAGAGAGTCTCGAAACTGAGGCAGGGCCTGGGGAAAGGGGCGGCCGCCCCACAGGATATCGCCGTCGTAGTCGCCGGCGCTGCCGATCAGGGTGCGCAGCAGCGTGGTCTTGCCGGCGCCGTTGGCGCCCTCTATCTGCACCGCGTCACCGGCGCCGACGGCGAAATCGAGCCCCGCAAACAGGCGCCGCCCGTCCCTTTGGCAGGACAGGTCGCGCACTTGCAGCAGCACTTGGGACTCGGGGGTCGCGGGCATGGAGGTGAACAACACGGCTTTGACGAAAATCTGAGCGGCATTATACCGGCACTGGCGCCAATTGCATGGAAATCGACTGCCCGGCGGGACAGGCGCCATTGGCCTCCGGTCGCGCCTCTGCTATTTTGGGCGTCCAAGAAGCGGCATCTGCCGCCCGCCCCGGGGATAGGGGCGGTACTCTGCGGTCGATATCAACGATAACAAAGCCGATATGCACCGGGCCCGCCCCCGGAACATGTCGTTCGGACGCACAACAAGGACGCATTGCAATGACAAACCTCGCCCTGGACGCCGCGCGCTGGCTCGATGCCGGTGCACTGACCCGCGAAGACACCCTGATCCGGCAGCAGCCCTTCCCCTTTTTCGTTGCCAGGCGACTGCTGGCCGAGGAGCCGATGCCGCAGCTGCTGGAGGATTTTCCGCGACTGAAGGGCGCCGGCTACCTGCCCTATGAGAAAACCCAGTGCGGCGATGCGATCAACCACCTGATCGAACACCTGGTGGAGCCGGCATTCGCCGACGCGATCGGCAACAACCTGGGTATCGAGCGCCTCTCCCGCTACCCCACCTACATCTCCATCAGCCGCTCGCTGAAGAAACGCCACGGCAATATCCATACCGACGGCAAATCGAAGGTGGCCACCGCACTGCTGTACCTGAACCCCGAGTGGACCCTGGACGGCAACGGCTGCCTGCGTTTTCTGAACCGCATCGACGACTACGAAGACATGGTGGTGCCGGAAATAAAACCCGCCTACGGCACCCTGGTCGCGTTCAAGCGCGCGGACAACTCTTTTCACGGACACCTGCCGTTTGAGGGACAGCGCCTGGTGATCCAGATCGCGTGGCTGGTGAGCGCCGAGGACAAAGCGCGCAAGGCCAGGCGCGGCAGGCTGTCCCACACGCTGAAAAAACTGCAGGGCTGGCTGGGGCGCAAGTTCGGCCGCGCGCAAGGGGATACGGCGCAACCGCGCTAGGGTGGCGGCGGGACCGCCCCCGCCTTTTCAGGGGCCCGCTAGCGGGCGCTGGCCGCGCGGGCCTGTCTCCGGCCCGCGGCGCCTTCGCCCCAGTTCAACACCGCCCGCACGCGGCTGCTGCCGGGTTGCAACTGCAGCTTGCGACAGATGGAGCGCAACAGCGGCAGGCCGCGCCCGGAATAGGCGTTGCCACTGCCGAAATGTTCAGGCAGGCCCGGGCCGCTGTCCTCCACCACCACTTCGAGTAGACCCCGGCCGCCGCGGTCTCGACAGCGCAGCGCTATGCGGATCCAGCCCTCACGCAGCTGGTTGCGGCCATACTGCAGCTGGCGGTAGTAGTCGGCGAAACCGCTATCCGTCCCCTTCAGGGCGCTATCGAGCTGCAGCAGGCCGTGCTCGAGGGCATTGCGGAACAGCTCGCCGAGCACAATCGTCAAGGGGTCGCGAAAGCTCCCCGCGCCGGGCACCTGCGCCAGTACACTGTGTAACAGCGGCAGCGGATCCGCATCGCGCAACTCCTCCGGTCCCAGGGTAAAGTTGATCGACCAGTCACCGAGCCCCATCGCGCTCTCTGTGGACGGGCTGTTCAGCGCCCAGGCACCACCCTGCCAGGGCGCGGCCCGGTCCAACGCCACCTCCACCAGCGACAGGTCATCTTGCCGGCCGGCGCTGAAGCGGTTCACCGACGACAGAACGTAATCGAAATGCCGCCCCTCCGGCAGTTCCGCCGACAGCGCCTGCAGCAGGCGCTGTTCGCCGAACAGCTCACCGCGCGGATTGCGCGCCTCGTGGATGCCGTCGCTCCACAGAAAAAGGCGATCCCCCCAATCCACCGGGATATGTACTATCGCGTCCTCGATCGAAGCGGGGTCCAGCACCCCCAGCGGCAGGTAGCGGGATTCCAGCAGGCGCAGGGCCCCGCTGCGGTGGCGGATACAGACGCGGGGCATACCGCCGTTGAACAGACGGATATGCCGCTTGTGCGGATCCAGCTCAAACATCACCGCGCAGCAGAACATATCCGCCGGCAGCACATGGTGCAGCTTGGCGTTCAGCTCGCGCAGTATGTGGCTGAGGGAGAAGCCCTTGGGCACCATCGAGTAAAAAATCGCGGTGAGCGGCACCGCCCCCACCGCCGCGGCCAGACCGTGCCCGGTGAAATCGCCCAGCAACAGCATCAGCTTGCCACCGGGACCATAGGCGGCCGCCAGCACGTCCCCGGCCAGCACCGCGCCGGGAGAGAGGTGGTAGCGGATCGCGTCCGTCTGCCCGAGACAGCCCTCGTGCCCCATATTGTCGAAGATCTGCCGCGCGCTCGCCTGTTCCTGCAGCAGGTCCGCGTGGTGCCGGCGTATCCGGTTGCGCTGCGCCAGCAGGCTGCGGCTGAAGTCACACAGGCGCTGCAGCGCGGCCAGTTTCAGTGCCACCAGATCGGGATCGTAGGGTTCCAGCAGGATATCGTCGCAGCCGGCCCGCAGGCTGCCGGGGGAGGCGGAGTCCCGCGCGGACATAACAAAGAGTATCGGCACCGGTTCCAGACCGGCCCGGGCGCGCAGCTGCCGCAGGTCGTCGGCAGTTGCCGCCCGGGCCGCCAGCGGCCCGAATATCACCACCCGGGGACTCAGGGCCGGATAGTCGCTCAGGGCCGCGGCGGCACTCTGCGACAAGTGAACCTGAACATCGCCCGGCCCCACCCCGTCTCGGGAGCAGTTCCCCAGCAACCGGCACAGCCGCGACGCCTCCCCGGTGTCGCCCTCAATCACCAGTATCGGGAATCGGCCGGCCGCCATCAGCGCACGGTGAAAATCTTGTCGAAGTTGGATATCGCGAGAATATTGCCCACGTGTTCGTTGGCGTTCAGCAGCTCGACGCGGATATGCGTCGAATCCCCGGCGCTCCCCAGGCAGTGGTCGCGCAACAGCAGCAACATCCCCAGGGCCGCGCTGTCGAGGTGCAGGGTTTCCGAGAGATCGATGCAGTAGTGCTTGGGGGAGGATGGAAGGTTTTGGTAGGCGCGCTGAAAGTCCCGGTGCACGTTAAAGTCGAAGTTTCCGGCCACCCGTATCGTCAGCGCATCGCCGTTGCTCGAAAGCTCCGAGGAGACCCGCCCCGTATTTTGTTCAGCTGCCACCATTGCGAATATCCCTTTCGTTGAGTTTCAGCACAGTTCAGCGGTACGCCCCGATCCACTGCACTGCCGCCCGGAAAAGTCGCACTGACCAACGAAAAGACCTGATTCGATCGGCCCCGCACGACCTTCGACCTGGGCGCAGCACCCGCGCGCCCCAAACCCAGTCCACCGCGCCCCTGTACAGAACAGGCCGGGGCGGACACAGGCCGGTTACCGGTTTAAAACACAGAGGCATAGTACCCCGAACGAGCCACAAACGCAGCCTCAACGGAGCAGGGGCAGAGCACGCCGCCCAGAGCCAAAAAAGGCGCCGATTAGGCGCCTTTTAGAGTACCGGTTTAAAGGTCGAAGTCGTAATCCATTAGCTCGCGCCTGAGACGCATTTCCTCCAACTTGTCCTCGACCCTCCTGCGGGCATCGCGGGGAGGGGTAGAGGTGGCCTGTTTCAGTACCTCATTTGCGATTTGAGGGATGTCGTCAATATCAAAATCGATGTAATTTTCGCTAACGTTGCCGCTCATACGAAACTCCACAATCTCGATCTGCGAACGCAGAAACACCCTTGTTGTTTTTGTTGTTCCGTCGCAGATTAGCCAGCACTGCCGACCCCGGTCAAGCAAAATTTTGCCCGCGGAAACAAGTTTTTTGCCGCCGCTCCGGACCCCCGGAGTGGCGCGCAAAAACTTCCCTCAAAACCCGGATCGGTGGTGCAAAATTACCGCCGAATCGCGACCGGATTGCGACAGTTTTTCGACAGAATGGTGAAAGTGAAACGGCGGGAATAGAGGTAACCCGCCGCGCCGGTGTTACCGGCGGTGACAGCGCCGAAGGAGCGGCCGCGCCTGCGCCCTTCCCCAGAAACCACTCCCCCGGCCGGAGCGGGAACGCGCGGCATGACAGCGGGGCACGCAGCCGTTAGAATAGCCGCCTTTCCGGCCACAGGCGGTTGAAAACCGCCGCCTCAGGCCTCCGCCCCCGTCGGTTAACAGGATAAACCACGGACCTCCTAAGTCCGGACTGGTGGTTCGAGTCCACCCGGGGGCGCCAATCCGGCCACCGTCGATCAGGCCAGGGCGGCGTACATCAACAGAACCGCAAACAGCCCCACCAGTATTACGCTACCCCAGAACACACGCACCGAGCGCTCTATCTGGCGCTGACTGGCCCCAACTTTCCGCCTGCTCTTTTTCATAGCCTACAAGCCCTCCTTACCTGTAAACGCAGCGGCCGCAGAGCGCCCCCCCTACTCGCCATCTCTGAATATCGCCACGCGCGCCGGCTGGCGGGAACTGCGGCTGGCCCGGTACATGCCTTTGGTATTGAAAACCATCGCGATATTGCCAGCCGCATCCAGCACTATGACGCCACCGGTACCGCCGACCGGAGTCAGTTCCCGGTTGATCACCTCGTCCGCCGCCTCGGCCACCGACTCGCCCAGATACTGCACCCGCGCGCAGATATCCGCGGCCACGTTGTAGCGGATAAAGTACTCGCCGTGGCCGGTGGCGGAAACGGCGCAGGAATCGTTGTCGGCAAAGGTGCCGGCGCCAATCACCGGGGAGTCGCCGATACGGCCGTAGCGCTTGGCGGTCATGCCGCCGGTGGAGGTGCCGGCGGCGATATTGCCCTGCCGATCCAGGGCCACGGCGCCGACGGTGCCCATCCTGAAAGGCGCGGGCAGCCGGCCCACGGCGGCCTGGTAGTCCTTATCCTGCTTTTGCTCTTCTTTCAGCTTCTCTTTTGCCTTCTGCAACTGCTCGAAGCGCTGCTCTGAATCGAACAGCTTGTTGTCCACCAGCGGCACTCCGCGCGACTGCGCGAAGGTCTCGGCGCCCTCGCCGGCGAGCATCACGAAAGGCGAATCCTCCATGACCATGCGCGCCAGCTCGATCGGGTTCTCTATACGCTTGACACCCGCGACCGCACCGGCTTCGCGGGTCTCGCCGTCCATAATGGAGGCATCCAGCTCGTGGTGTCCGTCGTAGGTATAGACGGCGCCCCTGCCGGCGTTGAACAGAGGCGAGTCCTCCAGCACGGTGATCGCCGCGACCACCGCGTCCAGGCTGCTGCCGCCCTTTTCCAGCACCGCGTAGCCCTTGTCCAGGGCCTCGCTCAGCTTGTCCCGATAGGCCTTCTCCCGCGCCGGGGTCATCTTGCTCTTTTCGATGGTACCGGCGCCGCCGTGGATGGCGATGGCGATGGGACGCTCGGCGTGCAGCGTCGGGCTGTAAGCCAGGAGTAAGGCGGCGACTATGCGCAGGACTTTGTGGATCATCGTGAATGCCATTTCCGATCGAGTGGTCAGAGCCGGCATTTATTAGCATGTTGTGCTGCCCGGGGGAAGGGAGGACCGCAGCGGTCCAGTGTTTTTGGCCACTACCGCAGACACTGCAAGCAGCGAAGCGCGAAACGCAAAAAGCCCCCTGTGAATCTGCGACTGACAGGGCTTCTCGCCTGATAGGGTGGAGAGGGAAGGATTGACTCAAAACACACCTGAACGTGTTTTGACCCTACGGGCTCGGCGCGAGGCACCTCGGTCCCAACTCGCTGGCGCGGGTTGGTCAAACCCTGGCGAGGCTTCTCACCCTCCCGCATCGCGGTTAAACAAAAAAGCCCGGCATGAGCCGGGCTTTTTTGTTTAATGGCGGTGAGGGAGGGATTCGAACCCTCGATGCCTTTCGACATACACACTTTCCAGGCGTGCTCCTTCGACCACTCGGACACCTCACCGAAACTGATTGTCGCGTTCTCTGCTGGCTTTTTTTCGAGCTGCCAGTCCGCACGCCTGCGTGCTCGTTACGCCCTGAGGGCGCGCTCTTCGCTTCGACATCGATCGGGGACCTCGCCGAAGCAAATTTTTAGCTAAATCAGGAACATAGCTCCCGTTCAGCGAGCGCGCACTTTACAGAAACAGAGACCCCAGCGCAACCCTTATTGAGGATTCCACTCGGCAAAATAGTCCTCCACGGCCAGCTCCGGGGCCTGGCGCGGGGGTTTCTGGGGGGTGCCGCAGTAGATGAAACCGTCGATGCGCTCGCTGTCCGAAAGGCCCAACCCCTCGGCCACCAGCGGGCTGTAGGCCAGGGCGCCGGTGCGCCAGTAGGCGCCGACACCCTCGGCGTAGGCGGCGGTGAGCATGGCCTGGACGGCGCCGGCGGTGGACATATGCTGCTCCAGGTGCGGCACCTTCGGGTGTTCCTGCAGGCGGGTGATGGCGACGACGATCAGCGGCGCGCGCAGGGGCATGGCCAGGGTGCGCTCGCGCTGGGCGTCGCTCAGGGAGCCGCCCTCTGCCTGTTCCGCCGCGCGCAGGAACAGCTCGCCCAGGCGGTTGCGCGCCTCGCCCTCCACGGTCAGGAAACGCCAGGGGCGCAGACAGCCGTGGTCGGCCGCGCGCAGGGCCGCGCGAAAGATGTTCTGCCGCTGCTGCTCGCTGGGGGCCGGATCGGTCAACAGGCCGGTTGAGACTCGGTTGTGCAGTGCGGTCAGGGCATCCATGGCTTTCTCCGGTCAGACTTCGGTTGGCGGATTCTACCGCAAGCGGCGGGGGCGGCCTATGCACGCCCCGTAGACGGCGCCCGGCGACAGATATTTCGCATTCTGTACGCTTGAGGAGTACACTTCGCTCCAGCCACCGTTGCTGCAATTCACTTCCCATTAGACCGGGCCAGAACCCGCGGAATTGCCGCGCCGCTTGTTGCTCAATTTCTGCTCAACCGAAAAAAAGATAACCACAGAGATGCAGGACCAGCCTGAGGAGAATACCGGGCGGGAGGTAGATCCCCGCTACCCCCTCTATTTCCGCACACTGATCTGCTTCGCCGCGGCGGGCACGCTGGTGAACGTCGTCAACTGGTCGTCGCCCTGGCAGGTGAACAAGCTGCTGCCCCTGGGTATGGCGGCCCTGCTGCTGCTCTATACCGCCGTCGCCTACCAGATAAGCCGCCGGGCCAGTGCCGGCAGTGCGCGCAAGGTGCGCCGCTGGCTGTCTTTTACCGATGCGACACTGATCGGCGCGGCTATCGCCCTGGCCAATTTCAGCCTGCTGCCGTCGCTGCTGTTCGTGACCATGGTCCAGTTCAACGCGCTGACCGAGGGCGGCGGGCGCCGCTGGTTCGAACACAACACCGGCCTGCTGCTGGGCGTCGGCGCCGGCTACCTGATTCACAAGCCCACGCTGGTGGTCAATGCGGATCTGACGATCAGCGCCGCCAGCCTGATCGGCGTCTTCACCTACTTCTGTGCCTGGGCCTTCTACACCCACAAGCAGATCGCCCACCTGAAGGAGACCAACCGCGCGCTGACCCAGGAGCGGAGTGTGAGCAAAATGCGCACTTACAAGCTGTCCAAATACCTGCCCCAGCGCCTCTGGCGCGCGGTGACCAACGGGCGCGAGGGTGAGTTGGTCACCGAGCGCAAGCTGCTCACGGTGTTCTTCTCCGATATCAAGGATTTCAGCCAGCTGACCGAGGAGCTGGAGGCCGAGACTTTCACTCAGTTGCTGAACAGCTACCTGTCGGAGATGGCCCGCATCGCCGGTCAGTACGGCGGCACCATCGACAAGTTTATCGGCGACGCGGTGATGGTGGTGTTCGGCGATGACGACAGCAAGGGTCCCAAGTCCGACGCGCTGCGCTGCGTGGCCATGGCGCTGGCGATGCGCAAGCGTGTGCGGGAGATGAAGCAGGAGTGGTACAACAAGGGTATATCGCGGCCGCTGCAGGTGCGCATGGGCATCAACACCGGCTACTGCACCGTGGGTATCTTCGGCACCGCGAATTACCAGTCCTACACGGTGATGGGCACCCATGTGAACCTGGCGGCGCGCCTCGAGGGCGCGGCGCAGCCGGGGGAGATACTGATCAGCCACGAGACCTGGGCCATGATCAAGCACACCGTTATGTGCCGCGACAAGGGCCATATCACGGTCAAGGGCTTCAGCACGCCGGTTAAGGTCTACCAGGTCACCGACCTGCGCAAAAACCTCGGCGGCCAGCAGAGCTACCTCGAGGACCACGCGCCCGGCTTCTCCATGCACCTGGATCTGGACAAGATCCGCAATTACGACAAGGACAAGGTGTTGCAGTCGCTGGAGAAGGCGGTCGCGACCCTGAAGCGCAAAGTCATTATCTAGGGAACCTCTGAATAATTCCGCGATACCTCTGGCTTGCAGAGCGGTTCACAATCAAGGCGCGGCTTCGCAGGAATGTCTAGACCTTTCAAGAAGCCGCAACGCAGAGTGTGGATCGCTCTGCAAGCCCCGCAGGGCGGGCCCTGAAGGCTGCAGAGGTATTACGGAATTATTCAGAGGTTCTGCCGCTCACTCCACGCCGCTGGCGAACATGGCCCGGCTGACAACCTCGACATATTCGCGAATCACGCTCTCCCGCGGGTAGCGGATCACCTCGCCGTCGAAACTGATCAGGTAGGTGTCCGTCTGCACCAGCCACAAGACCCGCCCGCTGCGGACATCGTAGAGCCCGGTCTCGACCACGGCCACCTGCGAGGCCGGTGTCTCCCGCTCCACTTGTTTCAATTCGACCACCCGCGCCACCAGCAGTGTGTCGAAGCCCCCCTCCCGGGCCGCCGCGGCCACAGCCTGCACCTCCGGCACTGCGGCGCCGGGCCAGGCCAGGTTCCAGGCGTAGGCGTCGATGCCGCGGCGGCGCAGATGGCGCACCCAGGCGCTCTCGGCGCGGGCGCCGGTTTCGGACACGGGGTTGAAGGGCACCGCGAACACCAGCGTCTTGCCCAGGGCCCGCTCGCCGGGCGCAAGCTCGCTCCAGATATGGTTGACGACAGTAGTCGCGCAGGAACAGGCGGCGAGCAGCAAACTGGCGCACAGGGTCAACCAGGTGGGGATTGCGCTCCCCCCTTCCCTAGAAGGAGAAGCGGCTGGTGATCTGGGTGCGGAAATCCGAGCCTGCGTCTCCATCCTTGTCCTCCCGTGTTCCATACAGCACCTCGACACCGAGCAGCCACTGCGGAAAGGGCGTCCAGGTCAGGTTGGCGCTGCTGTACTGTGTTTTCCTGAAGGCGCCCCCCGGCTGCGCCGCCAGGTTGTCCTGCCGCACTTCGCCATAGGAGGCGACGCTGTAGAGTTTCGGGGTCCACCAGTGCTGGTAGCTGCCGAACCAGCCCAGCGTCTCGATCGCCTGCAGCTTATTCCGTGCCGCGTCGTAGTGCGCATCGGGGGGGCCGTCGTTGAGCAGCCCGCCGAACCCCTCGCCGATCGTCAGTGAAACAGTCGCGAAGTCCTGGCGCAGATTGGCCGGCATATGCACACGGCCGGCCAAGCTCGCGGCCCAGCCGGTCTCCGATACGGTCGAATCGTCGTCGGCAGCGGCGCGCAGGTCCCGCACCAGCAGACTGCCCTGCAAGTTGAAGCTCTCGCCCTGGGCGCTGAGCGCGGCGGCGAAGTCGGGCCAGCGCGATACGGGCTCGGCGCCTTCAAACGCGCGCTTGTCCGGCGCCTCGGCAGCCAGCTTCAGCGCCAGCCCGGGGCACAGCGGCCTGGTCCAGCGCAGCAGCGGATGGCGCGTGCCGAACACCGAATTGGGGCCCTCGAAATCCAGCGTGTTGGGGATCGCGTGGACATTGGTGTAGGTGGACCAGTCCTGTCCCAGCAGCAGGTCGCCGCCGAGCAGGACGTCCGTCACCTCGCCGTAGGCGCGGCGCAGGCGCACCTCCGGTTTGGTGCTGGAGGAATCGCCAAAGAAATCCAGCGAGACAAAGGTGGTCAGCAGGTGCCTGTGACGCGGAGTCCGCGTTTCCACCACCAGCCTCGAGGCCTGCGCGCTGAAGTGGGTCTCGCCGCTCTCCCCCTCAGCCGCGGTCGCCTCACCGGTGACAATCGCGCTGGTGGCGAATTTCGCCGGCGTTGAGATAGCGCCGGTGTCGTGATTGGCGTCCAGCTCGGCAAAGCCGCTGATCTTTATGCGGGTGTCGCTGCCCAGCAGCGGAATGGCGCCGGGCCAGTCGGTCTTTGCATCCGCGATGGCCGTCTCGAGGTCCCCGTAGGCGGGATGGCGATCCGTGTCGCCGGCACGCAGTGGCGGCGCGGCGGTCTGCAGCGCGAGCGCGAGAGTGGCGGTGGCGGCAAATTGCCGCGCGTTAAAAACCATGCCGTTGGCTATGCCCCTTCCCTGGCTGAAGGCGGTCGAATAGAGCGAAAACTCAGGACCCGTCCATACCAAATTCGATGGCGGTACAGGCCAATAAGGTTAGCAGGCCCTGGTTTGCGGACCCGAGCCGCACACCCGGGTTGAAGGAAGCCAGATCGCTTTTTTCAACAAGCTGTCAGTCCGGCGATTGGCCGCCCGGCGCCAGACCGATAAACCCGATCGCGCGCCGCTCCAACCAGGCGTAGAAGGGATTCCAGCGCAGGCGCAACTGCGCAGAGGCACTGATGGCGAGGGCACCGCGCTCGCCGCGCAGCGCCAGATTGCCGAGCTGAATGCCCGGGCCGGGCGCGGACGGAAATCCACCGTAGATGGTGTCATCCGGTGGAAAAGGCAGCGCGACGTGAGACAGGGAATAGACGCCGCTCGGCCACGACAGGCCGAGTGGCACCCTGCCGGCGCTGCGCTGCCCCGCCGGCCAGCGCACCGCGACCGCCTGCGACGACCGGCTGTTGGCATTGGTCACCAGTGTCAGCGCGTAGTGCCTGGGCTCCGCCTTTTGCAGGGCCGCGATCATCCGATCCGGATTCCAGGTCAGGAACTGTTCGATTTTTGCCTGGCGATTGATATCGAACAGCACCAGCTCGTGGCCGCCGAGCGGGAGGAGATTGAACAGATCCCGTACTACCGCCGGGGCCTCGACGGTTGCGTCGATCACCGAGGAAAAGGACAGGATCGGCGGCATCTGATCCAGGCGCTGTTCCGCCGCCAACTCGCCGATCCGGCGCCGAATCTCCCGCGTCAGCCGGTGGGTCAGGGCCGCCGCGTTGATCGCGAAGGAACCGTACTTGAAGGGTTCGTATTCGAGGCGGTGGATACTGTTCCACTGCAGCTTTTCGATCCCCAGCAGCTGGCCCAGGCGCTCCTGCCAGACCGCCAGCGCCGCAACCGGCGAGACACCTATTTCCGGGGAGATAAGCACCAGGCTGCGCACCTTCGGCAGCTCGGGGTCGTCCATGGCCGCCAGCGCGTAGTGGACGGCCAGAGCGGCGCCGTTTGAATAGCCGACGATGTGAATCGGCCTGTCGCGCCCCGATGCCGCCAGGTGTCGCATCGCGAGGCGCACCGCCGCCGCCATATCCTGCCAGGTGACGTCGACCAGGCCCGAGGGCGCGGTGCCGTGGCCCGGAATGCGCAGCCCCAACACAGTGGCACCGGACTCGTGCAAACGCCGCCCCAGGTGGCGGAGGCTGTAGGGTGCATCAGTCAGGCCGTGCAACAGCAGTACCATGGCGCCGGGGTCTTCCGCCTCCAACAGGAAACTCCGGTTCCAGTCCGGCGACCAGCGGTCGGGATCCGCCAGGCTGCCGCGCTGGTAGCGGTTGATACTGCCGGGTCCGGCGGGGCCGGTCTTGCGGTAGACCTCCTCGTCGAGCTGCGCGAACAACCTGTCTTCCAGCGCCAGGTATTCGGGGAAGGTCGAAACGGGGGAGCCTTCGCGGTACTCGGCATCCAGATCCGCCGTATGCCAGACCTGCAGATCCGGCAGGCGCTCGATATAGAGTGCGAATACGACCAGCAGCGTCAGGACGGCGCCGACGGCACAGTGGCACAGGAAGCGCAGAGCCCACATGGCGCGCGGGCTATTCGGCCACCGGTCTGGCTCCCGAGACGATAATGATGCCGGAGAA
Source organism: Microbulbifer sp. ABF4_143 (assembly GCF_056160225.1). Lineage (NCBI taxonomy): Bacteria > Pseudomonadati > Pseudomonadota > Gammaproteobacteria > Cellvibrionales > Microbulbiferaceae > Microbulbifer > Microbulbifer sp. ABF4_143. The sequence goes on from NZ_JBSWWT010000007.1 coordinate 108,378, forward strand.
GATCAGCTTGATACCGAAGAGTATGCCCAGCGCCCAGTCTCCGGCGAATGGAGACTGCATCCACAAAACCACGCCGAGCAGGACCGACACGACGCCGCCCAGTATCAGCCAGGTCTTGCCGGTTTCCGGTTTGGCGCGCCAGCCGGCCAGCAGCTCCGCGGCCCCGTCGAGAATGAAATAGATCGCCAGCAGCAGTATCAGCGTCCTGGCGAGCAGCAGCGGATGGCTCAGCAGTATTACCGCCGCCGCTATGGTCAGCAGGCCGAGCGCGATGCCCGCTATGCCCTTGCCCAGACTGCCGGCGCGAAACGCCCAGATCAGGCGGAGTAGACCGCCGATCAGCACCAGCACGCCGACGACCATCGCGACGGAGAGCCCGGTAATCGCCGGTGTCATCAGTGCCACCGCGCCCAGCGCGATCATCAGGATGCCGAGTGTGGTCATCGCCTTGCCGCCGAAACCCGCATCTCTCATATGCGCCTCCCGCTCAGCCGAAATCAGGGATCATTTCCCTCATTAAAGACCATAGCGGCGCAGGGGGACTACTGGCGCTGGAATCTCGGCGGAAAATTTTTGCCCGCAATACTGCTGCGCAGCGGGTTGATATCCAGCCCGCCGCGGCGGGTGTAGCGGGCGCAGACCGTCAGCTCGGCAAAGTCCGCCAGCCGCTGCAGGTCGCAGAAGATACGCTCCACGCAGTGCTCGTGAAAGTCCTGGTGCTCGCGGAAGGAGACGATATAGGCGAGCAGCGATTCACGATCCAGCGCCGGACCCTTGTATTCGATGCACAGCGTCGCCCAGTCCGGCTGACCGGTTACCGGGCAGTTGCTGCGCAGCAGGTGGCTGTACAGGGTTTCACTGACCTGCCCGCCGCCCTCTTTCAGTTTCAGCAGCGCCGCATCCGGCTGGTATTGGCGGGTCTCGATATCCAGCCCGTCGAGGCAATAGCCCTGCGGCTTCTGCACCGCCAGCGCGGCGTCCTCCACCTCGAACAGGACGACAGACACCTCGGCGCCCGCCGCCGCGCTCAGATCTTTGAACAGTGTCGCGCGCACCGCGTCCAGGGACTCGAACACCGTCTGGTTGAAGGCGTTCAGGTACAGCTTGAACGACTTGGACTCCACCATATTCGGGCTGCTGGCCGGAAAGGTGAATTTGCCCACCGCCACCTGTGGCTTGCCCTTCGGGTTCAGCCAGGAGAGCTCGAAGCCCCACCACTCGTCGCCGCCGAAAAACGGCAGCGCGTCGTCACTGAGCCCCAGCTGCGCGCGGGAAACGCGGCGCGGTATCGGGTGCAGCAACTGCGGGTTATAGGTGGATTCGTAGCGGGTTGCCTTGCCCAGCGGCAGGTCTTGCCAGTCTTCTCGGTTCATACAGACTCCTGGATTCCAGGCCATTTAGTGGCGCAGACGCCTGCCGTGGGTCATCAGGTACAACCCACAGCCAAACAGCAGCGCGATAACCACCAGGACGCCGCCGAAGGCCCAGGCCACATTGATATCGGATACGCCGAGCACGCCGTAGCGGAAGGCGTTGACCATATACAGCACCGGATTCAGCTTCGACAGCCCCTGCCAGAAGGGCGACAGCAGCTCAATGGAATAGAAGACGCCACCGAGATAGGTCAGCGGCGTCAGCACGAACGTCGGAATAATCGAGATATCGTCGAAGCTGTTGGCCAGTATCGCATTGATAAAGCCCGCGAGGGAAAACAGCACCGCGGTCAGGAAAACGATCGCGACGGTGACGCCCAGATGCTCGACACTGAGCGAGGTAAAAAAGAGCGCTATCAGGGTGACGATCAGGCCGACGATCAGCCCGCGCGCGACGCCGCCGAGCACATAGCCGGCCATGATCACCCAGTTGGGCGTCGGCGATACCAGCAGCTCCTCCACACTGCGCTGGAACTTGGCACTGTAGAAGGAGGACACCACATTGGCGTAGGAGTTGGTGATGACCGCCATCATGATCAGCCCCGGCACCACGAACTCCATATAGGAAAAGCCGCCCATCTGACCGATGCGGCTGCCGATCAGGGAGCCGAAGATCACGAAATACAGGGACATGGTGATCACCGGCGGCACCAGCGTCTGCGGCCAGATACGGGTGAAGCGGCGCACCTCGCGGCGCAGTATTGTGGCGAAGGATGTCCAGGTTGCGTTGCCCTTCACTGCTCGTCCTCCGCCTGTTGTTCTTTCGCCAGCAGCGACACGAACAGCTCCTCCAGGCGGTTGGCGCGGTTGCGCATACTGGCGATACGCACGCCCTGCCCGGCCAGCGCCGCAAACAGGTCGGTCAGCGACTGACCTTTTTCCACCGTCACCTCCAGGCTGTGCTCATCGATCAGTTTGCCCTCGAAGCCATGCAGATCCGGGCACTCGCTCAGGGCCTCGCTCGAGTCGAGAATAAAGGTCTCCCGGTTCAGGGTTTTCAGCAGCGACTTGATCGAGGTGTTCTCGACAATCTCCCCCTTGTCGATGATGGCGATATTGCGGCACAGGCTCTCCGCCTCTTCCAGGTAGTGGGTGGTCAGGATAATGGTGGTGCCCTGGCGGTTGATCTCCTCGAGGAAGGTCCACATGGAGCGGCGCAGCTCGATATCCACGCCGGCGGTGGGCTCGTCGAGAATCAACAGCCTGGGCTCGTGAATCAGCGCGCGGGCGATCATCAGGCGGCGCTTCATGCCGCCGGACAACATGCGCGCCTGGGTGCCGCGCTTGTCCCACAGGCCCAACTGCTTCAGGTACTTCTCCGTGCGCTCCTCGGCCAGCTTGCGCGGCATGCCGTAGAAGCCGCCCTGGGTGACAACGATATCGTAGACCTTCTCGAACTGGCTGAAATTGAATTCCTGCGGCACCACGCCCAGCATCCGCTTGGCCGCGGGGAAATCCTCGTCGATATCGACACCGAAGATCGACACGCGGCCGGCGGTCTTGCGCACCAGCGAGCAGATGATACCGATGGTGGTGGACTTGCCGGCGCCGTTGGGGCCCAGCAGCGCAAAGAAGTCCCCCGGCTGCACCGCGAAACTGATGCCCTTCAGGGCCCGGAAGCCGTTGTCGTAGGTTTTCTCGAGATTTTGGATGGAGAGCGCGGCGGTCATGACTGCCTCCTGAAACTGAGGGCGCTATTCAACGCGCTCGGGCGGTATATTTCAACCGGACTGAGCGCGGCCCCCGCAGGAACCTGCTTGCAGGCGAAGGCTACGGAGCGCGGATCCTTTCGCCTGCAAGCAGGCTCCTGCCGGCGACCGCAGCGTGTCCGGAGGACTAACCCGGTATTCGCCCGACCGGCTCCTGTGAATTGCGCGCAAAAAAAAGCCGCTCTAGTGAGCGGCTTTTTTAATTGGAGCGGGAAACCGGGCTCGAACCGGCGACCTCAACCTTGGCAAGGTTGCGCTCTACCAACTGAGCTATTCCCGCCTAAACTGTTCTGGCGCCAGTGTCGCACATGGCACCAAATTCCATCACTGTAAGCGCACTCTTCATTCTGCGCTCTTCCGGTCGCCAATCTCAGATTGACGCCGTTCGGCGGCGCGCTTCGCCGAGCGAAGCAGACACTTGCCTCACCCAACTGGGCTATTCCCGCCTTTCCTGTACGCCCGGCAGCTCGAGAGCTGCCGGGCCGTGTTGGCATCCCCAAGGGGAGTCGAACCCCTGTTACCGCCGTGAAAGGGCGGTGTCCTAGGCCTCTAGACGATGGGGACAGAAAACTTGCACTTGGCCCCTCGGTTTAAAACCAGGGCAACCAATGCTGCCACACTGTCTGTGGCATCGCCAGTGGAAATCTCCCCTGGCAACTCTCTGTAGTGATAGATCACTACAGAGAGTAGAAAACTTGGAGCGGGAAACCGGGTTCGAACCGGCGACCTCAACCTTGGCAAGGTTGCGCTCTACCAACTGAGCTATTCCCGCAGTGGCGTCCCCTAGGGGAGTCGAACCCCTGTTACCGCCGTGAAAGGGCGGTGTCCTAGGCCTCTAGACGAAGGGGACCCCGGACTCACTTCTGTTCACTTCAAGCGTCTCGACCCTTTTGGCTGTCGCCTTAAAGATCAGCTCTGCGTCAGAAGTGGGGCGCATTCTATGTAGCACCCGGGGGGCTGTCAACACCCGCGTCGAAACTTTTTTTGTATTTTTTTCTTTTGTAGTCAGGCACTTACCGAAACCCTGTGTCTGCGGGGCGCCGGCCCCGCCGCCACCCTACTCCGCCGCCGCCCGCGCCTTCAGCTCGGACAGGAAACTGCGGATACGCTTGCCGTTGGCCCCGAGGTCGCTCTGGCCAACCCGCGAGCTGGAGCGGACATCCACCCGCACCTGCCCGTTCTCGTCCCGCACCCGCACCACCACATCGTCGGTGAAGCCGAGCAGCGGCGTCCTGTCCACCGCCTCCAGATGGCCGCGGCGCGGATCCACCGCCACCAGGCGCCAGCCGAGATCCTCGGCCACCTGCGCCGCCAGTTCCGTGGCCCTGTCCACCGACATCTGCAATTCCAGCGGCAGTATGTCCGCGTAGATATCCGCCTCCCGCTGCAGCTTGGCCACGGCCTCACCGGCGTATTCCGCACTGTTGTCGTCCGCATCGCGCAGGGACAGCACCGCCCGGTAGGCCGGCGGGTCCTTCGTATCGGTGGTGATGTCGTGGATGCGCGGAACCTCGAAGTTGCTCTTGCCCACGGTCAGCAGCGGCACCGCCACCGGCAACAGCCCCAGCACCGCGGCCCAGAGGGCGTTGCGGCGGCTCTGCGCGTGCCTTTTCACCAGCCCCCAGATAAACACCAGCATCGCGAGCAGCGCCACGCCGAGGGCCGCCAGACCGGCGTACCTGAATACCTGGAATACCGGCTTGAAGTGCACCAGCTCCAGCCGCAGCGCCAGGCCGGCGCAGAATATGATACCCAGCAGCAGCCATTGCGCGCGCAACAGCCAGCGGCTCCAGTGTCTCTGTCTCACGACTCTCCCCCCTTCCCTCTCTTTTTCGACTCGGTATCCAGTTTAATCGACAGCGAGTTGACGCAGTAACGCAATCCCGTTTCCGTCGGGCCATCGGGAAAAACGTGCCCCAGATGACAGTGGCATTTGGCACAGACTATCTCGGTGCGCCGCATGCCGAGACTGTCGTCCGGCCGCTCCTCGACGGCCCCCGCCCGCGCCTCGGCGTCGAAACTGGGCCAGCCGCAGTGGGCTTCGAATTTGGCATCCGAGTCAAACAGCACCTCGCCGCAGCAGCGGCAGCGGTAGACACCGTCCTCGAACACATTCCAGTACTCGCCGCTAAAGGGGCGCTCGGTACCCGCTTCGCGGCAAACGTGAAATTCTTCCGGTGTCAGCTTGTCGCGCCAGTAGTTATCGTCTTTTTCTTTTGACATACTCTGATCCTATTCCACCCAGTTCCTGTAGGAGCGGCCGTTGGCCGCGATAGGACCGCAGAAATCTCCGATATCCATCGCGGCCACCGGCCGCTCCTACAAAGTAGTGCCCCCAGGACCACCATCATGAAGGACATTCTCAAGTCGGAAAAGCTGCACGGCGTCTGTTACGAAATCCGCGGCCCGGTGATGGAGCAGGCCTATCGCATGGAGGAGGAAGGCCATCGCATCCTCAAGCTGAATATCGGCAACCCGGCCCCCTTCGGCTTCGACGCCCCGGACGAGATTATCCAGGATGTGATCCACAATCTGGCCCAGGCCCAGGGCTATGTGGAGTCCAAGGGGCTGTTCGCCGCGCGCAAGGCCATTATGCAGGAGAGCCAGACCCTCGGCATCGAGGGCGTGGAGATAGACGATATCTACCTCGGCAACGGCGTCTCCGAACTCATCACCATGGCCACCCAGGCACTGCTGAACAACGGCGACGAACTGCTGCTGCCGATGCCCAACTACCCGCTGTGGATGGCGGCCACCAACCTGACCGGCGCCCACCCGGTACTCTACCGCTGCGACGAGGCATCCGGCTGGCTGCCGGATATCGACGACATCAAGGCCAAGATCACCCCGCGCACCCGCGGCATAGTGGTGATCAACCCGAACAACCCCACCGGTGCCGTCTATCCGCGCGCGCTGCTGGAAGAAATTGTAGAAGTTGCCCGCAGCCACGATCTGGTGATTTTCGCCGACGAGATCTACAGCAAGATCCTCTACGACGACGCCGAGTTCACGCCGATGGCGAAACTGGCCGGGGACCTGCTCTGCCTGAGCTTCAACGGCCTGTCCAAATCCTACCGCCTGGCGGGCTTCCGCTCCGGCTGGATGATCGTCAGCGGCGCCAAGCAGCGCGCCAAAGGCTTTATCGAGGGCATGGATATACTGTCGTCGATGCGCCTGTGCGGCAATGTGCCGGCGATGTTCGCCGTACAGACGGCGCTCGGCGGCTACCAGAGCATCAAAGACCTGGTACTGCCCGGCGGCCGCCTGCGCGAGCAGCGGGACCTGGCCTACCAGATGCTGAACGACATTCCCGGCGTCAGCTGCGTCAAACCCCAGGGCGCCATCTACCTGTTCCCGAAACTGTGCCTGGACCGGCACAAGATCCACAACGACGAACAGCTGGTGCTGGACTTCCTGCGCCAGGAAAAAATCCTGCTGGTGCACGGACGGGGCTTCCACTGGGATGCGCCGGACCATCTGCGCATCGTCTTCCTGCCCCGCACCGACGACCTCAGCCACGCGATTGAGCGGCTCGGACACTTTCTGGAGCGCTACTCGCAGTAATGCTGGACGATCTGCATATTCACGATTTCTACCGCGACGCCGGCAGAATACTGCTGGCGCTGTTCAACCAGTTTCCCCTGCCCGCGACCGTCTACGTGGAGGATATCGCCGGGCCCGACACCCCGGATGAATTCGGCCTGCACTCGCCGCGACACCTGGCCTGTCTCGGCGCCATGAGCTGGCTGAAGCAGAGCGGCTATATCCACTTCTCGCAGCTGGTGCGCCAGGAGGCGGTGGAAGAGGCGGTGTTGAGTCACCGCGGTTTCCTGTTGCTGGTGAACAAAAACGGGGATGGACAGAGCAATGCGCAGCTGCTGGACCAGGCGGTGCGCCACGGCTCCTCGGCGCAGCTGCAGGCCTTGATGGAGCGCTTGATGCGGGAGTTTGCCACGCTGTAGGGCGCGCGCGGCACAACTCGGAAACCAGTGTGAGCGGCCGGTGGCCGCGATCGATGTCACGGGTTGGCGGAAAGTCCGATCGCGGCCATGGGCCGCTCCTACAGGGGGGCGCTATCGGCGGAAGCGGACGTGCAGCATCTTCAGCGCCGCGTCCGGGTCACTGTCCGGAAAATCCGGATTCTGTGGCAGCCGCGCCACCACCCGGTAGCGGCTGTCCGCCCCCTCGATCAACTGGCGGAAATGCGCCTCGCCGTGACGCGGCGAGTTCATCACCATCAGCAGCTCCGCCTCCGCCGCCAGGCAGCCCGGCAGCAGCTGCAGAAGTCTGCCGTAATCTTCACTGACATCGAAGCTGCCCTTCTGCCGCGTGGGCGGATCCACGACCGCCAGTTGGAAGGGGCCGCGGCGGTCGAAGCGGTTGAATTCCCGCAGCGCGTCCAGCTGCAGAAACTTGATACCCTTCAGCGGCAGCTGGTTGAAGGTGTGGTTCTCGCGACCGCGGTTCAGCACGCCGCGGTTCACATCAATATTCACCACTTCCAGCTCTCCGGCGGCGCGGGCGACGGCGGAGAAGGCGCAGGTAAACGCGAACAGGTTCAGCAGTTTCAGATTCTCGGTATCGGCGTGGGCCCTGACCTGGGCTTCCAGCCAGCGGCGCCCCGGCTCTATATCGAGAAAGAAGCCGACATTCTGCCGCTCGAAGGTCAGCGGAAACTTCAGTTCGCCGCGGCGCGCCAGCGGCGCCGCCACCGGCTGGCCGCAGTGCCAGGTTACCGGCGCGCCGCGCTGGTAGCGCCGCTGCGCGGCCACGCCCAGATAGCCGAAAGGCTCGGCCAGCTGCCACAGTTGCTCGCACAGCGCCTCTTCACCTTCGTATTCCTCGAAAAAAGTCACCAGCAGCGCCGGGAAAAAGCTGTCCACACAGACCTGTTCCAGTCCCGGGTAGCAGCGGCCGCGGCCGTGGAAGAGGCGCCGGCTGTCCGGGCTCTTTTCCGCCAGTTTTGTTTCCACCTGTTCCAGCAGGGGGCGCCAGTCCTTAGACATTGTTCTTACAGGTCCCCGTTGCTGAGCGGATACAGGATCGCGTCCCGGTAGCCGGTGATCACGCGAATAAACCCGCTCCACTGCTCGTCCAGTGCCGGATCGCCGCTGTCCACCAGCAGCGGGCGGCCGCCGAGCTCGGTGATCTTGGTCTTGGTGGCGACGACGATCAGATTGTCGCGCCCGACCACGCGCAATATTTTGGGCGAGAACTGCTGGTTGCCGCGGCCGATCAGATGCCCCTGGCCGCCGATGGCGGTGAGCACAATTTTTACCGGTCCGCCGTGCGCCTCGATGGCCTTTTCGATTTCCGGCGCGCCGACATCCGCGGCCACCAGTTCGCCATCGCGCAGCAGGTCCACGCCGAGCAGGGTGCCGTCGCAGCCGAGCTCGTTCAGTATCGCCAGGGTCGTGGAGCCCGGGCCGACGATATAGAGGGTGTCGGGATCCAGTTCCTCGACCACGTCGGCGGCGATATCCGCCACCGCCAGCTCCTCCACCTCGCGCCCGGCGTTTTTGACTGCCTGCAGGAAGTGGCCCTCCTCCGGCACCAGCAGCTCGCCGTAGTAGCGGGTACTGACGCGCCCCTCGCGGAAGGACTTCTCGTCGATATCGCGCACCTCGCGCTGGTGCAGGTCGACCAGCTGCCCGGCCATCAGCCGCCGCAGTACCTCGCCGCCCGCCCTGGGGGAAATGGCGAAGCAGGCGGAGTGCATCTTCACTCCGGCGGGAATCCCCAGCACCGGAAAGTCGTCGCCGAGGGCGTTGACCATATTGCGCGCGGTGCCGTCGCCGCCGACGAACACGATCAGGTCGGCGCCGGCATCGCGGATCGCCGCGGCCGCCCTTTCCGTATCCGCCGGCGTCGAGGGGGCGGATTCCGCCGCGCCGACCACCTGGACGCGAAAGTCCAGCCGCGCGGCGGTGTCCGCGCCCATATCGCCGGCAAAACAGAGTATCTCCAGCTGCGCCGCAAACGGCTTCAGCGCCTCCAGCGCGATGGCCGCGCGCCTGTGGGACTGCGGCTCTATACCGGCCTCCAGGGCCCGCTGCACCGTGTCGGCGCCGTCGCTGCCCTTCAGGCCCGCCGGGCCGCCGACACCGGCCCAGGGATTGATGATGAGTCCAAGTTTTTTGATGTTCACTGCAACCCCAATACTTTCAGTTGCCGCCGCTGCAATTCACTCAGTTCGGCATCGATTCGATAGTGGGAGAATTCAAGCCGCTCGGGGTATTCCCGGCGCAGCCGGTCGAAGGCCTTGTTCATGGGCTCATCGCCCTTTGCCGCCGCGCGCAGGCGGCAGTCGTCTTGGCGCGGATCGTAGATCTGCAGCAGCAGCTCTGCCATTGCCGAAAAGCCTGTAGGAGCCGCCGTTGGCCGCGACAGGGAGCGGGGCTTCGACGGGCCTCCATCGCGGCCAGCGGCCGCTCCTGCAGGAAGATCCAACGCCCTGGATACGGCCTCGCGGATCATGCGCGTGCCCGCCAGCTTGCCGTCCAGGCTGTAGCCGGCGATATGCGGCGTGCCGATATCCACCAGCTCCAGCAATTCGGTGTCTATATCCGGTTCGTTTTCCCACACGTCCAGCACAGTGGTGAAACGCCTGCGCTCGCGCAGCAGATCCAGCAGGGCGCGGTTGTCCACCACCGCGCCGCGACCGGCGCTGATCAACACGGCGCCGCCCCTTATCTGCGCCAGCTGCTCTGCGCCGATCATATGCAGACTGGGATGCGGGCCGCCGCTGACCAGCGGCGCGTGCAGGCAGATCACATCCTGCTGCAACACCCTGTCCAGGTCCGCCGCGTCCGGGTTGTGCGGCAGCCAGGGATCGTAGACGGCGCAGGGAATATCCAGCGCGTGCAGCCGCCGCTGCAGCAGGCCGCCGACATTGCCGCAGCCGACGATACCGAAACTGCGCCCGCACCAGTCCACCCCCAGCGCCGCCAGGGCACAGAAGACATACTCCACCACCGAGTTGGCGTTGCAGCCGGGCGCGGCGCTCCAGGGAATACCCCGGCGCTCCAGCCAGTCGGTATCCAGGTGGTCCGTGCCGATGGTGCAGCTGCCGACGAAACGCACCGGCGTTCCGTCCAGCAGAGACGCGTCCACCCGGGTGACCGAGCGCACCAGCAGGATATCCGCCTGCGCCAGCTGCGCGCGGCTGAGCGTGCGCCCGGGCAGGCGCACCAGCCTACCCAGGTCGCCGAAGTAGTCCTCCAGCGCGGGAATATTCTCGTCGGCGACGATCGTCAGCTCTGTCTTCTTCACACGCTTTCCCCGCTCTGTTCACCCGCTACCGCGGACAGTGTCCGCGCGATTTTGGCCTTGAGGCCGCCGATACCGAACTCGTCCGCCAGCGCCTGGGCCACGGCGATATCCACCGGCTGCGGCTCCAGGTCCCGGAGATCGATGTTCAGCCCGATATTTTCTTCCAGGCTCGCGAGGCGCTTGGCCAGCCGGATCTGATCCGCGTACTCACCGAGGCGCGCGGCGATACCGGCCGCGCCGCGCAGCTTGAGCTCCGCGACCCGCTGCGTCTGCCGCAGCAATGTCTCTATATCTTCAAACTCCGCCAGCAGCCGCGCCGCCGTCTTGGCGCCGATACCTGGCACGCCGGGGATATCGTCACTGCTGTCGCCGACCAGGGCCAGGTAGTCGGCGATCTGCCCCGGGCGCACACCGAACCTGGCCCGAATCGCGGCGGCATCCAGGTGCCGGTCGGCGGCGAAATCCCACAGGCTCGCGGCGCCCCTGTCCAGCAGTTGGCCCAGGTCCTTGTCGCGGCTGACGACAACCGGCGCCTGATCGCGACACAGACGGGTCAGGGTGGCGAGAATGTCGTCCGCCTCAAAGCGCTCGCTGGCGAAACAGGCGATCCCCAGGGCCTCGCCCATCTCCCGGCAGGCGGCCAGTTGAAAGGCCAGCGCCTCGTCCGGCAGCGCGCGACTGCACTTGTAGTCCGGGTAGAGCTGGTTGCGGAAACAGCTGCCCAGGGACTCGTCGAAGGCGCAGGCGATATGGCGGGGCCGCCGCGCGAGCAGGTCGAGCAGGAAGTTGGTAAAGCCGTACACCGCCTCGGTCCCGTAGCCGCTGCGGCTGCTCCAGTTCGGCGGCAGCGCAAAGTAGTAGCGGAAGATATAGACAGAGGCGTCGACCAGGAAGCTGCTCATAGCGGGGGGCTCACGACAGGTCCGCCAGCCGGTAAAGGGACGCATTCAGCGGATCCGGACGCCCGAATTCCCGCGCCAGCGCGCGGGCAAAGGTCCCGGCGCGGGCGTTTACGCCCTCGCGGCAGTAGTCCTGCACCTGCTGCCAGATGGCGCGCTTGAAATCGTCGCTGGGGCCCAGGCCGCTCTCCAGGTTGTCCGCGCTGGCGCGAAAGCGCAGACCACAGGCGCGGGAGAAGATCCACTCCAGTGCCTGGGGCTTCACCTCCACCCGTTCGAACTCGGCCTGCTGCGAGGCCGAGCGCCCGTCCGGCGCATACCAGTAGCCGTAGTCCGGCAGCCTCCGGCGCTCGGCCCCGGCCACGCACCAGTGGGCGGCCTCGTGCAGGGCGCTGGCCGGGTAGTCCAGGGTGAACTCCACCCGGTGATAGCCGAGCCCTCCCCCGGCGCCCCTGCCGTTCGCCGGCCGGTAGTAGGGCTCGGCGAAGCCGCCGCGCAGACGGGTGTTGAAGCCCGCGGGGCTGGCGAAACAGCGGTCGAAGACCGCCACTATACGATCGGCCAGTGGCTCCGCGGTCGGGATTCGGGCCGGTTCGGGGCTGAAGGCAGACAAGGACTTCTCCGGGTACGACAAAGGCGGGGACTATATCAACGCCACCGCCCGGATCAAAGTCGCGGAAAGCCGCCCTCCGGCTACTGGACAGACCTAAGGCGCCAGTTGTATTTCGGCAAATCAGCATATACCTTTAGTGACAGGGACGCCGGAAAGGGGCCCCTGCCCTTTGACCGGATTCCCCCAGGGGGGGATAAGCAGTCAAATGCCCTCCTGTCCCGGTCTTCATTCAGAGATAGGGCACCCGCGGTACGCAACATCTTCTGACTGGAGACGGTATACAACCGGCCCTGCAAGGAGGTGCTCCATGACCGACCACAGTTTCACCAACGTGGTTGACCTCTTCACCGGCGAGCCGATCGAAACTTCTGCGAGCAAGCGCTTTATCCGCCTGTCGCCGGAGCTAGACGGCTTGGAAATGCTCTACTCCAACAGCTCCAGCGGCAATGATCTCTACAGCCTGAAAATTCTGTGCTGGGGCCTCAAAGCAAACGGCGAGGTCGTAGGCCTCGTTCCCTGGTTAAACTCCATCGTGGCCTGTCCGGATATCAAGGATCCTTTAGACGGACGCTTCGAGGGCTACTACGATCCCGGCATCGAGGAAATCTTCCACGAGCCCCCCATCCACAAGATCGTCGAGCTGGAGACTGCGGCGGAATACTTCGAGTATGAGAACAGCAAGGCCGAAGAGGTACTGCAGGAGATTCCGGACACCATCGGCACCCACGCGGTGTTTATGGACGAACAGCGGGAAAACCTGACCCTCACCGAAGTCGTGAGCTGGCGACTGTATGCCAGCGGCGAGATTCACGGCATGCTGATCGATCACGACATAGTGGAGACCACGCCGGTGCTGCCCGGCGACCTGTGCCTCTACCCGGCGCAGGAGTCCAGTGGCTTCCGCTATTTCTTTCAGCACCATATCGCCAACAAGATCAAATCCGAGGATCCGGAGGCGCTGGCGGCCATTGCGGCGCTGGTGACTTCTCCCTGACCACCGGTGCCCTTCCCCAAGGCGTGGGAAGGGCACTGTAACCTGTGTAGGAGCCGGGCACTTATTCGGCCTTCCTGATCCAGTAGATAAATTCGTCGTTCTCCTCGGCGTGTTGCACCAGCTCGTAGCCGAGGAACTGACAAAACTTGGGCACATCCCGCTGGGTGGACGGGTCGGTGGCGATCATCTGCAGGATTTCGCCCGGGGCGACCTTGCGCACCGCGGCGTGCAGCATCATGACGGGCTCCGGGCACAGGAGTCCGCGGGCATCGAGGGTGTGGTCTGACTTCATCGGGCCATTTTGCGCGATTTGCCCGCTGTCGTCATCTGCAACTATGCCCGGCGGGTCGGCCAATTTGCCCCCTTGATCCGGCTCCACCGCGCTAGAATCCACAGAGGTTATGGGTTTATCAAGAGTGAACGATGATTTACGTATTGATTGAGCGGGAAATCGCCCCGGATATGCAGAGCACCTACGAGGAAACGGCGCGCAAGATACTGACCCACGCCTATCGCACCGTCGGGTTTATCGAGGGGCAGACCTTTGTCGAAAAGGGCAATCCGCTGCGCCGTTTCACCCTGTCCAAGTGGCAGTCGGAACTGCACTGGCAGCACTGGTACACCAGCGAGGACCGCCGCGGGCAGATGGCCCTGCTCGCGCCGGTACTGGTGAACGAGGAGCGGATCACCATCCTGGAGACGGCGTAATCACCCCACCATAAACCGCGCCGCCGCGTCCGCCGCCGCGCGCCAATGCTGCTCCCGGGTAAAGCCGCTGGCACGGCGCGGCCTGAAATCGTGATCGCCATCTTCCAGCCACAGAAAACGGAAACTCTCCGGCAGCCCATAGCCGGCCACTTCCTCCGCGGACCCCAGCGGGTCGCGGCTGCCCTGCACAATCAGGGTCGGGCATTGGAGTTCCAGCAGGTGCTCCGTGCGCAGCTTGTCCGGCTTGCCGCGCGGGTGAAACGGATACCCCAGACACACCAGCCCCGCGACCTCGCCGCCGGCGTACTCCCCGGCCAGCAGGCTCGCCACCCTGCCACCCATGGACTTGCCGCCGATATAGAGCGGCAGCCCATCATCGGCACCTGCTGCAGCGGCTATCCGCTCTCGGAAACAGTCCAGCAGCTGCGGCATCGAATTCGGCGGGCGCCGGCCGGCGCCGCTGCGCCGCGCGGCCATATAGGGAAATTCGAACCGGATCACCTCGACACCGCGCTCACACAGACCCGAGGCGAGCGCCTGCATAAAATCGCTGTCCATCGGCGCTCCGGCACCGTGCGCGAACAGAAAGCGCGCCCTGGGCTCGGCGGGGCTGTCCAGCAGCGTCTCAGCCATTGCCCAGCCCATCCTCGGGAATATCCCGCGCCAAGACCAGGTTGACCGACTCCTCACCCGGTTCAAACCAGATCACCACCTCGCCGGACTGCAGCTGGCGGCGCAGGTTTGCCACCTTGTCCGCCAGGCTCAGCTCCCGCTCGCCGTAGTCGGTACCGTCGCGGGTGGCGTACTCCTCCAGCAGGTTTTGCAGTGTATCAGGTTCCAGTTGTTGAAAAGGAACGATCATAAAACCCCCTGACACTCAACGTAGGAGCGGCCCACGCCCGCGATCTGACTCCGGGAAATTCCCGATATCGATCGCGGCCGTGGGCCGCTCCTACGCGTAAATTAAGACTTCGGCTTGCGGAAGCGCAGCGTCATGCGATCGCTCTCGCCGATCGCCAGATATTTCTCCCGCTCCTGGTCGCCGAGACGCAGCACCGGCGGCAGGGTCCAGACACCCTTCGGGTGGTCGGCGGTGTCTTTCGGGTTGGCGTTCACTTCGCTGGATTCCTCCAGCTCGAAGCCGGCCTTCTTCGCCAGTTCGATCACATAGTCCTGAGTCACATAGCCGCTGCGAATCATATCCGCGCGGCTGGTACCCGGCTTGGCCCGGTGCTCGACGACTCCCAGTACGCCGCCCGGCTTCAGGGCCTTGTAGAAGCTGTCGAATGCCTTCTGCTCGAAACCGCCGCTCATCCAGTTGTGCACATTGCGGAAAGTCACCACCGCATCGGCACTGCCGGCGGGCGCCACCTCGCGGCCGCCCGCCGGATCGAATTCCGTCAGCACCACCTCGCCATAGGCCTCCTCATTGGCCGCGAGCTTTGCCTTGAACGCCTTCAGGGAGCGCTGGTAGTAGCCGGACTCGCTGTCCGCCGGAAAGTGGGCCGCGTAGAGTCTGCCCCTGTCTTTCAGGTAGGGGGCGAGAATCTCCGTGTACCAGCCGCCGCCGGGGGTGATTTCCACCACGGTCATATCCGGCTCGATACCGAAAAAGCCGAGCGTCTCCGCCGGGTTGCGGTACTGGTCGCGCGCGGCGTAGGCATTGGTGCGGTGATCGCCTTCGAGCACCGATTTGAGCTCGGCGGCCTGGGCAGAGCCGGCAAAGACCGCAGCACAGGCCAGTGCCGTTATCAATTTCCCAATCTGCATACTTACTCCTCTTTTTTATTACTTATTCAGTTTCGACCGAACGCTGTCGATCTTGTCCTGCAGAGACTGCTCGCGATCCGTGCGGGTTCCCAGCTTGAGGCTGGTGCTGATACGCGGCGCGCCCAGCGCGTGAATCCGCTCGTGGCAGCGCTTGACCGCCGCCATCACGTCATCCCAGTCCCCCTCGATATTGGTGCCGTAGGCGTGCATCCGGTGCTCCAGGCCCGCCTCTTCCAGCACCCGCTGGCACTCGGCGACATACTCGCCAACGGAAACCCCGACCCCGATGGGTATCACACACAAATCCGCGTGCACTTTCATCGACAGACTCCGCAAGTGACCGATCGCTGGCAACGGCTTTACGACCAGCCGATCGCGTTATCAGATACAATGCAGTGTAACCGTCCCCATTGCAGCAAAGGAATACCCCATGCAACAGCACCTCGTTATCTCCCTGATCAGCGATGACCAACCGGGCGTGGTGGAGAAGCTTTCCGCCGTCGTGGCGGAAAACGGCGGCAACTGGGAAGACAGCCGCATGGCGCATTTTGCCGGCAAGTTCGCCGGCATCCTGCGCGTCAGCGTACCCAGCGAATCCTGCCAGGGGCTCAAGAATGCGCTCGCCGCCCTGACCGGAGAGGGGTTCAAACTGGTCGTGGAGGAGGCCCTGGCCGTGGCCGCCGGGCCGCAGCAGACGGTGACGCTGAAGCTGGTGGGCAACGACCGCCCCGGTATAGTGCGCGAAATCTCCCGCGCCCTGGCCGCGCGCCGGATCAACATGGAGCAACTGGAAACCGGCTTCAGCAGCACCCCCTGGAGCGGCGAGCCGCTGTTCACCGCCGAGTGCACCATCAGCGTGGCGGAGGATATGGATCTGGACGGCCTGCGCGACGAGCTGGATGAGATCGCCGACGAACTGGGCGTCGAGATCGACTGCGAGGAGATCGCGCCCTCTGCCTAATTGTGGAATAATCCGCGCCCTCCGATGACGCCGGACGGGACCCGCGCCTAGAGGCGCCAGGCCCTGGCATCGGCGCCCATGGCCCAGGCCGGCCGCGTTTGCGCAGGTTCCATGTTCAAGATCGTCCTCTACCAACCGGAAATCGCCCCCAACACAGGCAATATCATCCGCCTCTGCGCCAACACCGGTGCCGAGCTGCATCTGATAGAGCCGCTGGGCTTTGCGATGGACGACAAGCGCCTGCGCCGCGCCGGGCTGGACTACGGCGAGTACAGCCGCGTGCTGCGCCACCGGGACTGGCAGGCCTTCGTCGACGCGGAGCGGCCGGTGCGGGTGCTGGCGCTCTCCACGAGGGGCCGCCGCAGCCACTCCGATATCGACTACCGCCCCGGAGACGCCATCGTCTTCGGCCCCGAGACCCGCGGCCTGCCGGCGGAGTTCCTCGAGCGGGTCGGCCCGGAACACACACTGCGCATCCCGATGCGCCCGGAGAGCCGCAGCATGAATCTCTCCAATGCGGCGGCAGTGGTCATTTATGAAGCCTGGCGCCAGCTGGACTTTGCCGGCGCCCTGACACAGTAGTATTCGTCCATATGCACGTATCCACGGATTCCCTCGCCCCGATAGGGCTCTTCTACGGCTCCAGCACCTGCTACACCGAAATGGCCGCGGAGAAGATCCGCGCGCGTATCGGCGCCGAGTGGATAGACCTGCACAATGTCGCCGATGGCGATATCGCCCTGGCGGAGCAGTACGACTTTCTGATTTTCGGCATCCCGACCTGGGATTACGGCGAGCTGCAGGAGGACTGGGAAAATGTCTGGGACGACCTGGCGCAGCTGAACCTGCAGGGCAAGACGGTGGCTCTCTACGGGCTCGGCGACCAGGCCGGCTACCCGCAGTGGTTCCAGGACGCCCTCGGCTATCTGCACGCGCAGCTGCTGGCCTGCGGCGCGCGCGCGGTGGGCTACTGGCCGGCGGACGGCTACGAGTTCGAGGAATCCAAGGGCCTGACCGAGGACGGCGCGCACTTCGTCGGCCTGGCGCTGGACGAGGAGAACGAATTCGAGCTCAGCGACGAGCGTATCGACCAGTGGTGCGCGCAGGTGATGCGCGAATTCGGCCTGCAGACCTGAGCCGCCCCCACCGTGAGCGACAGCAGACACCACGCGGATATCGAATGGCGCGACGACGGCCAGCCGCGCTCGCGCGCCTTCGACGACATCTACTTCTCCACCGCCTCCGGGCTCGACGAGAGCCGCTACGTCTTCCTGCAGCAGAACGACCTGCCCCGGCGCTGGGCCGCCCTCGGCGAAGGCGACACCTTCACCATCGGCGAGACCGGCTTCGGCACCGGGCTGAACTTCCTCGCCGCCTGGGCGCTGTGGCGCCAGTGCGCACCGGCGGGCGCGCGCCTGCACTTTATCTCGGTGGAGAAGTATCCGCTGCACCCCGAAGACCTGCAGCGCGCACTGGCGCTGTGGCCGCAGCTGCGACCGCTGGCGGAACAGCTGGCGGCGCAGTATCCGCCGCTGCTGGCAAGCGGCGTACACCGGCTGCACTTCGGCCCCGTCGCCCTGACCCTGGTGATCGGCGAGGCCTGCGCAGCCCTGGGCGCCCTGCGCCTCGGAGATGCGGCGTGCGATCGCCAGGTGGACGCCTGGTTTCTGGACGGCTTCGCACCGTCCAAGAACCCGGCCATGTGGACCCCGGAACTCTTCGCGCATATCGCCGCACTGAGCGGGCGGGAGGCCACCTTCGCAACCTTCACCTGCGCCGGTATCGTCAAGCGCGGCCTGAAGGAGGCCGGATTCGCGCTGGAGAAGGTGCCGGGCTTCGGGCGCAAGCGGGAGATGTTGCGCGGACGGCTGTCGCAGAGCGCGCCCGCCGAGATCGGCGCCACGCCCTGGCACCTGCCGAGGGCGCCATGGGCGCCGCGCATCCGCACAGTCGCGGTCATCGGCGCCGGCGTTTCCGGCGCAACCGCGGCCCGCGCCCTCGCCGAGCGCGGCCTGGAGGTCCACGTCTTCGAACGCGGCCCGCAGCCCGGCGCCGGCGCGTCCGGCAACGACCAGGGCATACTCTACGCCAAGCTGTCCCCCAAACCCGGCCCCAACGGCGATTTCAATCTGCACGCGCTGATGTTCGCACAGCGCTACTACCGCGAATTATGTCCCGATGCCGCGCACTTCTGCGGCCTGCTGCAGCTGGCGCAGAGCGACAGGGAAGCGCAACTGCAGCGACAGATAAACGAGCGCCTCACCCTGCAGCGGGCGGATCGGCTGGCCCGCGCGGCGGATGCCGGCGAAGCCAGCGCCATCGCCGGCCTGCCGCTGCAATTCGGCGGCCTCTATTTTCCGCAGGCCGGCTGGCTGGAGCCGCAGCGGGTCTGCGCCGCACTGTTGGATCACGGCAATATCCACCTGCACAATGCCACCGAGGTCGAGGCCCTGTCCCGGCGGGAAAACGGCTGGCTGCTGCACTGCGTTTCCGCCGGCGAGCCCGCGTCGGGCCAGTTCACCGCCGATGCGGTGGTCATCTGCACCGCCAACGGTATACGCCGTTTCCCGCAGACGGCGCCCCTGCCCCTGCGCCCGATTCGCGGCCAGGTCTCCAGCGCCGCGGCCAGCGGGCGATCGCAAAAACTCAGGACAGCCCTGTGCGGCGAGGGCTATATCACGCCACCGCACGCGGGGCGGCACAGCTTCGGCGCCACCTTCAAGCTGAAGGAAGAGCGCACCGAGATACGCGCGGAGGAGCACCGGGAAAACCTGCACACCCTGGCGGAGCTGTTGCCGGAAATCGCCGCGGATTTCTCCACACAAGCACTCTCGGGCCGCGCCGCCCTGCGCGCGGCCACGCCGGACTACCTGCCGATGGCCGGCCCGGTGCCGGACTGGGATTCACTAGACTCGACCTACGCCGAGCTGCGCAGGAACCGCAAGCGGCTGATCCCGCACCGGGCCGACTACCAGCCGGCACTCTATGTACTGGGCGGCCTCGGCTCGCGCGGTTTCACCTATGCGCCGCTGGCCGCGGAGGTGATCGCGGCGTGGATCTGTGCGGAGGCGATGCCGGTGTCGGCGGAACTGGTCAAGGCGCTGCACCCGGCGCGCTTCGCGATTCGCGATCTGGGCAAGAACCGCCAGGGAACCTCTGAATAATTCCGCGATACCTCTGGCTTGCAGAGCGGTTCACAATCAAGGCGCGGCTTCGCAGGAATATCTAGACCTTTCAAGAAGCCGCAACGCAGAGTGTGAATCGCTCTGTAAGCCCCGCAGGGCGGGGCCTGAAGGCCGCATCTGCGGCGTTGCAGCTCTTGCAAAGGGCTGGGCCATTCGCGGCGAGCTGCGCCTAACAGCTGCAGCCTTCAGGTCCCGCAGAGGCATTGCGGAATTATTCAGAGGTTCCCTAGGGATGGTTATTGGCTCTGCGCCGGCGGCGCCAGCAGGTTGCCGCTGCCGGAGCCGCAGGCCACGATGGACTTCATCGCCGCCTCCACCGTCACATGGGGCAGTATCTCCACGCAGTCCGCCGGGACGTGAAATACAAACCCGGAGGTGGGCACCGGCGCCGTGGGCACATAGACGGTGAAGTCGCCATTGGCGTGTTGCGAGGTCACTATCGCGGTGACCGACAGCGGGTTGTCGGCGCCGTGAATGCGCACCCGCGCCACCGGCCCCGACAGCACCCCGTCGCCGGTGCCGCCGCCGATAAACTGCAGCACCAGGTCCTTGATCGTGTTGTAGCCCGGCGCCAGGCGCCCGAGCCAGTGATCCACATGCCGGTGCAGCCAGCGCCCGACACTGGTCTTGACCAGCAGGCCGATCAGGAAGCAGCCGCCCAGGATCAGCGCTATCACCGCCAGCCGGGCAAGGGTATCCTTGAACTCGGTGTGCGCCTCCAGCCAGGCCACCGCCGGCGCAACCAGCTCGCTGATCTGGCCGAACAGCCACTGGAACAGCAAAATGAATATCGCGATGGGCAGCACCACCGCCAGCCCGCCGAGCAGGGTCAAGGTGACAAAAGTTTTTATTCTGGTCATAGCGTTCTTCTGATGCGGAAACTCACGATTCTACTGTTGATCCTGCTCCCCCTTGCCGCTGCCGCGGGCACCCTGCCGGTCACGCCTTTCTCGGTGCTGGAGGCGCGAAGCCGCCCCGCGGATCACTTTACCCAGGGGCTCTTCTTCGACGGCCAGCGCTGGTGGGAGAGCAGCGGCCTCTACGGGCGCTCCTGGCTGGCGGAGTATAGCGATCCCGGCGCCAATCCCCTAAGGCGCAAGTGGCTGGCTGAGAACCGTTTCGCAGAGGGGCTCACCGTGCTCGGCGACAAGCTCTACCTGCTCACCTACCGCGCCGGCGAACTGCAGGTCTACCGCGCCCGCGACCTGTCGCCGCTGGGTCTGCGCCACTACGCCGGCGAGGGCTGGGGGCTGACCAGCGACGGCGAGCGTTTGATCATGAGCGACGGCAGCGACGAGCTGACTTTCCGCGACCCGGAGACCTTCGCGATCGAGCGGCGCCTGAAGGTGCATGGCGGCGGCGAGCGGTGGACGCGGCTGAACGAGCTGGAATATGCAAACGGGCTGATCTGGGCCAATATCTGGCAGGACACGCGGATTGTCGCCATAGATCCGGCCAGCGGCGAGGTGCGCGGGCAGATCGACCTGAGTGAACTGGCCCCGGATACCCGCCACCCGGATATAGTCGCGAACGGCATCGCCTGGGACCGGGCGCGCAACGGACTCTGGGTAACGGGGAAATACTGGCCGAAACTCTACCTGATCCGGCCCCGGGGACTGGGATTCCAACAGCAATAGTAGGAGCGGCCCATGGCCGCGATCGGACTTTCGGGGCTAGCCGCGGTAGTAATCGATCACCGTCAGGACGCCGCCGCCGCGCACCAGGTCCAGCGCCGGCCCCTTGATCTCCAGGCGGAAACCGTGGCCGCGGCTCTGCAGGCTGACCCCCTCGGGGCCGCCGGCGCCGTCAAACAGCATCGACTGAGCGCCGTCCTCACTCTGCCACTGCACCCCCTCCACCTTGCGCATACCGGGCAGATCCAGCGTCAGTGTGTGCAGATCCCGCGGCAGCGGCTGCAGTTCCACCCGCGCTATACCGGAGGCGGTGGCGAGGGAGACCGCGAGCTGGTTTTCCGGCGCCGGCTGCCAGCCGAGATGGGTGTCGGCCAGGGCGGACTGAACCAGATTCCGCGGCGCACTGGTGGCACACCCGGCGAGCCCCGCCCCTATCACCAGCGGCACCAACAGCAGAGACACCGTTATCGAAGCGCGCATAGCCTTATCCTTGCCTATGTCTGTGGTGCCGCGATTATAGACCTGAGAACTCCGTCACAAAAACAAATAGGCGACATTCGTCTGCATTGTTGCCGACAGCCGCGCCGCCGGATTCGCAGCCCGGCGGCGCAGAAAACCACCGGCCTCCGCACGGATGCCCCCGCGCGGTATACTCCGCGACCATGAACTCCCCACAAGAAATCCTCGAACACGTCTTCGGCTACACCCAGTTCCGCGGCCCACAGGCGCAGGTCATTGACACCCTGATGGCCGGCCGCGACGCCCTGGTGCTGATGCCCACCGGCGGCGGCAAGTCGCTGTGCTACCAGATACCGGCGCTGGCGCGGCCCGGCTGCGGGGTGGTGATATCACCGCTGATCGCGCTGATGCAGGACCAGGTGGAAGCGCTGCAGGCGGCGGGCGTCAACGCCGCCTTTCTGAACTCCTCCCTGCCCTTCGATCAGGCCCAGGCCATTGAGGGCGCGCTGCTGCGCGGCGAACTGGACCTGCTGTACATGGCGCCCGAGCGGCTGCTGCAGCCGCGCACCCTGGACCTGCTCTCCCGGGCCCGGCTTTCGCTGTTCGCGATCGACGAGGCCCACTGCGTGTCCCAGTGGGGCCACGATTTCCGCGCCGACTACCTGCAGCTGAACTGCCTGCACGAGCAGTTCCCCGATGTGCCGCGCATCGCGCTGACCGCCACCGCCGACCAGCGCACCCGCGCCGAAATCGCCCAGCGCCTGGACCTGCAGAATGCCGAACACTTCGTCAGCAGCTTCGACAGGCCCAATATCCAGTACCGCATCGCACAGAAGGACAACCCGCGCCGCCAGCTGCTGCAGTTCCTGCGCGCCGAGCAGCGGGGCAATGCCGGCGTCATCTACTGCCTGTCGCGGGCCAAGGTGGAGAGCACCGCCGAGTGGCTCTGCCAGCAGGGCTTCAACGCCCTGCCCTACCACGCCGGCCTGCCGGCGGCGACCCGCGCCGAGCACCAGCGCCGCTTTTTGCGCGAGGAGGGCGTTATCGTCGTCGCCACCATCGCCTTCGGCATGGGGATCGACAAACCGGACGTGCGCTTCGTCGCCCACCTGGACCTGCCCAAGAGCGTCGAGGCCTACTACCAGGAGACCGGCCGCGCCGGGCGCGACGGCGAGGCCTCCACCGCACTGCTGCTGTACGGCCTGGAGGATGTGGTCAAGCTGTCGCAGATGGCGGAAATGTCCGACGGCAGCGAGGAGCACAAGCGCCAGGAGCGCGCGCGCCTGAACGCGATGCTGGGCCTGTGCGAGATCACCAGCTGCCGCCGCCAGGCGCTGCTGCGCTACTTCGGCGAGGAGCTGCCCGAGCCCTGCGGCAACTGCGACACCTGCCTGGAACCGCCGCAGACCTGGGACGGCACCCAGGCCGCGGCCAAGCTGCTGTCCTGTGTCTACCGCACCGGCCAGCGCTTCGGCGCCGCCCATGTGATCGACGTGCTGCGCGGCTCGGAGAATGAAAAGGTGCGCAAATTCGGCCACGACAAAGTCTCCACCTACGGCATAGGCAAAGACCTGTCCGCCAACGAGTGGCGCGGGGTTGTGCGCCAGCTGGTGGTGCGCGGCTATTTGGAGGTGGAGGGGGAATTCCAGAGCCTGCGCCTGACCGAGGCCTGCCGCCCGCTGCTGCGCGGCGAGGAGACCATCCAATTGCGCAAACTGCCGCCGCGGGCCAGGGCCGCCCGCGGAGAAACCGCCAGCAGCGCGCCGCCGGCGGAGATACTCCCGGCGGACGAGCCGCTGTGGGAGGCGCTGCGCGCCTGCCGCAAGCAGCTGGCGGACGAGCATGGCGTGCCGCCCTATGTGGTCTTCCACGATGCGACACTGCGCGGCATGGTCGCCGCCCGCCCGCAGACCCGCGAGGCGCTGCTGGCGGTATCCGGCGTCGGCGACAGCAAGCTGGAGCGATTCGGGGACGCCTTCCTGGCGGTATTGCGGGACTTAGAAACCGCCAATATCGATTAATATATTTAACACTCGTATCGACCGGCCATTGAGAACACAGCGGGATGCGAAGGGCCCACTGTCGCGAACACTTTGCCGGAGTGTCTGCGAGAGGGACCTCGCAGACAAGCCTACAGGGATGTATCCACGGCGTCTCCGGCGAAGTGTTCGCGACAGTGGCCCGCCCCGACAGCGGGCGCAGCTTCACAACAATAACCGAACAATCATTCAACTATTGTAAATTTTATTAAGCACCCCTAGACTCACCTCACACGACAATAAACCCGATAACAAACCCGACTTCGCACGAGGTGAACCATGGCCGAGATCGACAGCTTCGCCGGTCTGAGCAGCGACGAACTCAACGCCCACTGGATGCCGTTTACCGGCAACCGCCACTTCAAGGCCGCCCCGCGCCTGTTTGTCAGCGCCGAGGGCATGCACTACACGACCGCCGACGGCCGCTCGGTGCTGGACGGCTTCTCCGGCCTCTGGTGTTCCAACGCCGGCCACGGCCGCAAAGAGATCGCCGACGCCGTGGCCCAGCAGCTGACCAGCCTGGACTACTCCCCGGCCTTCCAGTTCGGCCACCCGCTGTCGTTCAGGCTGGCCAAGCGCCTGGCGGATATGGCCCCCGGCGACCTGAACCGCATCTTCTTCTGCGGCTCCGGCTCCGAGGCCGCGGACACCGCACTGAAAATCGCCCGCGCCTACTGGCGCGCCAAAGGGCACCCGGAAAAGATCCGCCTGGTGGGGCGCGCCCAGGGCTACCACGGGGTGAACTTCGGCGGTATCTCCGTCGGCGGCATGGTCGGCAACCGCAAGACCTTCGGCCCGGCCCTGGATGTGGATCACCTGCCCCATACGCTGCTGCCGGAAAACCGCTTCTCCCGCGGCCTGCCGGAACACGGCGGCGAGGCCATGGCCGAGCGGCTGCTGGATATCATCGAGCTGCAGGGTGCAGAGAATATCGCCGCGGTGATGGTGGAGCCCTTCGCCGGTTCCGCCGGCGTGATTCTGCCGCCCAAGGGCTACCTGAAGCGTCTGCGCGAACTGTGCGACCAGCACGATATACTGCTGATCTTCGACGAGGTGATCACCGGTTTCGGCCGCACCGGCGCCGCCTTCGCGGCCGAGGCGTTCGGCGTGCTGCCGGATATCATGACCACCGCCAAGGGCATCACCAACGGCGCCATTCCGCTGGGCGCGGTCTTCGCCCGCGAGGGTATCTACGATGCGTTTATGCAGGGCCCGGAGCATCTCCCGGAGCTGGCCCACGGCTACACCTACTCCGCCCACCCGGTGGCCTGCGCCGCGGCCATGGCGACGCTGGATATCTACGAGCGGGAAAAACTGTTCGAGCGCGTCAAAGAACTGGCACCCAAGTTCGAGCAGGAACTGCACAGCCTGAAGGGCGCCCCCCACGTGATCGATATCCGCAACTACGGCCTGGCCGGCGCGATTCAATTGCAGCCGCGCGACGGCGAACCGAGCAAGCGCGCGATGGAAGTGGTGCTGGAGGCCTACCGGCGCGGTGTACTGCTGCGCTGGACCGGAGATACTATCGCCATCGCGCCGCCGTTTATTGTCGAGCCGGCGCAGATCGAGCAGATAGCGCAGACGCTGAAAGAGATTCTGGGAACTATCCAGTAACCGCCCTGTAGGAGCCCGCTTGCAGGCGAAGGCCCCCGGTGGATGTTCGCCTGCGAGCAGGCTCCTACAAAGAGCACAACGAATTCAATTCAATAATCGGGGCAACCCCCAGCAGAAAATAGTGGGAGCACAACAATGAACACCATAGGCCACCTGATCAACGGAAAAATGATCGCCGGCGGCGGGCGCCAACAGGACGTGATCAACCCGTCCACCAACGAGGTGATCGGCAGGGTTTCCCTGGCCAGTAAAGCCACCGTCGAGGAAGCCATCGCCGCGGCCGAGGCCGCCTACCCCGCCTGGCGCGACCTGCCGCCGATCAAGCGCGCGCGCATTATGTTCCGTTTCAAGGACCTGCTGGAGCAGAACGCGGACAAGATCTGCGAACTGATCACCCGCGAACACGGCAAGGTGCTGAACGATGCGCTGGGCGAGCTGCAGCGCGGTATTGAAAACGTCGAATACGCCTGCGGCGTGCCGGAACTGCTGAAAGGCGAGCACAGCAAAAACGTCGGCCCGGCCATCGACTCCTGGAGCGAGTTCCAGCCCCTGGGCGTGGTCGCCGGTATCACTCCATTCAACTTCCCGGCCATGGTGCCGCTGTGGATGTGGCCGATGGCCGTGGCCTGCGGCAACACCTTTATCCTGAAGCCATCCGAGCGCGATCCCAGCTCCGCGCTGTTTATCGCCGAACTGGGCCTGGAGGCGGGCATTCCGGCCGGTGTGCTGAACGTGGTCAACGGCGATAAGGAGGCCGTGGACACCCTGCTGACCGACAAGCGCATCCAGGCGGTCAGCTTCGTCGGCTCCACACCGATCGCGGAGTATGTCTACAAAACCGGCAACGCCAACGGCAAGCGGGTGCAGGCCTTCGGCGGCGCCAAGAACCACGCGATCATTATGCCGGACGCCGATCTGGACAACGCCGTCAGCGCACTGATGGGCGCCGCCTACGGCTCCTGCGGCGAGCGCTGCATGGCCATCTCCGTCGCCGTCGCCGTCGGCGATGACACCGCCGACGCGCTGATCGAAAAACTGAAGGAGCGTATCGCCGCATTGAAAGTCGGCGACGGCATGGACAACAGCAACGATATGGGCCCGGTGGTCACCCGCGCGCAACTGGAAAAAATCGAGGGCTATATCGCCAAGGGCATCGAGGAAGGCGCGGAGCTGGTGGTCGACGGCCGCGGCCTGAAGGTACCCGGCTTCGAGAACGGCAATTACCTGGGCGCCTGCCTGTTCGACAGAGTCAAGGAAGGCATGGTGATCCACTCGGAGGAAATCTTCGGCCCGGTACTCTGTGTGATGCGCGTGGACAATATGCAAGACGCCATGGATATCATCGACGCCCACGAGTACGGCAACGGCACCTGTATCTTCACCCGCGACGGCGAGGCCGCGCGCTACTTCGCCGATAATATCAAGGTCGGCATGGTCGGTATCAACGTGCCGCTGCCGGTACCGGTGGCCTACCACAGCTTCGGCGGCTGGAAACGCTCCCTGTTCGGCGACCTGCACGCCTACGGTCCAGACTCGGTGCGCTTCTACACCAAGCGCAAGACGATCACCCAGCGCTGGCCTGCCAGCGGCGTGCGCGAAGGGGCGCAGTTCACCTTCCCCAGCAACGGTTAATTCCAACCCGCTGCGGGAGCGGCCTCTGGCCGCTCCCACTCTTTAGGCAACCGGGAGCGATTCTGACTCGGTATCGGTCTGCGACGCCGCCGCGGGGGCGCTGACAGCCACCCTGTTCCGCCCCTGCTGCTTGGCGCGATACAGCGCCGCATCGGCGGCCTCGAACAGCTCCGTGGCCGCACAGAAGTTATCGCCCTCGAAGCTGGCCACGCCAATACTGATAGTCAGTGGCATATCGTTGGGCTCCAGCTCCTGCACTTTTTGCACCAGCCGCTGGGCGATCACGGCCGCCTGCTCTCCCCGGGTACGCGGCAGCAGTATCGCGAACTCCTCGCCCCCGTAACGGCAGGCCAGCACCGGCTTGCGCACCTGTTTCAGGATCAGCTGACCGATGGCGCGAATGGCGAGATCGCCCTGCCGGTGCCCGTAGCGGTCGTTGATCGCCTTGAAGTGATCCAGATCCATCACGAGCAAAGACAGCGGCGTGCCGGAGCGCGCGGCGAAATTGAATTCCCGCGGCAGCTGCTCGTCGAAATAGCGCCGGTTGTAGAGGCGCGACAGCTCGTCGACATAGCCGCGCTTACGGATTTCGTTGACCCGCGCACCGAGCGCGAAGGAAAGCAGGAGCATCTCAATCAGCGCCGCCGCCTGAAACGCATAGTGTGTGACGTTGTTGTGGGGCAGCAGCCCGAAGGTCTTGAGGACGTAGATAACCACGCTGGCAATCAGCGTGCTCCAACCCATCATAAAGAAGCGCGCCGAAACGGAGCCCCTGAGCAGGCTGACGGTACCCATGGCAAACAACAGCACGCAGAAGGTCAATACAAAAAGCGTGAGGGTCGTCACCATCAGCCGATAGCCGGCGAAGGGCGCAATGGCGGTCAGCGGTATCAGCACATATTGCAGGTAGCGCACCAGGCGGTCGATGCGCGGCGCCAGCAGCCGCCCCACGCAGATCTCGCGGGCAAATTGGGCGGCAAACAGCATAGACAGGCCGAGTAACACCAACAGGCTCTGATTGCCCAGCCAGGGATTGCCGGGCCAGATGAACTGAAATGAGATCCCGTTCAGGGTGCCAAAGTAGAGGCCGTAGCTGACGGCGTAGGCCATATAGTAGAGATAGGCCTTGTCCCGCACCGCCATAAACAGAAAAAGGTTGTAGAGCACCAGCACCAGGAAACCGCCATAGTAGATACCGAGCAGCAACTGCTCGACGTTCAGCCGCGGCAGGAAGGCGGTTCCGCTGCTGACGGACAGCCCGATATTGAGCGAGCCCTGGGTCTCATAGCGCAAATAATAGGTGCGCTCGCTCTGCGCGGGCAGGAGCACCGGGAAGACGAAATCCCGCAACGCCAGCGGGCGGCTGGCAAAGGGCAGGCGGTCGCCGGTGGCAACCTTGCGCCAACCGCCGTCTTTGTGCGGCGCCCAGAAATCCAGATAGTCGATCAGCGGGTAGTCCTGCCGTATTACCAGCGGCAGCGGCCTGTCGGTGGGGTTGCGCAGCGTGAAAGTGACCCAGTAGACGGAACGGGTGATACCGAAATTGGCCGATGATGCCGCGACGGGCGCAAACTGCCGCCGGTATTCGGGTTTCTGCACCTGAGTGAATGTCAGCGCCCCGCCCGGATCCTCCAGCAGGCGGAGGTGCCCGGTCAGCGGCGTCGGCGCCTGCCCCGCGGTGACGGGCAGCGGCTCCGCGCTGGCGCCGCCGGCCAGGTACAGGAGCAGTATCCCCCAGAGCGCAAACACACGTTCCATCGCAATCACCCGATCCGGTATTTGTCATTATTCTCGCGAGCGCCACGTCCGAGTGCGGCCCGCTTGGGACGATGGTAACACAGGCGCGGCGGAGCGCACCCCCGGGGCCGGACTCAGGCCCGTGTTACAGGTCGCGCTCCCGGCCGATATCGGCTTCGCTGAACTGCTTGTGGTGGCCGTCACAGAAGGGGCGGTTGCGGGTGTGCTTGCAGCAGCACAGCCAGAAGTCCCCGCTTTTCGGTACGGTGAATTTCAGCGGCTGAAGGCCCGTGTCTTTATGGCTGCCGTCGCAGAAGGGCTGGTTTGCGGAGCGGCCGCAGACGCAGAAGAAGTAGTTCTTCCCCGCTTCCAGGTGCACCCGCACCGGGCTGTTGTTGGCGACTATCGGTGACGTCATCGCATGCGCCGGGAAAAGAGGGCCCGTGGCCCACTGTGGCTAGAAGCCGTTTGTTGAAAAATATCGTCCGGGCTTTTTCAGCCCGGCGGTCAGAACTTGTAGCCGATCCCGAGATTGTATATCCAGGGATCGAACTCCACCTTGGTTCTCGCCGCGTGAATAGCGACGCCGGGGGCGAAGAGACTGGGAGCGGCGAAGTGGAGATCGGTGTCGACTTCCATATCCATATACTGCACCGCCAGATTAACCAGCCAGTTGCTGTCGCGCCCGAACACGACGTCGACCCCGAGCTGCGCGCCCCAGCCCCAGTCATCCTCCATAAACAGCTTGGCTCCACCCAGGGCACCGGCCACCTCGGCCAGATAGTCGTTGGCACTGACGCTGTAATTGACATTGTCGAAATCGGTATAGTGGCCGCCGACACCGACATAGGGCTGTACCCAGGACTCCTTGCACACCGGGAACCAGTTGACCATCAGGGTGCCGGTGCGTCGCTCGACGGATCCTGCGCGGATCTTGGTGACACCGAAGTCATCGATAAACGCGCTCTGCAGGCCGTTCAGATCCAAATCGTGCTCGGACTCGCCGATATACCCCAACTCCACCGAGAAATGGTCCGCCAGCATAAAGCCCAGGGTGATATTCCAGGTGGTGTCCCCGTCGAATTCGTAGCGAAGACCGTCGAAAAATGGGAACAGGCTGCGATCGTAGCGCCACTTGCCGGTATCGTCGTCGGGGTCGATATAGGAGGCGCCGATGCGAACCATGACGGTTCCGGCCTCATAGACGGCCGGCGGCGCTGCAGGCGGCGGTGGCTCGTATCCGCTGGGGCCGGCCGAGACGCCGACGGAAACGGCGGCGACAGAGACCGCCAGTGCCACGGGTGCCAGAATACGCGTCATTTCCATAACTCATCACTCCATTGATGGCGGATATATTCGGAGCAAATTTACCCGCTTCCCGGGAAGGTCCTATATTCCAGTCTAGACGCCACGACCCTCAACTGTAGAAAATTCGACCAATCCCGAAACGCCCCGTGGCACAAGTATTGTGCCGGCGGTATCTGTTGCGGAGCGAAGACAAGACGATTACCGCGGAATCCCACAGGTATTAAAAAAGGCGCCGAAGCGCCTTTTTCCCGATAACGGCTATCAGAACTTGTAGCCGATACCCAGATTCCAAATCCACGGATCCGGCTCCAGATCGGCTCGCACCGCATTTTCGAAGGTGCGGACACCACCGGTGTTGTTCAGCCCCCGGACCGGGTAAAGAAGGGACGAGCTGAAGTCGACATCGTGATACTGGACCGCGGCGTTCGCCAGCCAGTTGCTGTCGCGTCCGAACAGGATGTCGACACCGATCTGGCCAACCCAGCCCCAGGAATCCTTGATCGAGAAGCGGGCCGGGCCTATGGCATCGGCATATTCCTCCAGAAAATCGTTAAACCCCTGCTTCACATTGGTGCTGTCGAATTCCGTATAGCTGGTACCGACGCCGATATAGGGTTGCACCCAGGATTCCGGGCAGACCGGGAACCAGTTGAATGTCAACACACTGGTGGTTCTGTCCAGATTGCTGACCTTGAA
This sequence comes from Microbulbifer sp. ABF4_143, assembly GCF_056160225.1. NCBI lineage: Bacteria > Pseudomonadati > Pseudomonadota > Gammaproteobacteria > Cellvibrionales > Microbulbiferaceae > Microbulbifer > Microbulbifer sp. ABF4_143. Next base: position 139,041 of record NZ_JBSWWT010000007.1, read on the forward strand.
CTTGTCGGAGAAGGTCTCCCCCATAAAGGTTCTGTCGACCCGGACCTTGTGGTCGTGGTCGGTTTCACCCTGGTAGTTGAATTCGATGCCGAAGTGGTCGGCCGGCATAAACATCGCACTGAATTGCCAGGTCCACTCGTCGGACAGGTCGTAGTCGAAGCGGTCAAACTCGGGGAAAAACTGTGGGTTTATCAGTTTTCCGGAAGTGCTGTCCGGATCGAAATAGCCGCCACCGAGGCGTATCACCGTGGTCCCGGCATGGTACAGCGGTTTCGGTCCGGGGGGCGGCGGGGCATAACCGGAGGGTCCCGCCAGTGCCTGTTGCGCTCCTACCGCGGCCGAAACTGCGAGAGCCAGAGGTGTAAGAATGCGCGTCATTTTCATACGTGATAACTCCATTGATATTCGGCAAATTCAACAGCAATCCACCCAATCATTTTTCAGTCTAGACACGAAAAAACACCACAGTAGAAAAAACACCCGACCATTCCGCTTCCAATTAGAACTTTTGTGTAAAGTTGGCGCAGAAATTTTCGCCCTGTGGCCGACAGAAATTCCCTCACCGGTTGAGTCCGGCGCCGGGGCGAGGGATATAAAGCGGCGCCGTATTCAACCTGCCGCCCAACCGACGCAAACAAGAAAGGGCGCCGAAGCGCCCCGAAGAAAGGTTCTGACAAAGCGATCAGAAAGAGAACTTGTAACCCACCGACAGGTTGAATACCCAGGGGTTGTAGAGGTAGTCGCCGCCGTAGGCCTCCACTACGCGGTTGGGGCTTGACGAGCTGCTGTCCTCCAGGATTTGGAACTCAACATCCGTCTCCGAATCCAGGTAGATGGCCGCCACGTTCACCAGCCAGGCGCTGTCGTGGCCGAAATTCAGGTCGGCGCCGAGCTGCCAGGCGTAGCCCCAGGAATTACCCATGGAGAGCCGGCCTCTCAGACCGAATTCCCGCAGATCATCGCGGGCAACGCCGCGGAAGCTCTCGCCACTGAAATCCGTGTAGTTGATACCGACACCGACATACGGCTGGAACATGCAGGATGGATCCAGCGGATACCAGTTGGCCATGGCCGTGCTCATTTCCGGCGAGAACTTGGTCAGGTTGCGCAGCCGGACGTCATCGTCGAATCCGGAAATCGAGAGGAATCCCTTGCTGTCGCCACCGACATGGTCGTCGCCGTCGATATACATCAGCTCGAAGCCGAAATGATCCATCGGCTTCCAGACGCCGCTGATATTCCAGCCCCACTCATCGTCCGGATCCAGGGTCGAACGGAACCCATCGAAGAAGAAGTGGGATGAATCGGTAAACGTCACCCGATCCGCATTCGGGTGTATATAGGATGCACCCAGGCGGATAATAAATTCCTGCCTCTCGGGGGGCGGCGGGGGCGGAGCATAGCCGGCAGGTCCTGCAGAGGCCACGCTGGAAACTGCAAGTGCCAGCGGTGCCAGCGCGGGGATCAAAATACGCGTCATCTTCATTGGGGTAACTCCATTGATATTCAGCAGATTAAAACAGCAATCAGCCCAATCAATGATCAGTCTAGTCGTGTGAAAGCACCCCTGTAGAAAAAACGACCAAATTTTGACGCCAAAAAAGAACAATCCTGCAATTTAGGCGCGGAAGTATTTCTTGTGGCGGGGAACAGCAACCAATGTGCGCCAATCGAACGAGGTATTTCGCGCAGCTGGCGAGATGGACAGGAAGCCAAGGGGAGTGTTTACGCGCCGCGGCAGCCCGAAGAGAGACGCGACGCGGTGGTGGAACAACTCAGGAAGTGACAATCAGGCGCGAGAAAATACGTTACTTTTTTCCACCGCCGAGACACTCCGGACTCTGCGGCGCCGCCCCCTCCCACTCCTGCGGGCTGTAGGTGTGCAGCGCCAGCGCGTGTATAGGACCGGCCATCTCCTCCGCCAGCACCGCGTAAACCTTCTGGTGCCGCTGCACTTTGCGCAGCTCGGCAAAGGCGTCGCTGACCAGTACCACGCGAAAGTGCATTTCCGACCCGGGCGGCACATTGTGCATATGGCTCTCGCACTGCACCTCTATATGAAGGGGGGCAAATGCCGCTGTCAGTTTCTGTTCAATTTTTTGTGCAAGGGTCATCCAACACCTCGATTAGATTGTCTCTCGTGGTTCCCTAGGCAGTCGCAGCCGCCTTGCGCTTGCGCGCCTCGACGATGGTTTCATAGGCCACGGTGATGCTCTTCATCTGGTCTTCCGCATGGCGCATGAATTCCTCCGGCAGCCCCTTGGAGGCGATCTTGTCCGGGTGGAATTCCGCCGCCTTGCGCCGGTAGGCGAGCTTCAGATCGCGGTCGCTGGTTTCCGGCGTGCAATCGAGCACGGCATAGTGGTGCCTGAGGCTGTCCGCCGACGCCGGCGCGCGGCCATCGAACTCCCCCTGCATCGCCGTGAAAATCGACTCGTGCAGCCCCAGGTCGGCGGGGATGCGGCGCAATATCGCCTCTTCCGCCGCGTGCAATTCGCCATCCGCGTAGGCGACCGCAAACAGCAGGCGGTAAACCATCTCGCGCATGGCCTGGTTGCGCACCAGCTGCCGGTACTGCTGCGCATAGTCGTAGATGCTGTAGTTGTCGCTCTTGGCGTTCTGGAAGATCTTGATCGCCTGTGACCTGTCCTCGGCGCTGAGGCGCAGGTTGTTGCGCATAAAGTCCTCGATCAGCTGGACTTCGGCCCTGGACACCTGCCCGTCCGCCTTGGCCACCTTCGCCAGCATCGAGAACAGCGCAACGATAAAAACCGCCTGCGCCCCCTCGCGGTTCAGGCTCGCCGCCGCGTCGCCGACATGGCGCAAGCCGGAACCGACGGAGCCGCCGATCCAGGCCCCCAGGGCCGCGCCTATGGGGCCCCCAAACATCAAGCCGATACCGGCTCCAATACCCGCGCCCAACCAGGACATAAGTTCCCCTCCGAGCGCCGCTCCGCGCCCCTGCTGTGATAAAAAGCGCGCCTATCATAGCATGCGCACCGCCGCGCCCAGGTACTCCGACGAGCGGGGCCAGATTCCCGCGGCAGATCTCCGCCGCCGGTTCCCCGCGGATATACACGGACCACAATAGTGAGGGGCGTCCGGGGAAATAGTTCCCGCACCGCGGGGCTTCAGAGGGCCTGCGCCAGCCGGTCCAGCCAGCCACCGCCCCGCCAGACCAAAATCAGATTCTCGCTGCAGCAATAGGGGCAATCCACCACTTTCAGGCGCACCGCGCCTATCTCCTCGAGCAGCTCCTCGGGTAGGTAGGCCAGCATCTGGCCGCCCTGTACCAGGCTGCAGAGCACGCCGTAGTCGTTCACCACCACCGCAATCTTGCGCGGCAGCGCGTCCTCGCGCCAGCCGTCGCTGCCGATACCCCGCTCCTCGCCGCAGAAGGGGGAGATGCGCGGCGCGGCAAACGGATACTGCAATATCGTCTCCGCCGTCACCTCCACCGGCCGCGCCTTGCGCCCCGCGACCAGCGGGTGCGACGGCGCCGCCGCCACACGCATGGTGGTGGTGCCCAAGGCGCGCACCGACAGGTCTCCGGGAATCTGCGCCGCCACCGCATCGGTCACCAGGGCGAAATCCACTTCGCCGCGCAGCAGCATCCTGAGCGCCAGCGCCTCGTAGGCGGAGGTCATGGACAGGCGCGCATCGGCCCGCTGCTCCGCCAGCGCCCGCTGTATGCGCCGCGCCCATTCCAGCTGCAGCACCGCCGGCGCCGCCACACGGCACTCGGGCCCGCGGGCGAGGCCGCCGAACTCGGCGCGGGTCTGCCGGGCCATGGCGACGATTTCCGCGGCCCGTTGCTGCAGCCGGCGGCCCGCGTCGTTGAGGCGAATCTGCTTGCCGATACGGTCGAACAGTCGCGTGTCCAGCGCCGTCTCCAGGCGGCGCAGCGACTTGCTCAGGCCCCCGGCGGTGGTATCCAGGCGGTCGGCCGCGCGCTGCAGGTTCTCGGTGGCGGCGATCACCAGGAACTTCTCCAGATCATCTATTTCCATTTTGGAATTACATTCCTGCGACTCAGAATCGATTGGTCACCAATGTATGGCTAGAATTTCGCCATGACAAGATTGACCGATACACATGCTTCGGGAAAAGACATCCGCTTCAAGAAGGCGCTCTACCTGGAAACGCGGGACTCTCAGCAACCATGAGTAAGCGGCTGCTGGCCCTCCAGCATGAAAAACACGAGGGGCCCGGGTATATCGCCGACTGGGCCGCGGAGCGCAATATCGAATTGCTGATCGTCGATCCGCGGCGGGAAATACTCCCCGATGGAGGCTTCGACGGGCTGGTGATTCTCGGCGGCCTGATGGACGTGCGCGACCGCGGCAGGCTGCGGTGGCTCGCCTTGGAGATCGACTGGATCCGCCGCGCGATAAAGACCAATCTGCCGATTCTCGGCATCTGTCTCGGCTCGCAACTGCTGGCCCACGCGCTCGGAGCGGAAGTTATCGAAATGCCGGAGGAGGAACTCGGCTGGTTGCCGGTCACGCCGAAACAGAACTGGTCACTCGGCACCGGGCTTGTGTTCCACGCGCACAGGTATCGCTTTGCGATTCCCGCCGGCGCACAGTGCCTGGCGGAATCCAAACTCTGCCCGCACCAGGCGTTTTCATCCGGCGAGCGTATTCTCGGCCTGCAGTTTCACCTGGAGTGGACGCCGCAGGATATCGCGCGGCTGTTTCCGGAATACTACGCCCGTCACGGGTCGCCGGAAATCTTCCACCTGGCCAGCCGCCGCGCCCTGTTTCAACTGCTCGACAGGCATTTTCGCCCGCTGACCGGTGCGGAACCCCGCCGCCCGGCATCCTCCGCCCTGCTGCGTTTCGCCCAGAAGCTGCAGGGCTGATTCCGAATCTCTTCCGCGGCGCCGCTGCGCACCGGCGCCCCCCTTCCCGGCAGCCGCCCATCCATCCTGTGCCATACTTTTTTGACAGGGCGCTCCCCTGGCCCCTCCTGTCGTGAACTGAGCAGCTGGGAAGTAAAAGTTCATGGATGAGTCCCGCAAGCCCGCAAGCCGCCTCTATTCCCTCAAATTTCTGGTCGTCATCTCGGTCGCCGCGCTGCTGGCGATGACTGCGTATTATGCATCGGCCCGCTCCGCCGATCCGTCCCACTCTGAGGGCGATCCGCTTTCGCGACCGGAAGCGGAGGCCGCCGGCGGCGCGCACGGTGTCGCGCCGAACGGCCCCTGGTTGCCGCGGGTGGAGAAGATCCGCGGCACCCTGGAGGGCAACGGCAGCCCCCTGCGCGGCTACAGGGTTTTTCTTCTGGTCAGCTACGCCGGGCCACTGTCCATCGAGCATATCCTCGGGGCCTCGATCACCGACGCCGCCGGGGAATTCGAGATCCGCTTCAGGCTGCCGCGCAACCGGCAGCCGCGGCGCAACCCGGTTTACTTCATCATTGCGGAAAAACATCCGCGAATGCTCGCCGGCGCGGTCGGTTCCGGTTCAGAGATCCTGAAAAAGGTCGTCATCAACGAGCGTACCACCGTCGCCACCGGCACCGCCTTCGCCCAGTTTATCGACGGGCGCAAAATCCGCGGCAATACCCACGGCATGCTCAACGCGGTGAAGATGGCCGGCAATATGGCCAATCCCGAGAGCGGCGATATCGGCGAGGTGCTGGCGAGAAAACCGAACGGTTCAGAGACATCGACACTGGCCACCTTCAACGCCCTGGCCAACGTCGTCGCCGCCTGTATCGCCGATACCGACAACTGCCGCGCGCTGTTTGCGGCCACCGCCGGCGGCGGCCCCCGGCCGCGCAATGTCCTGCAGGCGGTGGCGAACATCGCCAAATTTCCGGCCTTCCCGAACTACCCGTCCAACGCCGACGACCCGCTGTTCCTACTCTCGCTCCTGTCGCCGATCTACCAGCCGGCCCTGACAGACAGACCCACCAACTGGCTGATATTCCTCAAATTCACCGGCGGATTTTTCTCGCGGCAGGACAGGTTCAACCTGATGAACGGCCCCGGCCATGTGGCCATCGACGGGCGTGGCTTCGGCTGGATCAACGACAACTATGAACCCAGGGCACCGGTGGAAACCGCCTGCACCGGCCTGCGCCTGCTGAAGTTCTTCCCCTGGGGGGAGAAATTTCCGGATACGCCCTACTTCGGCGGCGGGCTCAGCGGTGCGGGTTTCGGTATCTCTGTGGATCCCCACGGCCTGATCTGGGTCGGCAATTTCGGTTTCGAGTCACCGAACTGCGCGGATGGCACTGTACCGCCGGATCCGGCAAAGAAGATTCCGGCCACCCACAACAGCGTGTCGCTGTTCCTGCCGAACGGCCTGCCGCTGTCGCCGGAGAGCGGCTTCACCCGTGGCAATATCTCCTGGCCCCAGGCGACGCTGTCGGATCGCGACGGCAATATCTGGGTCGCCAACTGCGGCAACGACACTGTCACGGTGATTCCCAAAGGCAACCCGCTGCGCGCGCGCAATATCCCGCTGCCCGGCGGCATCGCCGGAGACGACAACGAAATCCCGCTGCTGAAACCCTTCGCGATCGCCATCGATCCCGAGGGGCGCGCCTGGGTCACCGGCAACCAGGCGCAGGAAATCTATATCGTCAGCGCCGACGGCAGTGTGGAAACCGTGGACTCCTCCGCAGTGGACCTGTCCTGGCCGATGGGTATCGCCGGCGACAGCCAGGGCAATATGTGGGTGTCGAGTTCCGACACGGTCAACATCGTCTGCAAGACCCCACTGGATTCACAGAGCGGCAAGATGCCGTCGCTGATCTTCTACCCGGCCGGCGGCGGCACACCGCAGCAGTTCACCAAGGTGGGCGGCCTGAGCGTTCCCTGGGGCAATGCGGTCGACGGCGACGACACCGTGTGGGTATTCAATTTTGGCCACACGCCGATGGAGGACGCGGAGGATGGCTTCCAGTGGCCGGATACCGGTATCTCCCGCTTCTGCGGCGTCGGCAAATGCCCGCCGGGGCATACATTCGGCGACGCCATTTCCCCGGCGACCGGCTACACCAGCGATGCGCTGGAGCGGATCACCGGCGGCGCCGTGGATCCGTCGGGGAATATCTGGCTGGTAAACAACTGGAGAAAGGACGGGCCGCTCTTCTTCCAGACCAACCCCGGCGCCAACTCTTTTGTGATTGTACCGGGCGCGGCCAAGCCGGTGAAAACGCCGCTGCTGGGGCCGCCGCGCTCCTTCGGCAAAGCACACCAGTCGGATCTGTAGGGGCGCCGGATGTAAGGGCCCTGCCACCGAACCTCCTAAATTCCCGGCATCCAACACAAAAAAGGCGAACACAAGGTTCGCCCCTACAAATCTGAATTCCGATAAATCCATCAGCCGCCCATGGCGCGCACCATGGTGATCATCACACCGGCCGCCACCGCCGATCCGATCACGCCGGCCACATTGGGGCCCATCGCGTGCATCAGCAGGAAGTTGTGCGGGTTGGCTTCCAGGCCGACCTTGTTGGATACCCGCGCCGCCATCGGCACCGCGGACACGCCGGCGGAACCGATCAGCGGGTTGATCTTGTGCTTGCTGACCAGGTTCAAAAGCTTCGCCATCAACACACCGGCGGCGGTGCCGATCGCGAAGGCGACGATACCCAGCGCCAGGATGCCGAGGGTCTTCGGATCCAGGAACTTGTCCGCGGCCAGTTTGGAGCCGACGGAAAGACCGAGGAAGATGGTGGTGATATTGATCAGCGCGTTCTGCGCCGTGTCGGACAGGCGCGCGACCACGCCGCACTCGCGCATCAGGTTGCCAAAGCAGAACATCCCCAACAGCGGTGCCGCGTCCGGCAGGAACAGCGCCACCAGGATCAGCAGCAGCAGCGGGAAGGTGATCTTCTCGCGTTTGCTCACATGGCGCAGCTGCACCATCTCGATCCTGCGCTCCGCCTCGGTGGTCAGCGCGCGCATGATCGGCGGCTGGATCAGCGGCACCAGGGCCATATAGGAATAGGCCGCCACCGCGATGGCACCGAGCAGATCCGGGGCCAGCAGGCTGGAGACGTAGATGGCCGTGGGGCCGTCGGCGCCGCCGATAATACCGATGGCGGCGGCGTCGGCGATGGAGAAGTCCATAATACCGGCCACGGAAAGCCCGACCGCGCCGAGCACCGTGGCGAAGATACCGAACTGCGCCGCCGCGCCCAGGAACAGGGTGCGCGGGTTGGCCAGCAGCGGACCGAAATCCGTCATGGCGCCGACGCCCATAAAGATCACCAGCGGCGCGACGCCGGAGGCGATGGCGACGGAATAGAAGTTGTACAGCATGCCGTTGCTGAAGCCGGCGTCCAGTGCGTACTGGGTGGCCTGGGTCTGTACCGCCGCCGGCGCATTGGCCAGGGCCTCCTTCAGCGCGTAGAGATCACTCGCGCTTTCCACCCCCAGAATCTGCGCCATCTGCGCCAGCACTACCGCATCGCCGGAAGCCAGCGCCGTCTCCGCCGCCGACAGCGCCAGGTCGGCGCCGGGAATATTGGCGAGGATGCCGCCGAAGCCGATGGGCACCAACAGCAGCGGCTCAAAGTTTTTGCGGATGGCCAGAAACAGCAACAGCAGGCCGACGACAATCATTGCGAACTGGCCCGACGCCATCTGGTAGGCGCCGGACGACTGCCAAAGATTGAGTAGATTATCCACTTGCGACTCCTGTTCTGGCCTTAGGCGATGGACAGCAGGGCATCGCCCACCGCCACGGAATCGCCCTCTTTGACGGCCACGCCGGTCACGCTGCCGGCGCGGGGCGCGCTGACGGCGGTCTCCATCTTCATCGCCTCGAGCACGACGATGGTCTGGCCCTCGGCCACCTGGTCGCCGGGCTTGACCATGACCTTGAAGATATTGCCGGCCAGCGGCGCCTTGACCGGCTCGCCGCCGCTGGCCGCCGGCGCGGCGCCCGCGGCGGACGGCGCTGCAGTCGGCGCGGCGGCGCCGGATACCGGCGTCACACTGGTGAGTTCGCCGCCGTCGGCGACGGTGACCGTGTAGCGCTTGCCCTCGACGGTGACCGTGTAGACCTCCTCGCCCTTGTCATTCCTGACCGCGCTGCCCTCGTTGCCGGTGGGCACCGGCTCGAAGGCATCCGGATTGCCGCGGTTCTTCAGGAACTTGAGGCCTATCTGCGGGAAGAGCGCATAGGTCAGCACATCGTCTATCTCGCGCTCGCCGCTCTCCAGCGCAATGTTTTCATCGCCGGCCTTCCGCTTCAGCTCCGCGGTCAGCTTGTCCAGCTCCGGCTCCAGCAGATCCGCCGGGCGACAGGTGACCGGCTCGGCACCGTCCAGCACGCGCGCCTGCAGCTCTTTGTTGACCTCCGCCGGCGTCGCGCCGTACTCGCCCTTCAGCACCGCGGCCGTCTCTTTGGAGATGGACTTGTAGCGCTCGCCGGTCAGTACGTTCAGCACCGCCTGGGTGCCGACGATCTGCGAGGTGGGCGTCACCAGCGGAATAAAGCCCAGGTCCTCGCGCACCCGCGGTATCTCCTCCAGCACTTCGTCCAGGCGGTCGCCGGCGCCCTGCTCGCGCAGCTGGTTTTCCATATTGGTCAACATGCCGCCGGGCACCTGGGCCACCAGGATGCGCGAGTCGACGCCCTTGAGTGAACCCTCGAACTTGGCGTACTTCTTGCGCACCTCGCGGAAGTAGGCCGCGATCTCCTCCAGCAGATGGATATCCAGGCCGGTATCCCGCTCGGTGCCCTCGAGGATCGCCACCAGCGCCTCGGTGGGGCTGTGGCCGTAGGTCATGGACATGGATGAGATGGCGGTGTCGACATTGTCGATACCCGCCTCGATACATTTCAGCGCGGTGGCGGTGGAGAGGCCGGTGGTCGCGTGGCACTGCATATGGATCGGGATATCCACCGCGGCCTTCAGGCGCTTGACCAGTTCATAGCCCTCGTAGGGGCGCAGCAGGCCGGCCATATCCTTGATCGCGATGGAGTCGGCACCCATATCCTCTATCTGGCGCCCCAGGTCCACCCACAGATCCATGGTGTGCACCGGGCTCACGGTGTAGGAGATGGTGCCCTGGGCGTGCTTGCCCTGCTTCTTCACCGCCTTCAGCGCCGTCTGCAGGTTGCGCATATCGTTCATCGCGTCGAATACGCGGAAGACGTCCACGCCGTTTTCCGCCGCGCGCTCGACGAATTTTTCCACCACGTCGTCGGCGTAGTGGCGGTAGCCGAGAATATTCTGGCCGCGGAACAGCATCTGCTGCGGCGTGTTCGGCATGGCCTTTTTCAGCTCGCGGATACGCTCCCAGGGATCCTCGCCGAGATAGCGGATACAGGCGTCGAAGGTGGCGCCGCCCCAGGATTCCAGGGACCAGAATCCGACCTTGTCGAGCTTTTCCGCAATCGGCAGCATGTCGTCCAGTCGCATACGGGTCGCAAACAGTGACTGGTGGGCGTCGCGCAGGACTACGTCGGTAATGCCCAGTGGGGATTTGTTAACTAAAGAGTTAACCTCAGTCATGGGTCGTCTCTCTCGGCAAATTGTTGGAGGTTATTCGGCGGTAACGGCGCCCGCTAGCGTCTTTTGCGATGCTGGTCGATGGCCGCTTTTATAATTGCGCGCAGGCGCTCATCGTCGCCGGATGCGGGAGCCGCCGGCTCCGCTTCGGGAAAATTGCGGGTAATAATACGGGACATGATGCCGGTGCCGATCACCAGCAGCAGCAGGAATGTGAAAACAATCCCCATGCCGAACAGCGTGATGTCCAGCCCCTGTTGAAGTAGCGAGTCTTGCACTGTTTATTCCCCTAATTATTCAGGCAATAAAACCGATCATCCTGAACGGTTTTATAAGCGCCCGCAATACGGCGGCGCCGATATACGCTTTTATAGCCGCTATCGCGCTGCAACCGGCCGGCGCCCTATTCGTCTCATTAATTTTCCATAACAGTTTGTTATAACAAATACCGGCGCCCAAAACGGACGCTATTATCAATACAAGTTCCCTTTAAAATCAAATACTTATTAGTTTCAGGCGCAACTGTAACCATCGCGATATCGCGGATATTCCGGCGCCGAAATCCACCGATTCGGCATCGGACCCGCCGCGCCTCCCCGCTGTATTCGCATCCCGATCACTTTTACACCACCGCTGGCGCAAACTGATAGAATACGCGCCCAGATTTCGGCACCGACCAGGATTAGATGACCGCACAGACAGATTCTTCCATTCCCAGGATTTACCAGGCCCCGATGGAGGGAGTGATAGATCACCATGTGCGCGCGCTGCTGTCCGCCATCGGCGGTGTGGATATCTGCGTCACCGAATTCGTGCGCGTCACCCACACCCGGCTGCCGCGCCGCGTCTTCACCCGCCTGTGCCCGGAACTGGAGACGGCGGCCGCCACCGCGAGCGGCACGCCGGTGCGCCTGCAGCTGCTGGGGGGCAACCCCGAGGCCATGGCCTGGAACGCGGCCAGGGCGGTGGAAGCGGGTGCCAAAGCTATCGACCTGAATTTCGGCTGTCCGGCCAAGTCGGTCAACAACAGTGACGGCGGCGCCTGCCTGCTGCAGAGCCCTCAGCGGGTGGAGGCCATCGTCGGCGCCGTGCGCCGGGCCCTGCCGGAGTCTGTTCCGGTTTCGGCGAAGATCCGCCTCGGCTATATGGACAGGTCCAGCTATATGGACAACGCCCGCGCCGCCGAGGCCGGCGGCGCGAGTGAGCTGGCGGTGCACGCGCGCTCCAAGGCGGACGGCTACCGGCCGCCGGCCTACTGGGAATATATCGGCGAGATACGCGAGCGGCTGTCGATCCCGGTGATCGCCAACGGCGATATCTGGACCACGGACGCGTTTGAGCGCTGCCGCGAGGTGACCGGCTGCAGCGCCTTTATGTTCGGCCGCAGCCTGCTGGCGCGCCCGGACCTGGGACTGCAGATCAAGGCGCTCTGCGCCGGGCGCGACTATACGCCGATGCACTGGCGGCAGATTGTCGCGCTGCTGTGGGACTACTACCTGACCACCCGCGAGGCCTACCCGCCCAAATACCTGGGCAACCGTATCAAGCAGTGGCTGGCCTACCTGAAGCTGGCCTTTCCGGAGGCGCAGACCTTCTTCGAGCGCATCAAAAGACTGCGGGAGGCGGAACTGATCGAAGCGGCGTTTGCGCGGGAACTGGCGACGGAAACGCCGGAAACCGAAGCGGCCTGATTCAACGGACGGACCTTCGCCACCAACGCCCCTCCTATACTGATCGGACAGCCATTTGCCTTTTGCAGGCTGTTGAAAAACAGCCTGCCAGTCCGGGCCAGGGACGGCCCGGCCGCAAATCAAGCGCGCAAGTGCTTGATTTGTCGCGGAGGGTTTGCGGACATGCGCCGCAAACTGGGGAAAAAGGCCGGGATGGCCTTTTTCAACAACCTGTAAGTGCGGCTATGCCATGCCTGTCCACAACAGCGAAATCGCCGACAAGTTCGACCGCCTGGCGGACCTGCTGGAAATCGAGGACGCCAACCCCTTTCGCGTACGCGCCTACCGCAACGCCGCGCGCACGGTGCGCGGTTATCCGCGCAGCATGTCCGATCTGCTGGACGACGGCGCGGACCTGACCGAACTGCCGGATATCGGCGACGACCTGGCAAAGAAGATCCAGACCCTGGTGGAGACCGGCGAACTGCCACTGCTGGAGGAGGTGGAGGCGCGCACGCCGCCCGCGCTCAGTGAACTGATGAAGATCGAGGGCCTGGGCCCCAAGCGGGTCCGCGCCCTCTACCTGGAACTCAATATCGAGACACTGGACGACCTGAAGCGAGCCGCGGAGCGTGGCAAAATTCACGAGATCGCCGGCTTCGGCGACAAGAGCGAGGAAAAAATCAAAAAACGTCTGGAAAAATTCTCCGGGGCAAAACCGCGCACCCAATTGATCGAGGCAGAGGATATCGCCAGACCGCTGCTCGAGTATCTGAAGAAGGCCGAGGGCCTCAAGGACATAGTGATCGCCGGCAGCTACCGGCGGCGCAGGGAGACGGTGGGCGACCTGGATATATTGATCACCGCCAAAGGCAGCCACAGCGGCAATAAGCACAGCGCCGCGATTATGGACCACTTTACCGGCTACGACGAGGTGGAGGAAGTGGTCTCCAAGGGGGTGACCCGCTCCACCGTCTACCTGCGCTCGGGCATGCAGGTGGACCTGCGCGTAGTCCCCCAGGCCAGCTTCGGCGCCGCGCAACACTACTTCACCGGCTCCAAAGCGCACAATATCGCAGTGCGCCAAATGGGGGTCAAGAGCGGCTACAAGATCAACGAGTACGGGGTATTCAAGGGCGAAGAGCGCATCGCCGGCAGGACGGAGAAATCCGTCTACGACACTGTGGGTCTGCCCTATATAGAGCCGGAACTGCGGGAAAACCGCGGCGAGCTGGAAGCCGCCAGAAACGGCAAGCTGCCGAAGCTGATCACCCTGGGCGATATTCGCGGCGACCTGCACGCCCACACCAAGGCCAGCGACGGCCACAACTCCCTGAAGGAAATGGCCCGGGCGGCCGCGGCGCTGGGTTACGAATATCTGGCCATTACCGAGCACTCGGAAAGCCTGACCATCGCCTCTGGCCTGGATAAAAAACACCTGCTGGAACACATCCGGAAAATAGACAAATTGAACGAGCGGCTGGACGATATCCTGCTGCTCAAATCCAGCGAGGTGGATATCCTGGAAGACGGCTCGCTCGATTATCCCGACGATCTGCTCAAAGAACTGGATTTCACCGTCTGCGCGATTCATCAGAAGTTCGACCTGTCGAGCAAGAGGCAGACAGAGCGGATACTGCGCGCGATGGACAACCCCTACTTCAATATCCTCGCCCACCCCAGCGGCCGCCTGATCAACAGGCGGGATCCCTACGAAGCGGATCTGGAAAAAATCCTTGAGGCGGCGCAAGAGCGCGGCTGTTTTATGGAGCTGAACGCCCAGCCCCGGCGGCTGGACCTGACCGACGAGGGCTGTATGCTGGCGCGGGAACTCGGGGTAAAGATCTCCATCGCCACCGACGCACACAGCGCCGCCGACCTGCAGAACATGCGCTGGGGCATAGACCAGGCGCGGCGCGGCTGGCTGGAAAAGAAGGACGTGATCAACTGCCTGCCGCTGAAAAAATTATTGGGGCTTCTCAAAAGAAACTAAAGCGGAGGCGGGCCGCTACTCTTCCCCGCCGTGGATAATCTGCTGTATCTCCGCCGCCTCCAGCGTCTCCTTCTCCAGCAGCGCCCCGGCCAGTGCATCCAGTTTGTCGCGATGCTGTTCGAGCAGCGCCCGGACCTCCTTTTCGATACCGCGGATCAGCTCGACGATCTCCTCGTCGATAATCTCCGCCGTGTGCTCGCTGAAATCCTTCTGTTGCGCCATTTCGCGGCCGAGGAAAATATGCTCCTCGCCGCGGCGGAAGGCCACCGGGCCGAGCTTGTCGCTCATACCCCACTGGCTGACCATATGCCGCGCCAGGCGCGTGGCCTGTTTCAGGTCCTCCTCGGCACCGGAGCTGACCTCGTTGAACACCACCTGCTCCGACACCCGCCCGCCGAGCATCACGCCGATACGGTCGCGCAGGTAGCTTTCGCGCAAACTGTGGTGCTCCTCCTCCGGGATCTGCTCTGTGGCACCGAGACTGCGCCCGCGCGGGATGATCGTGGCCTTGTCCAGCGGGTCCGCGTTGGGCAGCAGACTCGCCGCCAGCGCGTGCCCCGCCTCGTGGTAGGCGATGATTTTCTTGTCCTCGTCGCTGATCGCCATCTCGCGCTCGCTGCCCAGCACCACCTTGTCCCGCGCCAGCAACAGACAGGCCATATCCACCGCCGGCTTGTCCTCGCGCCCGGCGAGCAGCGCCGCCTCGTTGATCAGGTTTTCCAGATCGGCGCCGGCGAAGCCGACCGTCAGTGCCGCCAGGCGCTCGAAATCCACATCGTCCGCCAGCGGCACCTCGCGCGAGTGGATCTCCAGTATCGCCCTGCGGGCGTTTTTGTCCGGCAGGTCCAACACTATCTTGCGGTCGAAGCGCCCCGGGCGCAGCAGCGCCGCGTCCAGCACATCGGGGCGGTTGGTGGCGGCCACCACCACCACCGTCTCGTGGGGATCGAAGCCGTCCATCTCGCCGAGGATCTGGTTCAGGGTCTGTTCGCGCTCGTCGTGACCGCCGCCGAGGCCGGTGCCGCGGGCGCGGCCGACGGAATCTATCTCGTCGATAAAGATGATCGACGGCGCCTCCTTCTTGGCGCTGGCGAACATATCCCGCACCCGGGAGGCACCGACACCGACGAACATCTCGATAAATTCCGAGCCGCTGATACTGAAGAAAGGCACATCGCTCTCGCCCGCCAGCGCCTTGGCCAGCAGCGTCTTGCCCGTGCCCGGCGGCCCCATCAGCAATATGCCCTTGGGCACCTTGGCCCCCAGCCTGCGGTAGTGCTCGGGATTCTTCAGATAGCCGGCGATCTCCTGCAGGTCGCGCTTGGCGTTGGCCAGCCCGGCCACGTCGTCGAAGGTCACCTGCGACTCGCCGCGCTCGAAGCGCTTGGCGCGGGAGCGCCCGAAGCCGAAGGCGCCGCCTCCGCCGACGCCGCCCATGCGCTCCTGCATGCGCCGCCCGGCCCAGATAAACAGGCCGATAATCAGTATCCACGGCAGTACGCCGATCAGCACCCGCGTCCACAGGTCCGCCTGCTGCGGCTCGGCCCTGATCTCCACCTGCTTCTCTTCCAGCAGCGGCATCAGTTCCGGATCCTCCACCGGCGGCAGTATCGTGACGAAGCGGTCGGCGCGCGGGTCGCCGGAGACTATCTGCTCCTCCCGGGTCCTGTCGTAGGTTCCGGAGATACGGTCGCCGTGCAGCACCACGCTGGCCACCTGGCCGCTGCGCACCTTTTCCTTGAATTCGGTATAGGAGAGGGTCTGCCGCTGCTGGTCCTGCAGCACGCCGGACCAGTACTGGGCAATCAGGAATACGAGGAATATCCAGATCAGGTACTGGCCCCAGCCGAGTGAAGGCGACGGCCGCTGCGGCCGAGGCAGCTGCGGCCCCTCGTCGTCTGGTTTTTTGTCTTCGCCCTGCTCGTCTGCCATAAGTGTTCACTGTGCCATTGGCGGGAGGCAGCCGTGGGGCGAAGCGCGCAACCGCCCCCCAACCGCAAACCGACTGGGACCAGTATAGTTTCCCGGGTGTGCGTACTAAACGGAGAGCAAGCGCTGCATCATCCAGAAGGCGCCGAGGGAGCCCACCGCGTAGGCGGGCAATAACTGCACCGGTCGCGGCCAGCGCAGCCTCAAGGCACTCAGGCCTCGGGCCAGCAGCAACACGACGGCCACGAAGGCCAACTGGCCGAACTCCACGCCGATGTTGAACGACACAAGCGCGAGGGGAACCGCTGCCGGCGGCAGGCCCGCGGCGGAGAGGGCGCCGGCGAAGCCGAGGCCGTGCAGCAGGCCGAAGGCGAAGGCCGCGACCCAGGGGTGGCGGATGGTGAAGCTGGTGCCGCCGCGGCGGGCGCGGAGGACCTCGAGGCCGAGGAAGAAGATCGACAGCGCGATGGCGGCCTCAATGGGGGGCGCCGGCAGCTGCACATAGCCGAGGGTTGCCGCCGCCAGGGTAATACTGTGGGCGATGGTAAAAGCGGTAACGGTTTTCACCAGCATCCAGCGCCGGCGCACGAGCAGCAGCAGGCCAAACACGAACAGCAGGTGATCCGGCCCGGAAAGTATGTGCGCGAACCCCTGCCGGAGAAAATCGGAGAAGGTGGCCCAGCCGCCGCTCGCCGCCGCGACTTCCACCCAGGGCTGTGAAGGCCTGGCGACCACCATCCAACTGCGGCCGTCGAGCAGGTGAACCCGCACCACCACATCGGTAATACTCAGCTGCAGGCCGGCGAATTCGATGCGCGCGCCGTCGAGGCCCGCGGGGCCGGCGTCGATCCAGCGGCGCTCCAGCAGGGAGTCGCTCAATTCCTGCACCACCGGCTCGCGCAGGTTGCGCACGCGCTCGGGAAAGCGCGGTACCACCAACAGACGCCGCCCCGCCAACACCGGCGTGCGCCACAGCACCGCGTAGCGTCCGGTCGCCGTTTCGCGGATCTCCATATAGGCCGGGCGCGATTCGTGCGCTTGTGCGACTGGAATAGCCGCAAGCAAAACCAACAGGCCGGTGAGCAGCCAGCGGGCGGAGCGACAGAATCGGCTCATGGCGGCGCTCCGCCACCTTGCGTAAGCGCGTCCGTATCGGAAGGCGCAGACGCCGACACCGTATCGCTATTGGGCGGCGCTGGCAGCAGCACCGTGTATTTGGCCCGCATTTCCCGATAGGCCTTCGCCCAGGCCGCTTCCTTCTGAGCGCCGAGCCAGGCGGTCTTTACATCCGGTTCCACCTCCTCAAAGGCCGGCACCCGGCCCGGGATGAGGGAGTCGACGTAGACGAGGTGCCAGCCATAGCCGGACTCAAGCGGTCCCTGCCAGGAGCCGGGCGCAAGCTTGGGGACGGCCACTGCGAACTCCGGCCCGAAGTCCTTGGCCAGCGACTCCGACGTCCGCTCCGCGTAATAATCCTGGAACATGAAACGATCGGCGAGTGATTCGGTGAGCTCTGAGTCCTCGGGCTGGCCAGCCAGTTCGGCGAGGGCCTGCGCCGCGTCGTCGCGTACGCGCGCCCCCCGGCGATCCGGAGAAAAGTACAGATGTCGAAAGCTTACCCGGCTCGGCAGCGCAAACTTGTCGCTATTCTTTGCGTACCAGGTCTTCAGTTCTTCGGTGGTGGGCTCGCGGGCAGCGGCCACGTCCTCCGCCAGGAACTGCATCTTCTGCGCCATGCGACGCTTCACTATCTCGTCATTCTTGTCGAGACCCATCGCCAGCGCCTCGCGGTAGAGGACCTCCTGGCGGATCTTGAACTCCACCAGCTGGGAAAACTCCTCGGGGGTCGGCTGGCGGCGCCACTGCGCGTTGAATAGCAGGTCGAGCTGGCGCAGCTCGTCGAGCGTCAGCACGATCTGGTAAGGCGACTCATCCCCATCGCCGGAATTCAGATAATCGTAGCCGGCGAACAGCGCGGCACCGAGCACCAGGAAGTGCACCAGGGGCTCCCGCAGCAGGCGCCGCGCAGATCGCAGCAAGAACGGGTCACGGCCGGGGCCGCCCGCCCCCACCACAGGCTCCGTCTCGGCGTTCATCCGCTTCCGTGTGTTCGAGGTCACTGGGTCCCACCTCCCGTCTCTGCACTGCGGGCGTCGCATTCGGAGCTGGCGGCGACACCGCAACCCGCTGGCAGCGCAGGCCCGGCGACGGCCGTCAACGGAATGCTACCCGTTGAAACTTTCATTCTCATTTTTTCTGCGGCGCCGGAGGGGCCGGAGGGACAGGCCCGTGTTTCGGTGCCGCCTCGCCCTTGCCCAGCGGGTTCAAAAACTCGACCGGCTTGGGCAGCACCTCGTAATTGGCATAGCCGAACTCGTTGCTCCTTGCCCCGTAGATCGTATCGCCGACCTTGTAGAAGGCGAACTCGAATGGCGCCTGCTGAAGAAAGGTCAGCACCCTGCCATTCTTGATCGAGTAGGCCGAAGACACGCCCTCATAGCCGTTCCGGGCGACGTCGCCAACCTGGCTCGGCTGGGGAACATTCTTGCCGATGTGCCACACAGTTCTTTGCCCGTTCGCGCTGTAACTCACCTTGAATTTCTCACCCGTCACGTTGTTGCGCATCCAGTGAGCCTTGCCGACGATCAGCGCTTCGACCTGCTTCTGGTTCAATTCCGTGGCGCCCTTCCCCTTGAGCTCGGCAACGGTGAGACCCGCCTTGGCTGCCTTGCGGGCCTTGTCCGTGGGCGTATACCAGATGGGTGAACTCCAGGCCCGCTCTTGCACCGTCGGCGGCACTACGTCCGGCGGCGCGATGCCGAGCTGTTTGGCCTGGATGGTCGACCAGCGCGGCGTCGGTATCTCGAGCACGCGCGCGTAGTAGAAGGCGTGCAGGCTCGGATCGAACTCCGGATCGGTCCATACCGTTTTCAGCTCGACCGCCCCCACGGAATTGCTGTAGGTCGCCTTGTCGATGTCCACAGTGCTCACGATCGGCGGGACCTTGCCTGTCCAGCGGTCGGGCTTGCGATCGCCCGACCAGGCCACATCGAAGACCTTTTCGAAACTCTGGCCGTGCTGCGACCAGCCCTTGACGATCTGGATGCGGTCGAGATTACCCGCGGTCGGGTCCTTTACCGCCCACACGACAAAGGTCGGCGCCGCGGCCTTCGCCGACGGCAGGTCGCCACCCATGGGGACGCCGCCCCGATAGGCCGCCTTGACCCAGTCCCGGTGCTTCAACAGGCCCCTGTCGTAATCCCAGCCGCCGAAGAAACGCACCTTGATGTGCGGACCGCTGACCCCGAAGGTCTCCTTCCGGTGCATGGCGTCCCAGATCGAGGCGCGGGTGTTCTCCTCGGCCCATACGCCTGTGAGGCCGCCCGGCTCTTCGTAGCGCACGTCGATGCCTGCGAAGTTGTGGCCGGCCATGCGCGTCTCAATGGTCCCGTCCTCGTGCGCATGCCCGCCAAAGAAGTTCTCCTGGCGATAGGGGCTCGCGGAATTATGCGCATCGGAGCCCCCCGCCATCCCGAATTTATACGGGTTGTAGCCCCGCACGTCCTGCATCGTCAGGCCGTCCTTCAGGGCCTGGCGCGCGTAGCTGCCGACGATCCTGTCGACGCGCCCGGACTCCGGGGGCAGCCCGAGCAGTACATTCCAGACCGCGTAGTTGGCGAACTCGTCATTGGGCGAGAGCAGCGGGTGGGTCTCCGACTGCCCCTTGATCTGCTTCATCTCGATAAGCCGCTCGTTGCGCATACGCGACTCGGCCCAGGCGGCATCGATGGGCCGCCCCAGGCTGTCCACGTCGGTCGGGTACATCCAGCCGTCGGAGAGGTTTGCGTTGTGCGAGATCGCCAACAGCTCGTTGCCCGCCTTGCGCTGCGCGTCCATCCACTTCCACAGGTCCACGGGGTGCCAGGAATCGAGTGCGCTGTACGGCATCTCCGGGACCTTGGCGCAATCGCGGAAGAAGACGTTGCGGTGCATGTTGCGGTTGTCCGGCATCGAGGTCCACTCGTAGGAACAGAAAGCGGTGAACTTGCCGGGCTCGTTGGCCGCGTCGGCGATGTCGTTGTTCTCTTTCCAGACCGTGCCGGCGACCTTCGGCGACATCAACGCCTTGACGGGCGGGCTCGACAGCAGCTTGACGACAGCCAGGAAGGCCCGCTGCTGTTGCTCCTTGCTGTTCGGGTCGGTGATGATCAGGCTCTGGGCCTCGGGCAGCTTGCTGGTGTAGGACCCCGGCGTGTTCGCCTGTTTGGTGACCCCGACATACTCGGAGTGGTCGGTCACACCCATGAAGTCGAGTGGCGTCGTGATTTTGATGTTGTACCCCAGCGGGTGCTTGATGGTCTCGCCCTTCGCGTACTTGTAGGCATCGGCGGGACCCGTGACGCGATTGCCGAATACCCACGCGTCCAGCGACCAGCTGGTGTGGAGGTGCGTCTCGCCGAAGTAGGCGTTGCGCTCGGGATTTGGCTCCTCGGCGAAGGCCACAGCAGTGGCAAATACAGCCCCCAGCAGCAAGGCAGCCCCTGTCAGAACTCTTGTATCGTCGGAAAACATCGCATCCTGTCCTCGCGCAAAGTACCCCGAAGACAGCTTAGTCCAGGGTCCGGGTCTGCGGTTTACCGAAATGGCGCGCGAGGAGATTTGGCCGCCTGACCACCGGAATAGGACAGATCAATAAAGTCCTGTGCATGCGGATTGAAGGCGGAGTTCACCTGGACTTCCGCCCATCGCAATCACTCCGTTACGTGCAGATAGCTGGACTGATCCTTCTTCTGGTACTCGCCCTTGTTGAGTTCGACCAGGTTGGCCGGCCCCTTTTTCAGGATCTCGTAGTTGGCGTGGCCGAACTCATTGCTGCGCGCGCCGTAGTATTTGTCGCCGGATTTGTACACGGCCATGCTGATCGGGGTGCCGCTCAGCTCGGTAATGATCTTGCCGTTTTTGATGCGGTAGGGAGATGCGCCGACCTGGTAGCTGGCGCGGGGCAGGTCGCCGACCACGCTAGGCAGGGTCGCGCCACGCCCCACGTGCAGCACCACGGCGCTGCCTTTGTCGTCGTAGCGCACCTTGATCGGCTCGCCGGTGACCTTGTTCTTCACCCAGATGGACTTGCCGACGATCAGCGCCTTCAGTTCGTCGTCGCTGAGCAGCTTGGCGCCCTTGGCATTGAGGTCTGCCACCGTGAGGCCGGCTTTCGCGCCTTTTCCGCCTCGGCGCGCCGCGGCCGTGGGCGCGTACCAGATGGGCGAACTCCAGGCGCGCTCCTGCTGGGTTGCGGGCACCACATCGGGGGGCGCCATGTTGAGTTGTTTGGCCTGGATGGTGCTCCAGCGCGGCGTGGGTATCTCGAGCACCCGGGCGTAGTAGAAGGCGTGCAGACTGGGGTCGAAATCCGGGTCCGTCCTGTAGTGGTCAAGTTATTTTGGCCACTACAGTGTTCGACGCGCCTACTACTGACGCTGGGCGTCCTCAATGTACAGTTTTTCAAAGCGCTCCCAGTCATAAAGAGCCTCAGGATTGAAATCTTGGCCATCTGGCCACTCAAGATTGCCTCCATCGTTGAGCTTTACTTTATTGAAATAATCTTGATCTAAAAGCTGTTTCATCCAGCCTTTTCCTATTACTGGCTCAAAATTTATCGTTTGAACCTTACCATCTTTGAAAGTTATTTGAATCGTGTATTTTTCGACCAGCTTAAAGCTGGTGATGGTCATAGCGTCTAGATCAGCCATTAGAAACCTCACTGTAATGGTTCAATTTTAAAGAAAGACGGATTACCACTAGGAACATTAAGGCTTGACCAGTTTAGTCTCAGCTTGTCTTTTCTCAACTCAATCCATGCCTCAACAAGTTTCCGCTCTTTTCTTGGGAAGTTTCCTTCCATAAGCTCTGCGGTTTCAATGTTGAAGACCGCCTTATTGCTCCCGTGAGATGCGTGAATATGCGGGTAATGATGTCTGCCGCCTATTTCACGATACATGTAAATGACGATTCCAAGGAAGCGACATAATTCAGGCATAAATTTCTCCTTTTGCAGCCTTTAACATTGATTGAGATAACGCCGTGAACTGTGGCTTTCACCCTTCAGTTCTTCATCAGACATCTGACGGGCTTTGGCACGGTATCGATCGGGGTGCTCGCCAACCGCTAGGCGTGAGCGGAAGGTCGTGAAGTCAGCCATGGTGGTTTTTTTCAGTTTGGAGAAATCCACCAACACGCGCTCTGCGTGAGTAAAAGGGGGGTTTATGTCTGGAAACATGCGGTTCCTCCTTGACTGTTTCCTTGCTATGCCTCTTCAAGCTCTCCTGCTTCAATCAGTGTCCAGAACTGATCTTCATCCAATACCAATACACCTCTGCTTTTCGCTTCAGCCACCTTCGTCGGACCGGCATTTGGCCCTGCACAGAGAAAGGTAAGGTTCTTGGTGACTGTCTTGCGCACCTTCATCCCCTCATCCTTGGCTGCATCTTCCAGGGATTCGCGGATACTTGCAGAGAATCCGGTAAACAGAATTTCCGGTTGCGAATTCGCCGCTCTTTTACTGGTGTAGGCGCTCACCAGCTGTGCCATATCCAGTTCGATTTTGGAACCGACCGAGTCTTCGAGCAGCTCTTCGCCAGCAATGAATTCAACTATCCGGTCAAAGCGGAAGGTGCGGGTATCTCCGGCCCGGTGACACAAGCCGCGGATATACTCGCCGTCGAAATGCCAATCCGTCACCTGGCGGACAGAGATATCTCCCCGGGCATCTTCGTAGACAAAATGGAGAAGGTCGTCTGGCTGGGAAGTTTGAAGCTTTGACGGTGTTGGGGCCGGCCTAGCCGCCGGGCGCTTGATTTCAGAAGCTGATCCCAGGTTAACCAAAATCCCCCACACCAACGGGGCCAGAAAGAAACCGGCCAGGACTAGGCTGCCGACATCAATGCCGCTTTGCCCAGAGGTCAGTCCGACCCCCATGCAGAAGGAGAAAGCTCCAATTGACCCCAGGATTGAAGCAAAGAAGGCTGCGGGGTGCCTTATCCACCACCTGTGCCCCCGGGCCTGCATCAATGCAGCCAGCTTTCTCCAGCCCCATATAAGGACCGTGAACATGACGATAACGGACAGGAAGTCACCCATGTCTCTCTCCCTGGACCTGGCTCAATCGACCTCATCCTGATTTTGCGTTGACACTTGGTCGACACTTCAACGAAAAAGGGCGGTATCAATCTCTTGATACCGCCCTTCGGTGCCTGTAAGTCATTGATTTACAAGGCTTTTATGGCGCGCTCGGGAGGATTCGAACCTCCGACCGCCTGGTTCGTAGCCAGGTACTCTATCCAGCTGAGCTACGAGCGCGTTGTGGATGCGAACTATAGTGAGCTGGCTTGGCGGAGTCAACTCTTTTTTAAGATCTTTTTGAGAAAAAAGCCTTAAAAATCCGCAGGTTACCGAGTCTCCTGGCCACCCGGGGATCGCCGCTGAAGCTCGATAGGGCGCGCATTCTGCCCCGGTCGGAGACGCTTTGCAAGCCCTTTTTTCCACCACGACCCTTTTGCCGCCCAACCACCGGTCACCGGAACCATCGCCCCCGCTCCCAATCAAAACGGGAGGACCCCACCCACTTCAGGACGAAGGCCCCGCGCAACCGTGTCACACACTCTCGATCTGCAGCCTTCCACCGGCCTCGAAGAGGTCCCGTCCCGGCGCCTGGTGCCCGCGCTGCTGATCGCGCTCGCGATACACGCGGTGCTACTGGCCCTCCCCATATCTCTGCGCCCGGCCGCCGACGCCGCGCGCGCTCCGCTGCGCCTCTCTCTGATCCGGACACCGGCGGCACCGGAAAAACCGCAGCCGGCAGAAAAGCGGATCGCCACAAGGCCGGCTCCAGAGCCCGAGGCGCCGCGACCGGAACAGCCGCCCGGGCCCCGGCGACAGCAGGCGCCCGCACCGGACAGGGCAAGCGCGGCGCAACCGCCGAGCGAAAAGCCGGGCACGACCTCGCCCGGCCACCAGCCGGCGCGCATACCGGCCCCGCAAGACGGAGCCAAATCCCCCTCCACCGTGTTCGACCCGAGACTCGCCGAGCGGCTGTCGCGCGAGCGCAACAAGGTGCGCAAGTTTCAGACGCGCGATGCGGAGTTCACCACCGCCAACGGCACCTTTATCCAGAAAGGCGATCACTGCGCGGAAATCAAGAAACTGCTGCCCGGCGATATCGACAGCACTCTCACCCAGCCATTCCGGATCAAATGCACCGAGCGGCGGCGCTCCCGGGAGGATGTGGACAGGCTCGCGCGCAAGTACGGAATTCCCTAAAATCCGCACTCGATCCGGATTGCGAGTTCCGTAGATGACCACTTTTTTCGCGATCATCCTGCTGGCGGCGCTGCTGTGGCTGATCCCGCACTACTACCAGCGCTGGCGCCGCCGCTACCTGCGCGCGAAACCTCTGAGCGATGAACAGCGGCATCTGCTGGAAAATACGCTTCCCCTCTACCGCCACCTGAACGACGCACAGCAAAAAGAGCTGCGGGCCAATATCGCGCTCTTCCTGCACGAAAAAACATTCGTCGGCTGCGAAGGGCTGCAGGTCACGGAGACAATGCGCGTGGCGGTGGCCGCCCACGCCTGCCTGCTGCTTCTCGGCCGCGAAAATCGCTGCTACCCGAACCTGTACACAATACTCCTCTACCCGGATACCTACGTCGCCCCGGAAATCCATCACGACGGCTATATCGAAACCACCGGCCACAGCGCGCGGGAGGGAGAGGCCCACTATCGCGGGCCGGTGGTGTTGTCCTGGGGCGATCTGGAGGACGACCTGCTGCACCCGGAAAACGGGCGCAATGTCGCGCTGCACGAATTTGCGCACAAGATCGATGAGGAAGACGGCTACTACGACGGCCGGCCGCTGTTCGAAAACCCGGGCGAGGGGCGGAACTGGGCCGCGGTGCTTGGGGCCGAGTTCCAGCGCCTGCGCGAAAGACTGCACCAACAGGAGCAGGAGGATGCGGAGCCCGCGGTTCTGGACCTGTACGGTGCCGAATCGCCGGCGGAGTTCTTCGCGGTGGCGACGGAGGCTTTCTTCGTGATTCCCGGCGAGATGCGCGCGGCACACCCGCAGCTGTACCGGGAACTGTGCAACTACTACCGGCTGGACCCGGCCGCGCTGCTGCGCGCGCAGTAACGCCCGGGCCCTGCGCATATCGGGGCGCGGCAGTTTCCCCCGCTCAGTAGTCCCGCTTCCACTGCAGCTCCACGCTGCCGGCGCCGCTCTCCCCTTCGCCGGCAGACTTGATCTCCAGATTCAGGTTGCGGCGCAGCTCTATCTGCATTTCCGCCTGCCAGGGGTTCAGCGGATCGGTGCTGCGCTGCAGCTCTATGTAGATGCGGTTGGTGATGTACTTGCCGAGGCTCAGCGCGTACTGGTCGCCCTCCTCGCCTTCCTCCTGCTCGATATCCAGCGTATCCACGCCGAGCAGCTCGCGGGTCTTGCCCACCGGATCGAAGGCCGAACCGCCACTCTGCAGACTGCGCACCACGCTGACCAGGCGCACCGCCTGCAGCGGCGAGATGTCCGACAGCGACTTGCCGAACAGCAACTGGGCGAAGATCTCATCCTGGGCGGCGGCGGGCGTGGAGCTGAAGGTCACATCCAGATCGTCGCTTTTCCCGGAGAGGGTGCCGGAGATTTCCGCGGTAATTTCACCGTCGCTGTATTCGTGCAGGCCTTTCACATAGATGGCCGCCTCGTTGTTTTCGAACTGTACCTGCCCCTCCTGCAGTTCGAATTTCTTGCCCAGCAGGTCGAAGCTGCCGCGCACAATGCGCAGCTCGCCGGAGGCCCGGGGCCGGGCCGCGGTGCCGCCGATATCCACCTGGCCGCGCAGCTGCGAGTCCAGCCCCAGCCCGCGCACATGGGACTGCTTGTCCAGCACCACGGCGATATCCAGGTCCATCTTCTGCAGCAGCGGCGGCGCCCGCTCCACTTCGGGGCCGTCCACCTCCACTTCCACCACGTCGATCTCCGGCACGCTGCTGCCGATCAGCTGCTCTATCTGCACCGACAGCGGACGCAGGGTCAAGCGGCCGGCCAGGCGCGCGTCCTCGGTGGTTCCGGTCAGGCTCAGGGCGCCGGAGATGGCACCGCGCACGGCCGGGGTGCTGAGCAGGTGGGCCCTGTCCGCGCGCAGTTCAAAATTCATCGCCGGCGGCGCGCCGGCGGCGAAACGGACGGCGCCGCCCAGGTTGACACTGCCGCGCTCGCCGTCCTCGGCGCGGGCTCTCTCGATGCGCCACTCGTCCGGCGTGAGGCGGGCGAGGAAGTCGATACGGCGCAGGCGCGTGCTGCTCGGCCGGTGCTCGTAGTCGCCGTTGTTCAGTTCGATGCGGCCTTTCAGGGCCGGGCGTGCCAGGGTGCCGTCCGCATCGATGGCGAAGGCGAGTTGGCCGCGCATAGCGTGAATCTCCGGGTCGACGAATTCCGCCACCACCGACAGGTCCGCACTGCCGCGGCTGCGCAGTTGCAGCGGCAGCGGCGGCGCCTTCTCGCCGGCGCGGCGCTCGGCAAACAGCTGTTGCAGAATCGGGGCTATGGCCAGGGTGGCGCCCGCGTCGATGGCCTGGCGCGCGCCGTGGTGGGCCGACAGCGACAGCTGCAGGTCCCCGTCCCGGGTCTGCCAGTCGAGCAGCAGGCGCAGCGGCTTGACCTGGATCCGCTCCCGCGCGAGCCCGGGCGCCTCGCTGGTGACCTTCAATTCGCCGGCGAGCTGGGGCCGCTGCGGGCTGCCCGCGGCGGTGGCGCTGAGGGTGATCTCACCCCGCTCGGCGATATCCGCCGGCAGGCCGCCATCCAGATCCGCCAGCTTCGCCCGGCCGCGTATTTCCAGGTCCAGCTGCTCGCGGTTCAGGCTGCCGTGGGCCGACAGCTGGTTGCGCTCGGCCCACAGCAGCTCCACGCCGGCCAGCTCCACCCGCCCGCTGCCATAGCCGATATCCCCCTGCAACTGCCAGGACTCGTTGCGAAAGCGGCCCAGTGCCAGCAGGTTGGCGCTGACCTGCGGATTGGAAAAGGGGCCGGAAAATTCGCCGTCGATACTGATCTGGCCCTCGAGTCCGGGCGGCAGCTGCACGCCGGCCAGCTCCGCCAGGGACAGCGGGATATTGCGCCCCGCCACCTTACCCCTGGCGCGCGCGGCCCTGGGCTCTATCACGCCGTCGACTTCCAGCCAGGCAATGCCCTTGCGCCCGAGGCGCCTGGCCTCGTCGGCGAGCGCGGCGACGCGGCTGTGGTTCTGCAGCGGCTGCGGCTGGCCATCGACCAAGCGCCGCGGTGGAATCAGTGACTGGGGCCCGCTCAGCGGGCTCTGCTGGAATTGGTCCAGCCCGTTGCCCGCCGAAAGCTCCAGGCGCAGCCGCTCGAGGGCGATGTGCTCGAGGTTGCCGGCGGCGCCGCCGCTCAGTGTGTAGCTGTAATCGCGATAGCGGCCGTCGGAGCGGATGCGCGCGTCCAGCTGCGGGTTGGCCCAGGGGCCACTGACACCGACCTGTGCCTCCAGGTCGAGGGCCAGGCCCGCGGCGGCGGCCAGTTCCAGTTCCCGCGCCGGGCGGAAGTCGCGCGCATCCAGTGCCAATTGCAGCTGCAGCGATTCGCCGGCGATATCCAGACTGCCGTCGCCGCTGACGTTCAGGCTGTCGCTCCGCAGCCGCAGCTCGCGCAGTTGCAGCGCCTCCAGGTTGCCCTCCAGCGCGGCGCTCAGGCTGCCGCGCAGATTGCGGAACGCGGGGCTGGCCTCCAGGGTGGCTTTCAGGGCGGGGTTTTTCCACTGCCCCTCGGCGGCGAGCTGCAGCCGCTCGATACGGCCCTGCAGCGCCTCGGGCAGTTCCACCTCCCCGGTGCCGGGCAGAGCCTTGAGCAGGCGGCGGATATCGTCGAGGGTCAGCTGCCGCAGCTCGCCGCGCAAGTCCAGCGCTTCGCCGCCGATATCCACGCTGCCCCCGGCCTCCAGGCGGCTCTGCGCATAGTCCAGCGTGGCGGACTCGATCTGAATCACCCGCCCCCGGGTCTGCACCCTGCCCTGCAGCCGCAGCGGCTCCGCGCGCGCTGCGCCGTTGAAGCGAAAGCGGCTGTCCAGGTCGAGGATGCCGGATACACTCGGCAGCGGCAGCGGCCCGCGCACACTGAGATCGGCGCTGAGCCATCCGCCGACGAGGAAGTCCTGCCAGGGCTGGGAAATGGCCACCGGCAGGCGCTCGAGCTTTATCTCGGCGTCGACGCGCTCCCCGCTGACGCTGCCGGCGATACGGTGGCGGCTGTCGTCCACCTGCAGCGCAATGCCCTCGCTGGACAGGGCCCAGGGCGAGAGCCGGATCTCGGTGCGCCCGGACAGCGCGAAGCGGTGCTGCACCAGCGGCAGGGAAAACGCCTCGATATTCGCCAGCAACCGATTCTCCCCCTGCCGCTGCACGGAAATTCTGCCGCGGGCATCCAGTGCCTGCCCCGCGGGCAGCTGCAGCAGGGCGCCGACAAAACCGCCGGGCTTTTCGCTGGCCGAGAACGACAGCAGGTATCGGCCGGGCGCGACCTCCTCGCCGTTCAACGCGAACTGCATGCCGGCGCCGTTCAGTTCGCGCAGGTCCAGTGCCAGCCGGACAGGCTGCTGTTGCCACAGGATGTGCGCATCGCCACTGACCGCGAGCGGCGGTATCTTCTCCCAGCGGCGATCGATCAGCTGCAGCCGGTCTATGCGCAGGGATCCGAGCCGCAGAGCCGGCAGTGAAAGGGATTCGTCGGCGTCATCTGCCGTTTTTTCCACTGGCGCTTCCGCCAGCAGCGCGTTCAGCACATCGTTATCGAACACCAGTTCGGCCGCTTCGGCGGTTTCGATATCGATGCGCCCGCGCAGCAGCGCGGCGAGATCCAGGTCGAGTACCAGATCCCGCGCCTGGGCCAGGGTATCGCCGCCGTAGTTGACCTGCAGGCGGGAAAAATACCAGGCGCCGAGATGTTCGCTGCCGATCTCTCCGGCCTGAATCTCCAGCGCCGGCAGAAACTTCTGCGCGGCGTAGAGGGCGCCGCGGGTCAGCGTCACCCGCCCCTGTTCGCTGCCGAGCAGATACAGGCCGGCCAGCAGGGTGAGGATCAGCAGGCTGAACAGCAGCGAACCGCGCCCGCTGAAAGAGCGCCAGAGGCTCTTGAATACCACCTCCAGGGCGCGCACGAATCCGACCGCCATCGCGGCGAGCGCTTTCATCAGAAGGCCTGCCCCAGGCTGACGTAGATCTGGTAGCCGTCGTCGATCCCCTCGCGGCGCTCCAGCGGGAAGGCCACGTCGAGGCGCAGCGGTGCGAAGGAAGTGAAATAGCGCACCCCGATTCCCACGCCCCAGAAGAGATCCGAGAACTCGGGTCGCGGATCCGCGTAGGCGTTGCCGCCGTCGACGAAGAGCACACCGCCCCAGGTGTCGCTGAAGCGGAAGCGCCCCTCCACGGAGATTTCACTGAGCCCGCGGCCGCCGATAGCATCCGACAGCCTCGGCGGCTCTCCCGGCGCTTTCGGTGCCAGCAGCACCCGCGGCCCCAGCTCCTGGTAGCCGTAGCCGCGCACCGAGCCGCCGCCACCGGCGTAATAGCGCTCGTCCGCGGGGATCTCCAGGTTGGGGGCGCCGGAAATGACACCGGCCTTGATGCGCAGCGCCAGGGTCGGCTCATAGCGCATCTCCCCGGCCGTCGCGTAGCCGCTCAGCACCAGGGTGTTCTTGGTGAAGGATGCGCCGGAGCCGGCCAGGTCCAGATAGGGCCTGACCTCCAGCGCGGCGGTGGCGCCGCGGCGCGCGTCGAGGGGGTTGTCAGTGGTGTCCAGCTTCAGGCCCAGCGGCACCGACAACAGGCGGTAGTTCTCGCTCCGGTTTCTGCCGGGCACCTCTTCGACCTCTTCGTCCACCTGGCTGAATTTCAACTCGCCGCCGATGCTGGCGGTGCGGTTTTTGCTCAGCTTGCGCGCAACCGTGGCGCCGAAAGTCAGGGATTCCGCCGAGTAGGAGTCGCGGTCTTCGTTGGAGAGCTCGGCGCTGGCGGAGAAGTTCTGCTTGTCGCGCAGAAATCTCGGCACCAGCAGCTTGCCCTTCAGCGACTGCTGCACCGGGTTGATCTTGCTCTCTATCTCTATCTTCTCCCCGCGATGAAACACGTTGCGGTGCTCCCAGCCGGCGGAGACCCCGGCCCCCTCGTCGGAGGTGTAGCCCACGCCCAGCTTCACCGTTCTGTGGCGGCGCTCCTGCAACACGAAGGTGATGTCCACCAGCCCCCCGTAGGGCTCGGACACCTCGCTGTTGGCGCTCGCGATCAGGTTGGTGCGCAGCAGGCGCAGGCGCGCCGCATCTATCTTGTTGCGCTTGAAGCAGTCGCCGCGCTCTATCTGCAGCTTGTCCCGCAGATAGTCCGCCTCCACGGAGCTGAGCCCCTCGAGGCGCACCTCGCCCACGCGGACTTCGGGGCTCGGCGCCACACGGTATTCCAGCCGTGCCGCGGCCTCGCTGTGAATCGCGGTGGCCCTGTAGCTGACGTCGATATTGAGCAGGCAGGCGTTCTCCTGCAGGTATTTCTCGATCACCTTGACGCCGTCTAACACCTTGGCGGCGATCAGCGGGTCGCCCACCCGCAGCGGCAGGCCGCTGAAGCCGCCGCGCAGGTGTGCGGGCATGTCGACGGAAATGCTCTTGAGCAGATACTGGGGGCCCGGATTGACCCGGTAGAGGATCTCGCCGTCGGTCACCGACTGGCGCACGCCGGCGTCATAGTAGCCGCGGGAGCGCAGCAGCTTCTCCAGGGTTCCGCGCTCGAAGCGGGCCACGTCGCGCGGATCGTCGTAGCTTTTCAGCACGCTGCTGCCCTTGCGCAGCGCCTGCATTTCCTCGCGCAGCCAGTCCTGCAGCTGGCGGTCGTCCTGCACGCGCACTTTGAACTTGGGCAGCCGGTCGAAAAAGGGGATGGCCAGCGCCGGCTGCAGCGGCGACGACAACAGGCTAGCGAGCAGGATAGCGATAAAAACGCGCAAAGGACTTTTCCGTTGTCAGCGACAGCTTCTCCGATTCCCTTCTTTCAAATAAGTTGCCGGTGGCCGGCTCAGGGGCTGGGTGCCGCCCGCTCCATCAGCGGGTTGCAGTTGCGGATAATCACCCGCCCTTCGAGCAGATTGCCCTTGGAGTATTCGGTGAAGATACACTGGTTGGTCTGCGGATCGTAGTTTTCAATCCACAGGTTGTCTTCCTTCCAGGTGGCGCCGATATGCCGCTGCCCCTCCGGCACCGAGATGCGCATAACGCCGCCGAAGCGCTTCACGAAAACCTGCTCGTAGTGGAAGTAGTAGGCGAACCAGCCGATCAGGAAAATGATAGCGGCCACTATGGCCCCCATCTTGAGGCTGCCGAGACGGCTGCCGGCAAAGAGAGACAGTACGACCAGGGCGATCACCGCCGCCCAGTAGAGGTAAGTGACCATGAATGCGCTTCCGTGAAGATTATTAATGCTTGTAATTGTGAAGGGTAGCCCAGATTGGCGGCTAACTGAATGGCGCATCGTTTGCCAGATGCAACTGGGGATGGGCTGTGTCGGGGTGAACCCAGTGTTTGCGCCGCTCCGATGGCGGTATAAGGGAAGAGCCCTGTAGCCGGCACGGTGGCGCCCCAGCAGTCGGTGGTTTGTTGCGGGACAAGCCACCGGCAGCGGGACCGCCACCCAGCCAGCTACAGGAAAAATATCGAGCCCGAATCAATCCTCGGCCAGTTCGGGCAGATTCTCGTACAGCTTCAGCGCCTCGGGGTTGGCCAGGGCCTCCTGGTTTTTTACCGGCTTGCCGTGCACCACGTTGCGCACCGCCAGTTCCACTATCTTGCCACTGATGGTGCGCGGGATATCCGCCACCTGGATCACCTTGGCCGGCACATGGCGCGGGGTGGTGTTGGCGCGGATGGTGGAGCGGATTTTCTGTACCAGCGCGTCGTCCAGTTCGATGCCCTCGCGCAGCACCACGAACAGCACCACGCGCACGTCGCCGCGCCACTCCTGGCCGATACAGATACTGTCGAGCACCTCTTCCACCTTCTCCACCTGGCGGTAGATCTCCGCAGTGCCGATGCGCACGCCGCCGGGGTTCAGTACCGCGTCGGAGCGGCCATAGATGATCACACCGCCGTGTTCGGTGATCTCGGCGTAGTCGCCGTGGGCCCAGACGCCGGGCCAGTTCTCGAAATAGGCGCCGCGGTACTTGGAGCCGTCCTCGTCATTCCAGAAACCGATCGGCATACAGGGGAAGGATCTGACGCACACCAGTTCGCCCTTCTCGCCGGTCACCGCCTGGCCGTCGTCGTTCCAGACCTCCACCGCCATACCCAGGCCGCGGCACTGCAGTTCCCCGGCGTACACCGGCAGCGTCGGGTTGCCGAGCGCGAAGCAGGAGATGATATCGGTACCGCCGGAAATGGAGGACAGGCAGAGGTCCTGCTTGATATCGCGATAGACGTAGCGGAAGCCCTCGTGGGCCAGGGGGGAACCGGTGGACAGCACCGCGCGCAGTTTTTCCAGCCTGTGGCTCTCGCGCGGCACACACCCGGACTTTTCCAGCGCGGCGATATACTTCGCGCTGGTGCCGAAGACGCTGATGTTCTCCTCGTCCGCCATATCCCAGAGGCTCTCCGCCGCCGGGTAAAAAGGCGAGCCGTCAAACAGCACCAGGGTGGCGCCGCATGCGAGTCCGCTCACCAGCCAGTTCCACATCATCCAGCCACAGGTGGTGAAATAGAAGAGCGTGTCCTCGCGCTTCAGGTCGCAGTGCAGCCGGTGCTCTTTCAGGTGCTGCAACAGGGTGCCGCCGGCGCCGTGCACTATGCACTTGGGGACGCCGGTGGTGCCGGACGAGTACATGATATAGAGGGGGTGGTTGAAGGGCGTCTGGGTAAAAGTCAGTGGCCGCTGCGGCGCCCCGTGCAGGAAGCCGTCCAGGGTCA
Source organism: Microbulbifer sp. ABF4_143 (assembly GCF_056160225.1). Lineage (NCBI taxonomy): Bacteria > Pseudomonadati > Pseudomonadota > Gammaproteobacteria > Cellvibrionales > Microbulbiferaceae > Microbulbifer > Microbulbifer sp. ABF4_143. The sequence goes on from NZ_JBSWWT010000007.1 coordinate 172,118, forward strand.
CCGCCTTTTCCAGCGCGCTGACGGCCGCCTCGGTGTCTTCCGCCGAGCGCGTGACAGGCACCAGCACCAGCTTTTCGATGGATTCGATACGCGCGACAATCTCCCGCAGGCGCGGTAGCGAGTCGATGGTCTTGCCGTTGTAGAAGTAGCCCTCGCAGGCGAAGAGCACCTTCGGCGCCACCTGGCCGAAGCGGTCCAACACGCCGTTGATACCGAAGTCCGGCGAACAGGAGGTCCAGATGGCGCCGATACTGGTGGTGGCGAGCATGGCCACGACGGTGTCGATGACATTGGGCATAAAGCCCGCCACGCGATCGCCCTGCACCACCCCCTGGTCAACCAGGGCCGCGGCCAAGCGCTCCACCCGCGCGTAGAGTTCGGCGTAGCTGAGCTGGCGCCGGCTGCCGTTCTCGAGCCGCTCCACCAGTGCGATCCGCTCATCGCGATAGCGCAGCAGGTTCTCGGCGAAATTGAGCCGCGCGCCCGGGAACCACTCGGCGCCGGGCATTGTGTCCCGGCCCAGCACCCGCTCGCCGCGCTCGCTGGCGATCACCTCGGTAAAGTCCCACAGATCGCTCCAGAAATGCTCGCGCTGTTCCACGGACCAGCGGTGCAATTCGGCGTAGTCCGCCAGGTTCAGCTGGTGGCGGTCATTGACCCAGCGGCGGAACTGATCCATCTGGGTCGCGGCTACGGCTTCTGGGGTGGGCTGCCACAGGGGCTGGGCGTTGTTGCTCATCTCGATTGACCTTGTTCCTTCATTATTCTCAATAGTTGACCATTATTCGCACGGGCGCGATCCGGGCAATCATGCCTTGGTCTGACAGTTAAAACTATTTTAAACTTTTTCATATTTATTAAATTCCATTTAAATCCCGGCTTCCGCCGTAGGAGCGGCCCACGACCGCGATCGGGTTCGTGGACGCGCCTCGGCGCAGATCGCGGCCCTCGGCCGCTCCTACACGAACAGCTTCATATCCGGAGAGATTGTGAGCGCCACCATCAAACAGCTCCGCGCCTTCACCGCCGTGGCCCGCACCCGCAGTCTGGCCGAGGCCAGCGCGCAGCTGCATATCTCCCAGCCGGCCCTGTCCGTGGCCATCCGCAACCTCGAGAGCGTCGCCGGCGGGCCGCTGTTCAACCGCGACAGCCGCCAGCTGAGCCTGACCCCCGAGGGGCGCGAATTCCTCGCCCGCGCGGAACAGCTGCTGCACAGCTGGGATCAGTCCCTGGACGCGATACAACAGCGCTTCCGCCTGCAGCGGGGCCAGCTCTCGCTGGCGGTGATCCCCGCCTTCGCCCTGAACCGGCTGCCGGCACTGCTGGCGGAGTTTCACCGCGCGCACCCGCAGATCAATATCGCGCTGGAAGACATAGTGATGGAGCGGGCGATAGCGGCGGTGCTGGAGGGGCGCGCGGAGCTGGGTATCAGCTTCCGCCCGGACGATCTGGGCGGACTGAAATTTCACCCCTTCGAGCGCGACCGCTTTGTCGCCGTGCTGCCGGCGGATCACCCGCTGGCGGCGAGGAAATCCCTGCGCTGGAGCGACCTGGCCGCAGAAGCCTTTATCTCCATGAACCGCGGCTCGGCGGTGCGCCGCTGGACCGACGGCGCCTTTGCGCGCAGCGGCAAACCGGTGCGCCTGCTGTGCGAGGCGCACCAGCTCAGCACCATCGGCCAGCTGGTAAAGGCCGGCCTCGGTGTCAGCGCGGTGCCCAGCCTTTGCGAGGGGCAGATGAAAGACTGCGGGCTGGTCTGCCTGCCGCTGTCGTCGCCGGTGGTCGGCCAGGAAGTGGGCGCGCTGGTAAAGAGCCGGGGCGCGCTGTCCGCCCCGGCTGCGGCGTTCCTGCAACTGCTCACGGGCAGCGGTCGGCCGTGAGGCCGGCGCTGCGCGTGCGGAGATAGCGCAGAACATTCATCAGCAGGTCATAGGCGGTGATCGCAAACGCGATGCCGATAATAATCTGCCAGTTGCTCATTGGCATCGCCCAGCGCTGCGCTCCGCTTTCGCCCCAATGGATGCTGAACGGCTGCTCCAACACAAACAGTTGCGCGAGGAGGAACAGCCAGTAGGCATTGATGGCACCGTCTGCGACCAGCTTGGCGCGGGTCCAGTAGGGAGCGAACAGCTTGTCCAGGGCCATCAGGATACTGAGCGCCATGGCGAGATTCAGCCACGGCAGCAGATCGCGCAGGCCGCTGCCGAAGACGAAGTGATAAGCGCCCGCCGCCGGCTGCACGGCGGCGAACAGATTGTTCAGCCAGCCCATCAACACCAGCATCACCACCAGTTCGACGGCGGCGTCAAACAGACTGATGCGCCGGCCGCCGTCGGCGATGCGGGGCAGCTTGCGCGGATCCCACTTGCCGAAGGCATCGCTGAAGCTGAGCCCCTCTCCCGCCAAGTAGAAGCCGAGAGTCACCCAGGCGAAGCAGTACACGGCGGCGTCGAAGGTGCCGGCCAGCCACTGCAGGGCAGCTCGCAGGAAATCGGGTTCCGCCTGGGTGAACAGGCCGACGACGGCGACCGCGCCGTTGCCGAGAATCACTGCCAGGAAAACCCACTGCAGAACCTGGAGATACAGCGGAAACAGGGCCTCGCTGACCAGGGTTCTGCGCGGCCGGTAGGCCGCCGCCACCTGCATCGGGTGCCCCCGCTCTTTCAGCAGCGCCAGCACCTCGGCCTCGGCGGGCGGGCGTCCCAGCCTTTCCGCCAGGTCATCGCACTGGTCCTGCAGATCCGAGTAGAGTTCGCTGCCGATATCCTCGCGCAAATTGCTCGGCAGGTAGCGTTTTACATTGTCGACGTAGCGTTGCAGCCAATCCATTAACTTTTCTCCCCAAGTTGTTCCAGGGCCCGGTTGATCTTCCGCCACTCCTCCGCCATCAGCTGCTGCGCGGTTTCACCGTCTGCACTCATGGCGTAGAAGCGGCGCTTGCGACCGTCTTCGTGCTTCCAGGCGCTGGTCAAAAGGCCCTGCCCCTCCAGCCGCCGCAGCAGCGGATACAGAGTGCCCTCATCCACTTCCAGGCCCGTCACCGCCAGGAGCTTGCGCAGGGAATAGCCGTAGTGCGGAACCCTAAGTGCCCGCAGCACCGCCAGAATCAGCGTCCCGCGGCGCATTTCCATCACCAGCTTGTTCAGTCGTTCCGCCTCAAGAGTCACGACAACCCCAATACTGTGCCATACACAGTATATACTGTGCACCACACAGTATTGAGCGTCAAGCGCGGAGAGAAACTTTTCGATCGAGGCGGCGGGGAGAGCGCATCGCTGCGCGATGCGCGTAGAGGGGGTGGGTCAGCGGTCCCTGAGAATTTCCCGCGCCGCGTTGTGGCCGGGCACGCCGGTGACGCCGCCGCCGGGATGGGTGCCGGAGCCGCAGATGTAGAGCCCCCGAATGGGAGAGCGGTAGTCGGCGTAGCCCATAAAGGGCCTGTTGCTCCAGAGCTGATCCAGCCCCAGGGCGCCGTGAAAGATATCGCCGCCCATCAGGCCGAATTTCCGCTCCAGGTCCTGGGGCGAGTGAATCTGGCGGGCGATTACCGAATCCCTGAAATTGGGCGCATAGCGTGTCACCGTATCGATGATGGTGTCCGCGGCCGCTTCGCGGTGCTCGTCCCAGCTGGCGCCATCGGGCAACCGGGGCGCAAACTGCTGACAGAACAGGCTCGCCACATGCTGCCCCGGCGGCGCCAGGGAGTCGTCCACGGTGGACGGTATCAGCATCTCCACAATGGGCTGACGCGACCAGCCGAACTGTTTGGCATCCAGAAAGGCCTGTTCCAGGTACTGCATCGTCGGCCCGATCACTATGCCCGACTGGTGGTGTTTCTGCAGGTCGCCCCCCGGGCGGCAGGTGAAATCCGGCAGCTCGGACAGCGCCACATTCATGCGGAAGGTACCGGATGCAACCTTGTAGCCGCGCACACGGCGCCGGAACTCATCGCTGAGGTGCTGCGGTTCCACCAGCTTCGAGTAGAGCAGCTTGGGGCCGACATTGGAGATCACCTTCTCCGCCAGGATCTTTTCGCCGTCCGCCAGGCGAACGCCGACCGCACGCCCGTTCTCCACCAGCACCTGCGCCACTTCGGCATCGACCCGGACATCCACGCCCAGCCGCTCGGCCTCCCTCAGCATGGCCTGGGTGATGGCCCCCATGCCGCCGATCGCGTGCCCCCAGGCACCCTTCTCGCCATTCACTTCGCCAAATACGTGGTGCAGCAAAACGTAGGCGGAACCGGGTGTGCTGGGTGCGCCGTAATTGCCGACGACGGAATCGAAGGCAAAGGCGGCCTTGACGTGATCGTTCTCGAACCAGGCGTCCAGCACATCGGCGGCGCTCTTGGTGAACAGGTCCAGCGCATCGCGCCGCCCGGCCATGGTCAGCTTCTTCGCGCGCAGGCCGAAGCTGCCGGCCCGAACCAGGTCCGCCAGGCCACCGCCGACATTGGGCGGCGTGCGCAGCAATTCACCGCGCAACAGGTCGGCCACAGTTTCCAGCATCCGGTAGAACTCCGGCAGCGCCGCCGCGTCCGCCGCGGAGAAACGCGCAATTTCCGCCTGGGTGTCGGCAAAGTCGCGGTGAAACGACAGACTCTCGCCGTCCGAGAGCGGGAAGAAATTCGATTGCGGGCGCAATTTCACCTGCAGCCCGTGATCCTCAAGGTGCAGATCCTCGATGATCTTCGGGTTGAGCAGGCTGACGGTATAGCTCGCCACCGAGTTGCGGAAGCCGGGATGGAACTCTTCGGTGACCGCGGCACCGCCGACGATGGAACGCCGCTCGAGGATGGTGACTTTTTTACCAGCGCGGGCCAGGTAACAGGCGCACACCAAGCCATTATGGCCGCCGCCGATAATGATGTTGTGGGACATGGGATTCTTATTATTTAGTACTGCTTGGCTGCCGATCAGGCAGGTGAGCCCGTAGAGTATAAGTGCGGCTGTGTTTAAACAAGCGCGGCGCCTGCCGGCGCCGCGCTTTCAGCAGTTTACCTGGACGTGGCACGCAGCATCCAGGCGGTCTTCTCGTGCACGCGCATGCGATCCGAAACCAGGGCGATGGTGGACTCGTCGTCGCCCGCCTGGGCCGCCTTCAGCACGTCGCGGCAGGTCTTCACGACCTGCTCGTGACCGCGGGTGAGTATTTCCACCATTTCCTCCGCCGGCGGTATCTCCGCGACTTCCTTGATGGAACTCAGTTGTGCAAACGCCTGGTAGGTTCCCGGCGCGTTCACCCCCAGGGTGCGGATCCGCTCGGCGATATCGTCCACCGCCTGAGCCAGCTCGGTGTACTGCTCCTCGAACATCAGGTGCAGCTCGCGAAACAGCGGCCCGGTGACATTCCAGTGGAAGTTGTGGGTCTGCAGGTAGAGGGTGTAGCTGTCCGCCAGCAGGTGTTTGAGCCCGGCGGCAATCTTTTCCCGATCCTGCTCGCCGATGCCGATATCAATTTTGCTCATAAATAACCTCGTCCGTCCGCTTTGTCGGGGATCTGCGCGATCCGTTACCGTGCCTGAAGAATAGGCCATGGAAATCCCACAATAAAATCAATTAAAGGTATAGAGTGTATAGAAAAATACTATTCAAATTCGCACCTCTATTCCGGCAGCGCGGGATATCGACGGGGTAATGGCGCGGGGCGCGCCTCAGCGCTCCGGAATAGCCTGCGCCAGGAAGCCGCTGTCGACACCGAACCAGAAGCTGCCGTCGTCCGGATTAAAGACCATATGCCGCACATTGCCGCCGCTCGGCACCCGGCTCTCGCTGACAAACCGCTCCCGCGCCAGATCGAAGGCCAGGATGCGATTGGGTATCACGCCGGTGTCGGCGATCCAGATCCGCCCCCGGTTGTCCAGCGCGGTACCGTAGGGGCGCGGCGTCTCGCCGGGAAGCCGCCACTCGCTAAACTGCCCCGATCCGGGCACATAGCGCCCCAGATAGCCACCGGGATAGTCCACGTACCAGATATTGCCGGCACCATCTATCTCCAGCCTGCGCGGACGCGCATCGGCGCGCGGCAGCACAATCTCCGTCACGGCCATGGTTTGCGGATCCACGCGCGCCAGCCGGTTGGTGCCGAAGAGCGCTATCCAGGGCCTGCCCTCCCCATCCACCTTGATACCGTAGGGGCGTGAGCGCGCAGTCTGCGGCACCGCCACGCGCACCTCGCCACTGGCGATATCGAGCAGACCGATACGGTTGCTGTGCTGGGCGGTAAACCAGATATTGCCCGCGCGGTTGAATGCCAGCGTGTGGGGATCCTCGACTCCGGCCGGCATCGGGAAGCGCTTGATTACGCCGCTGTCCGCATCCAGGCGGCCGATTTGCGCATTGCGGTTGCCGGCGTACCAGATGTCGCCCCGGTCGTCGACGATCAGGTTGTGCGGATGGGTGCCCTCCGGCAGTGCATACTTCTTGAAGAGACCGCTGGCCGGCACAAAGCGGCCGATATAGTTGCCGGCCTGGCCGCAGAACCAGACATTGCCCCGGCCGTCCACATCGGGATCTCGCGGCCTGCCCGCCCAGGGTACCTTCCACTCGTTCAATGACAGCGCATCGGGGAGAGAGGTCCGCTGCACCGCATCTTCCGATGCGGCCAGACTCGGGGGTGAAAAAAGAAAAAGAATGGCGATAGGAAGACGGTACAACTGGGAAAAAGCGCGCATCGGCCAGCTCCAGTATCCGGTCGGTTCACCCGGGGCCCGCTTGCTCCCCGGACATATAGCGGATCAGGGCCTCGAACTCGGCTTCGCTGCAATCGAAGCAAAGGCCCCGCGGCGGCATCGCCCGGTAGCCGCTGATCGTATTGGCCACCAGGGTATCCATGCCTTTGGCGAGTCTCGGCCCCCAGGCCGCGCTGTCGCCGGTACGCGGAGCGCCGTTGACGCCGCTGTTGTGGCAACTGTAGCAGCTGCGCAGGTAGGTTTCTTTTATCGCCGCCTGGCTCAAGCGGTCCCCCGCGGTCTCGGCGGCGGCCTGTGATTGCGCCGGTTCTCCGGGCGAACAGGCGCCGAGAAGCAGCGCGGCCAACAGGGCCGGCGCCGCCGGAATCAATCTGACTGTCTGCATTTTTGTTATAGGTGGCTGCATACCGGGCAGTCATTATCACCCGCTAACTGCAGCGCCCTCAACTCCAGGGTTTCCGCCTCGAACAGGTGCAGCTTGCCGGCGCTGGGCACGGGCAGTCCGAGCAGGAGTTTGATCGCCTCCAGCGCCTGCGCGCTGCCGATCACCCCCAGCGCCGGGCCCATGACCCCCACCGTGGAGCAGTTCTGCACCTCGCGCCGCTGCCGCGGCGGGAACAGGCAGGCGTAGCAGGGGGAGGGATTCGCGGCAAAGTCGAAACTGATCAACTGGCCGGAAAAACCGTGCACCGAGGCCATCACCACCGGGCGCCGCGCCTCGCGGCAGACGCGGTTGATGGCGTAGCGGATATCCAGGTTGTCGGTGCAGTCGAGCACCAGGTCCATGTCCGCCACCCGCTCCCGCAGCCAGGCCTCCTCCGCCATACGCGGATGCGCATAGACGCGGATATCCGGGTTGGCGGCGGTGAGCTGCTGCGCGGCCACCTGCGCCTTGGGTTTGTCGCGGTGGTTGGTCTTGTACAGTATCTGCCGCTGCAGGTTGGAGATCTCGATCCGGTCGCCATCAACCAGGTGCAGCTCGCCGATGCCCGCCGCGGCAAGGTACAACGCCACCGGGCTGCCGAGCCCGCCGAGACCGACGATCAGCACGCGCGCCGACGACAGCTTCCGCTGCCCCTCCTCGCCCACCTGGGGCAGCATTATCTGGCGGCTATAGCGCTGCAGTTCCTTTCCACTCAGCATCCTTCACTACTCCAATATCCGCTGAAAACCGGCGACCGCCTGCGCATAGTCACTGGCTTTTGTAATGGCGCTGACCACGGCAATACTGCCCACGCCCGTCGCCGCCACCTCGGGCGCGCGCTCCAGACTGATACCGCCGATGGCGACCAGGGGGTACTCCGGCAGCAGCGCGACCATACGCGCGAGCTTTGCCGTACCCTGCAGTTGGCCGCTCATATCTTTGGTATCCGTGGCGAAGATCGCCCCTATGGCCAGGTAGCTGGGGCGGTAGCGATAGGCGCGCAGCAGTTCGTAGAAACCGTGTGTGCTGATCCCCAGCTTCAGGCCCGCGCTTTTGATCGCGGCCAGGTCGGCACTCTGCAGATCCTCCTGCCCCAAATGCACGCCGTAGGCGCCGCAGTCGATGGCCAGCCGCCAGTGGTCATTGATAAACAGGCGCAGCCCATACTGCCTGCCGATAGCCACCGCCCGCTCTATCTGCCCGCGCAGGTCGCCGTCCGGCTGCTTGATGCGCAGCTGCAGGGTGCGCACGCCCAGATCCGCAAGCCTGTGCAGCCACTCCACGGAATCCACCACCGGGTAGAGCCCCAGTGCACTGGAATCCGGCGCGGCGAATCCGCTCGCGAAGGGGCCCGACTCCGAGTCCGGCGCGTATTCGTAGGCCCCGGCGCGCGCCTCCGTGGGCAGCAGTATTTCGGGAAAGTCCTGAAGCTCGCTGGGCCAGCCGCAGTGGCCCACCGGACCCGCGCCGGCGCCGATCGATTCCGAGCCCCCGAAACGCAGTCCCCGCCGCACATAGGCTATGGCCACGACACAGGCGTCGCGCAGAGGATACCCTAACGCCAGGCAGGCGGCGATGGCGGACGACAGGGTGCAGCCGGTGCCGTGATTATTGCGACCGGGTATCTTTTTGCCCACAAACCAGTCGTCGCCGCTATCGCAGCAGAGGAAATCCGCCACTTCACCCTCGACCAGAGCTGCGTGGCCGCCGGTGACCAGTACCGCGCCGCAGCCGCTTGCGCGCAGGCGCCTCGCCACGGCGGCAATCTGCCCGGCACCGCCGACCGGGGCGCGCGCGAGCCACTCCAGTTCATGCAGGTTGGGGGTAATCACATCGCACAGCGGAAACAGTTTTTCCGCAACCGCTCCGCCGATAGAGTCTTCGGTCAGCGCGGCGCCGCTGGTGGCCACGGCCACCGGGTCGTAGACGATCGGAACCCGCCTGACCTTCAGCAGCGCACGCAGGAATTCCGCCACCGCCTCGACCTGTTCGCCGTTGGCCAGCAGGCCAATCTTGATCGCCGCCGGAAAGAGATCCCGCTGCAGCGCCTGCAGCTGCGATCTGAGTACTTCCACCGGCACGGCGTTGATGGCCGCCACTTCGGTGGTGTTCTGCGCTGTGTTGGCGCTAATCGCGGTGCAGCCGTGACAGCCGAAGTCGGCAAAGGTCAGCAGGTCCGCCTGTATGCCGGCGCCGCCGCCGGAGTCACTGCCGGCGATGGACCAGACGATGGGCCTGTGTGTGGGAGCGTCGTCGCGCATAGACATCATTCCTGCGGCGCTTTTTCGGCCTGCTGCCAGAAGGGCATATCCAACGTGGGCGTGCTGGGGCTGGCGGTCTGGCGCTTCAGCATCAGGCCGGCCAGGTGGGCGCTGCGCCCGGACTCGACCGCCAGCTGAAAGGCCCGCGCCATCAACACCGGGTTCTGCGCCTTGGCGATGGCGGTATTCAGCAGCACCGCATCGAACCCCATCTCCATCGCCTGCGCGGCCTGGGACGGGGCACCGATACCGGCATCGATAATCAGCGGCACGCCCGGCAGCCGCTCGCGCAGCGTCTGCAGGTTGTATTTGTTCAGCAGCCCCTGGCCTGTGCCTATGGGTGCGCCCCACGGCATCAGGACTTCGCAACCCACATCGAGAAGCCTGCGGCACACCACCAGATCGTCGGTGCAATAGGGCAGCACCTTGAAGCCGCGTTTGACCAGTTCGCGCGCCGCTTCGATCAGCCCGTAGGGGTCCGGCTGCAAATTGTAGTCGTCGCCGATCACTTCCAGCTTCAGCCAGTCTGTCTGGAAAATTTCCCGCGACATCTCCGCCAATGCAATCACTTCCCGTGCCGTCTTGCAACCGGCGGTATTGGGCAGCAACTGGCAACCGGATTCGCGGATATAGTTCCACAGCATCCTGCCCTGCTGCTGTTGCGGATTCTGCCGGCGCAGGGAGAGGGTGATGATTTCCGCACCGGACGCCTGTACCGACTCGCGCATCACCGCCGGCGACGGATAGAGGGCGGTGCCGACCAGCAGCCGGCTGTTAAAGGACTTGCCGTAGAGGCGCAATGGATCGCTCATGCTCTGCCGCCGTTTTTCATCCGCCGACAACCGGCGCCACCACATCCAGGGTATCGCCATCGCGAACAGGGGTATCCATGTAATCTGCGCGCGCGACGAAATCCCCGTTCAGCGCCACCGCAAACGTCTCGCCGCTGTAACCCAGTTGTTGCAGCAGGCCGGCGAGGCTCATCGGGGCGTCCAGCTCGTGCCGCTCACCGTTGACAAAGATCTGCATCAAACCACCTGTAAAATCTCTTGTCTGACCATTTGTTCCACTTTTTCCACCAGTGCCGGAGCCAACAGGTAGCCGTGGCGGTAGAGGCCGTTGACCCGGATCAGGCCCGGCTGCCAGTGCAGGTAGGGCATATTGTCCATGGTTGCCGGGCGGCAGTTGACCCGGGTTTCCACGATGCGGGCCTCGGCAAAGGCCGGGTGCAGCGAATAGAGGGCCGATGACAACTCCATGGTCGAGCGCACCGATATCGGCGACATATCCTCGCTCTCGATTTCGGTAGCGCCGATCACCGTGCGGCCGCCGCCGCGCGGCACCGCATAGAGCTGGTAGCGCGGATGCAGCAGGCGCACCGGGCGCTGCAGAGTCACCTCTCCGGTCTCCACCACCAGTACTTCGCCGCGCACACCGCGCAGCCCGTCAACCTGCGCCCTGGCGCCCAGGCCGCGGCAGTCGATCACGCAATCGAAGCGCGACCTGCCCTCCTGGTGATCCACCCGGTAGCTTTCGCACGCCACCGGCGTCCGCTCTTTCAGGCACACGCCCTGGCGGCGCAACACGCCGAGCAGCGCCGGCAGCAGACGGCGGTTGTCGATATCGCCCTCGCCGCGCAAAAACAGTCCCTGCTCGAAATTTTCCAGCGCCGGTTCCAGCCGCCGCAGCGCACCGGCGTCGAGCGCCTGCACATGCTCGGAAATATCGCCGTTCAGTTTGCCGGTCAGCTCGCGCTTAAACTGCTGCAGCTCACTTCTGTCCTGGCCGTGGGCCACGAGCAAACTACCGGCATGGCGAAATTCCACCGAGCGCCCGCTCAGCGCCTCGAGTTTTTCCGCCCAGTCGGACCAAAGGGCCAGGCTCCGGCTACCCAGTTCATAGATTTCGCGCTGGCTGTGTACCAGTTCCGACAGCGGCGAGATCATGCCGGCGGCGGTCCAGCAGGCACCGACCGGCGTCGACAGGTCGCGCGCCTCGAACAGGGTGACGTCCAGACCCTGCAGCGACAGGCGCCAGGCCAGCAGGCGCCCCATCAGGCCGGCGCCGGCGATCGCGATTCGGGGAGAAGTGCTCTTTATCACGACAATTTTCCGACATTCGTTTTGGCGGCAACACAAAAGTCGGGCTGTGGCATTCCGTATTCGACGGGATGCCTCAGCCCTTGTGGTACAGCTCGCCGCCCATATCCTTGAACTTGACCGCCATTTCCGCCATGCCCTCCTCCGCCTGCTGCTTCGCAGCGTAATCGCGCACATCCTGGGTGATTTTCATCGAGCAGAACTTGGGGCCGCACATGGAACAAAAATGCGCGACCTTGCCGGATTCCTTCGGCAGCGTCTCATCGTGGTAAGCGCGCGCGCGCTCTGGGTCCAGGCCCAGATTGAACTGATCCTCCCAACGGAACTCGAAGCGCGCCTTGGACAGGGCGTCATCCCTCTGTTGCGCGCGCGGGTGTCCCTTGGCCAGGTCCGCCGCGTGGGCCGCGATCTTGTAGGCCATCAGGCCCTCTTTCACATCCTCTTTGTTGGGCAGGCCCAGGTGCTCCTTGGGCGTCACGTAACACAGCATGGCACAGCCATAGGTACCGATCAGCGCGGCACCGATTCCGGAGGTGATATGGTCGTAGCCGGGCGCGATATCGGTGGTCAAGGGGCCGAGCGTATAGAAGGGCGCACCGTGGCAGTGCTTCAGCTGCTCGTCCATGTTCTCCTTGATCTTGTGGATGGCCACATGCCCCGGGCCCTCGATCATGGTCTGCACGTCGTGCCGCCAGGCGATTTCGGTCAGCTCCCCGAGGGTGCGCAGTTCGCTGAACTGGGCTTCGTCATTGGCATCGGCAATGGAGCCGGGGCGCAGGCCGTCACCGAGGCTGAAGCTGACATCGTAGGCTTTCATGATCTCGCAGATTTCCTCGAAATGGGTGTAGAGGAAATTCTCCTTGTGGTGAGCCAGACACCACTTGGCCATGATGGACCCGCCGCGGGAGACGATGCCGGTCACCCGCTTTGCGGTCATAGGCACATAGCGCAGCAGCACACCGGCGTGGATGGTGAAATAGTCCACGCCCTGCTCCGCCTGTTCGATCAGGGTGTCCCGGAAAACCTCCCAGGTGAGATCCTCGGCGATGCCGTCCACCTTCTCCAGCGCCTGATAGATGGGCACGGTGCCGATGGGCACCGGGGAGTTGCGCAGAATCCACTCGCGGGTCTCGTGAATGTTGGCGCCGGTGGAAAGGTCCATCACCGTGTCCGCGCCCCACTTGGTAGACCAGACCAGTTTCTCAACCTCCTCTTCGATAGAGGAGGTTACCGCGGAGTTGCCGATATTCGCATTGACCTTGCACAGGAAATTGCGCCCGATAATCATCGGCTCCAGTTCCGGATGGTTGATGTTGGCCGGGATAATGGCGCGCCCCTCGGCCACCTCGCGGCGCACGAACTCCGGGGTGATCTGCTCGGGAATATAAATACCGTCCCGGGCCTTCTGATAATCGGATTCCCTCAGCGCATCGGCAAGCTGTGCCCGTCCCATATTCTCGCGCACCGCGACAAACTCCATCTCCGGCGTGATGATGCCGCGGCGCGCATAGTGCATCTGCGACACATTCCCGCCCGCCAGCGCGCGGCGCGGAGAGGGCAGCTTTTCAAAGCGGATATGGTCCAGCCCCTGGTCCGCCATGCGCTTCTGGCTGTAGGCGGCCTGGCGGCTGGTCAGCTGTTCGGTATCTCCGCGCGCCTCGATCCAGGCCTGGCGACGCTTGGGCAGACCTTCGCGCACATTGATCTTGCAGTCGGGGTCCGAATAGGGGCCGGAGGTATCGTAAACCCGCAGCGGCTGGTTGGGCTCGAACACCGGGTTCTTCTCGTCGCCGCCGACGACACTGTCGCCGAGGCAGATCTCGCGCACACCGACGCGGACATCCGCTCTCTCGCCCTGCAGATAGATTTTCCGGGAATTGGGGAAGGTCTGCGCCGTTAGGTTTTCCAGGAACGCCTTGGCGGAATCGCGGCTGGCAGCGCGGGAGGATTTGGCGGTGCGGCTGGGCTGATCGGTGGTCTCTGACATACTTATCCCTGTGGCTGGCGGAAACATGGCGCCGCAACACCCGGGGCAGACAGAGACAAGTCGCACAGCTTCTACAGACGGCGACTTCTATACAGCACATCTATAGCGACTTCAGATCTTGTTCCCTACGCGGGGGTTACCCCGATCAGGTTCAACGGATCTCGCAACAGCGATCTCAGCCCACAGGCGCTCCGACAAGTAGTGCCGGAGTATAGTGGATGCTCTGCGCCGTGAACAGCCAGTCGCTGCCAGGTTTTTGCCCCAAAACGCTGCTGTAGTTGCAAAAAACGACAGGAGATCGCCCGCCGGAAGCGGATAATCGGTTTCGGGGACTGGCCCTAAAGAACCAGTGTCTTCTGATAACTCATCTCCCGGATCGCATAGCGCACTCCTTCCCGCCCCACGCCACTCTCCTTTACCCCGCCAAACGGGAAGTGCTCGGCGCGGAATCCGGGTCCGTCATTCACCGCCAGCAAACCCACTTCCAGACGATTGAACAGCTGCTTGGCCAGCGACAAATTCTGAGTGAATACACCGGCCTGCAGGCCGAATGGCGACTCGTTGATCAGCGTCACCAACTCATCGAGCGTCTCGAAAGAACGCAGTGGAATTACCGGGCCGAAGGTTTCCTCCGCAACCAGCTCGGCATCATCGGCGACATTGTCGAGAATCGTCGGCCACAGGATATTGCCCTCCCGCCGATTGCCGAACAGCACACTGGCGCCGGCGGCTATCGCAGCCTGTATCCGACGCTCCACTTCATCCGCCGCCGCGGAATGAATCAACGGGCCGACAAAGGTATCCTCCTCGAGCGGGTTGCCGACCTTGAGTTTAGCCGTCGCCGCCACCAGCTTTGCGGAAAACTCCTCGTGGACCTCGCGGTGAACAAACAGCCGCTTTGCCGCGGTACAGCGCTGGCCCGCGGTGGCGAAGCGCTGATTGATCGCCGCGTGAACGGCCGCGTCCAGATCCCCGTCGGGCATCAGGATCAGCGGATCATTACCACCCAATTCGAACAGCAACTTCTTGTATCCGGCCCGCGCTGCAATGGCGTTGGCGGCGGCGGTGCCACCGGTAAAGTTGATCGCGTGCACCTGCGGGTGCGCCACCGCATAGCTGGTCGCGTCGATATCCGGGATCAGCATTTGTAGCACAGAGCTATGCATACCGGCGGTGTAACAAAGTTCGACCAGCCGCTGCGCGGAGCGCTTGTTCTGCGGTCCCGGCTTGAACAATATGCTGTTGCCGGCGGCAAATGCGGGCCCGATCTTGTGCACCGCGATATTTACCGGGAAGTTGAACGGGGTGATACAGAGTACAGTCCCGAGCGGCTTCCACAAAACCACGCCGATCTTGTCCCGCCGAGGCGGAAAGGCATCGGAATCCAGTGCCTCACCGCTAATCGCCCTCGCCTCCGTCGCACAGGCCATGGCGGTGTTGTGCGCCCGCTCTATCTCCACGCGGCTGTCACTGATGGTTTTGCCGGTCTCTTCGGTAATCAGCGCGGCCAGCTCATTTTTATGTTCCAACAATAGCTGCGCCAGGCGCAGCAGAATATTGGCGCGTTCAAACGCCGGGGTGTTCTGCTGCACATCCCTACCCTCCGCCAGCAGCGCCAGTGTGCTTCGCACCGCATCGCGGCTGGCAAAGTCGAACTCCTCTAGCAGTTCGCCGTTGTAGGGATTACGGATTTGATAATCAGCCATATCACACACCTTGCTGTACGGAGAATAGCTGATAGACGATCCGCAAACCGGCAACCAGCAGCGCCACCCGCATCAATTTAAAAAACCACTCATTCTTGATTCTATTCAGCAGCCCCACTCCGATCCTGGTGCCGACCACCGCAGCCAGTGTCAGTGCCAGTATCAGTCCCAAATACTCCGCGAAGGCAAAACCGAGATACAGAAAAGCGGGTATTTTCAGTGCGTGACACCAGGCTTGCATTACGGATTTGTTCGCCACCACTTGCTGGGGGCTCAAATCCTTACGCACAAAGAAGGCCGCCAGAAGCGGATCAACAGCACCCGCCAGGATTCCCAGGGTTCCAGTCACTATCCCCACCCAAAAGTAATTCCTCGGCGCCAGGCGAATTTCAGGCAGTCGCCTGGGTTTGAATACCGTGTAAAAAATCAGCGCGGCCAGCACAAACATCGGCAACTGCTGCCCACTGAGACTGGCGATACCCAGGGTCACGATCCCGGTACCCAGTGCACAACCAATAAAAAATGGTAAGCACATATCCCAACGGACATATGCGCGCACATAGTAAATGCGTGCGAGATTGTTTATCAGCTGCACAGCGCCATGAATCGGCACCAGCACCCGCAGTGGGATTGCGGCATTCAATGCCGCAAACATCAGCACGCCCCCGGCACTGCCGGTAACCGCCGAAATGAGAGCGCTGACGGCACACACTGCGAACAGCAGCGCCAGCGTCAAATCTGAAATTTCGGCAATCTCCGCCAAAGTGACGCCCCGGTGATGGATTTTTCGACGATTGCAGTCTAGCTGCAGGAGGTTTTGGGACCCAGTATTCATCGGTCCCGAAGCGGTTAAATAAGGACAGGATTGGGGGTGGGGGGGTTGGAGACTATCAACAGGCCGCTCCTACAATTTGCTCACGCCCCCCTGCAGGAGCGGCCCATGGCCGCGATAGGGGTTCGAAGCTGCTACAGCACAGCTCCTGCAGGAGCGGCCGTTGGCCGCGATCAGGCTTAAATTCTGACGCTGCGCTATCTACCCGCGACGTTGCGAGTTATGCGGCAGTTTCATTTGGGATTTGTGTTTGCTGATAGGGCAGTCTGCGTTGAGCTGGGCAGAAGTTATCGGCTTTTGTGCCGCCGTCCCTGGCGCGACGGCAGAGTGTTCGATCAGGCCCCGGCCCGGCCGTCCTTGGCCGGTCGCGCTAAGGCGCGCGATTGGCGAAGCCAAAGCGTCCGTAGGACGACCCGAAGGGTGAGGAGCGAAGCGACGAATAACCTTTGCTTCGCAAGCGCGCATTAGCGCCCTACTCTCACGGATGTTCGGCAGTAACTCATCGTCAGGCGCGTAAATAAAAAAAGGGCCACCCGATGGGTGGCCCTTTTCTTTATTTAGAAGCCTGACGATGACCTACTCTCACATGGGGAAGCCCCACACTACCATCGGCGATGTTGCGTTTCACTTCTGAGTTCGGCAAGGGATCAGGTGGTTCCACAACTCTATTGT
>NZ_JBSWWT010000008.1:0-187781 GCF_056160225.1 Microbulbifer sp. ABF4_143
AGAGAGGTTGCGGATCTGACGCCGCGGCTATGGAAGGACAAGTTTGCCAGCAATCCACTGCGATCAGAGGTCTATGGATGGGGCAATAACGTCGTAGAATGAGCGGTTACGGCACCAGCGCGCAGACGTTCGAGCTGACCCACCAGGCCGACGGTTACTACAAGATCCAGAACACCAATAGCGGGCTCTCGTTGTCGGTGCGGAATTTTGCCGAAGCCGCGGGTACGGCAATCGAGCAGGGCGAGGGGTACGGCAGTGACAACCAGCTGTTCCGCTTCGTGCCCTACGGTTCAGGCTACGTGATACGGCCGAAGTCCAGCTACCAGTGCTTGGACGTGAACAACAGCGTGTCCAGCTCGGGCTACCAGAAACTGGAGCAGTACACCTGCAATTATGACAACAATCAGGTGTTTGAACTGCAGGCTCTATCAACTCCCGCCAGTTCCGCTGCCGCCGCGGCCGAGAATAATGACACTGTTGTCCTGCTACATGGTTTCGCAGGCTGGGGCCGCAACGAGTTGTTCGGCTTCAAGTACTGGGGCGGCGGCTGGAACGGCAAGAAGGACCTGCAGGAATACCTGAAATCCCAGGGGCATGACACCGTCACTCTGGCCGTCGGGCCGCTCAGCTCCAACTGGGACCGCGCGGTGGAGGCCTACTACCAGTTGAAGGGCGGCTGTGTGAACTACGGGGCAACCCATGCCGCGACCCATGGGCACAGTCAATTCGGCCGCTGTTTCGGCGGGCTGCTGCCAGACTGGGATGCATCCAACAAGATCCACATCATCGCCCACAGTCAGGGTGGCCAGACGGCCCGGGTACTGCTGAAGCTGCTGCGGGATGGCTCTCCGGAGGAAAACTACGAGGCCGGCACAGTGTTCGAAGGTGGCAGGAACTGGGTGCACAGCATCACCACGGTGTCCACGCCCCACAACGGCACCACGCTGACCGAGTTCTTCAACCCGCTGGATATTACCGAGCAACTGGTCACCGCCATCTACCGGGCGGCGGGTCTGGTCAGCGGCGAGAACGTGGTCTACGACCTGAAGCTGGACCAGTGGGCGTTGACCCGCCAATCCGGGGAGAGCTGGAGTGACTACTTCCAGCGCGTCAAGGACCACACTCTGTGGGACGAGTCCGTGGATACGTCACTCTATGACCTGAGTGCGGAGGGGGCGCCCCATATCTACGGCGGTGCCATCACCTATCCGGATGTTTACTACTTCTCCTATTCGAACCAATCCACCTACAAGGGGTTGTTCACGCAGAAGCATTACCCCACAGCTTCCACCTTCCTGCCGTTCATGCCGCAGTCCCTGTTTATGGGGCAATACACGAACAGCAACCTGGGTGTGGATGCCAGCTGGTTCGCCAATGACAGCGTGGTGAATACCAACAGCATGGTGGCGCCGACGGGGGCTCCCTACCAGGACTACAATGGATTGCCGGTGCCCGGTGTGTGGCAGCATATGGGCAAGAAATCCGGCTGGGACCACGTGGACGTAACCGGGATGTTTACCCTGAAGGATATCAACCCGATGTACCTGAACCACGTGGAGATCCTGAAGTCCCTGGATTGACCTGACCCTCCCCGGTTGGGGAGGGAGTGGGAAAGGCCAGCCCGATGGTGGGCTGGCTTTTTTGATTGCCGGCTTCCGTGCGCTGCACTTCGGCTGCGGCGACCCGCCGAATAGTCGGAAATCCCGACGCCGCGTTGGGTCTTTGGAATAAATTGGGTCAGACCAACTTGATGACCTCTGTTTATTTACTGATAACTCCTGCCAAGGCGTCGACCTGACCGCCTATATGTAAGCTGTTATCCAGCACTGATCCGATAGCAGGGAATGTATTCCTTACCGGGTAGCTTCATTCTCTGCTGCTTCACAAAAGACTCCAGCAGAGTGTCGATGCTGTGCATAATTGCCGGATCGCCGCACAGTTCATAGGGGCCGTGCTTCTCCACGATACGAATACCTTCGTCCTTGACGTTGCCGGAAACTATGCCGGAGAACGCGCGGCGCAGGTTGGCGGCCAGCAGATAGGGTTTCTGCTTTTTGTGTAGCTCGAGGCTGCGCATGTTTTCGTGGGTGGGGGCGAAGGGCCTTTGGAACTCCGTCGATACCTTCAGTTGCCAGTTGAAGTAATAGGCATCGCCGGTCTCTTTGCGGTGTTCCCGCACCTCGTCGATGCCAGCGGCCATTTGCCGCGCCACTTCCTGCGGGTCGTCGATAATAATCTGGTACCTGGATCTGGCCGCTTCGCCGAGGGTGTCGGTAATAAACTGATCGATACGTGTAAAGTAGTCGGCGGCGCTCGCCGGTCCGGTAAAGATCACCGGGAAGGGTTGCTCCCGGTTTTCCTCGTGCAGGAGTATGCCGAGAAGATAGAGGATCTCCTCGGCGGTGCCCGCGCCGCCGGGAAATACGATGATTCCGTGGCCGGTACGCACGAACGCCTCCAGGCGTTTCTCGATATCCGGCATGATGACAAGCTGGTTGACGATCGGGTTGGGCGCTTCTGCGGCGATGATGCCGGGTTCGGAAATGCCGAGGTACTGGCCGCGCCGGTCGCGCTGCTTGGCGTGGCCGATGGTGGCGCCTTTCATCGGGCCCTTCATCGCGCCCGGGCCGCAGCCGGTGCAGATATCGAGGTGTCGCAGCGCCAGCTCATAGCCGACATCCTTGGTGTAGTCGTATTCCTCGCCCGAGATGGAGTGCCCGCCCCAGCACACCACCAGTCTGGGTGCGCGGGTGCGGTCAAAAGTGCCGGCATTGCGCAGGATATGGAATACCGCGTCGGTGACCCCCTGAGCGGAGACCAGGTCATAGCGCGGGTCGCCGGTGATTTCGCTGTTCACATAGATGATGTCGCGGAGTACGGCAAACAGATGCTCGGCGATGCCGCGAATCATCTTGCCGTCTACAAAAGCGGTGGCGGGGGCATTTTTTACCTGGAGTTTTACGCTGCGCTCTGTCGGGACAACGGAAATGTCGAAGTCGGCATAGGTTTCCAGAAGTTCCTTGCCGTTATCCATATAGCCGCCGCTACTGAGTACGGCCAGGGCGCAGTTGCGGAAGGTCTGGTACTGAGGACCGCGGCTTTCACGGCTGAGCTTGTGGATTTCGTACTTGGACAGAATGTCGAACTGCCCGGTTGGCGATACCTGTGCATCGATAAGATCCGTAGACATGCAGCCCTCAATAAAACCTGAAAGCTTGTACAGTACCGCAAGTGCCGTATTCTGGCTAGAAGCTGTTTCACAACGTAGCGAGCGGGTGACTGGTGGTGGCCGCCGGAGCGGAGGCACTGCAGTGTACAGGTAGTACATGAGGGTGCCGAGCACCGCCGGATGCCGCCAGGCGCCCGCGTATTAGTTGTGAAACAGCTTCTATAGTCGTGTAACGAAAGCGGTTGCTTACCCTTGTTGCCGTGTTTTTCGCTGTCTAGTAGTGCCGGGGTATAAGAACTAGGGAACCTCTGAATAACTCCATAGCCTCTCTGCGGGCCCTGAAGCGTGCAGATGCAAGGCGCAGCTCGCAGCGAATGGCTCGGCCCTTTGCAAGAGCTGCAACGCCGCAGGTGCATGCTTCAGGGCCCGCCCTGCGGGGCTTTCAGAGCGATTCACACTCTGCGTTGTGACTTTTTGAAAGGTCTAGACATTCCTGCAAAGTCGCGCCCTGATTGTGAACCGCTCTGAAAGCCAGAGAGGCCATGGAGTTATTCAGAGGTTCCCTAGGCACTCCTGTTTACGGCGTTGGTCAAAACTTGACGCCGAGATATCGGCTTTACCGGTGATATATAAATTTTGTTGCTGGGCAGTTTGGCAAAGCCGCCCCGTCAATCCTGTCAGAAAAACTGCATCGATCTATTCACTCAGCTCATGCAATCGGGCTTGGCCGCTGTGGGGATCTAATCGCCCCGGTTCTTCCGTGTCCGCTCGACCGGTTTGCCGCTCACAAATAGCAGGCAGACAACCAATCCCACCAGCGTGAGATAGGAGTTGACGGTAAATGCGCGATCGATACCGGTGGTAATATCCGGAGCCATCGCAACAATAGTGGTGTTCATGCCGAGGCCGATGGCGCCGCCGGCAATCTGGAACATATACAGAATGGCGCCGGCCAGGCTCGATCTGCTCGGATCTACGGAGGTGATTGCGGCGGTCGTGATCGTCGGGTAGAAGAGGCCGATGCCGGCGCCCAGCACTATCATGCCCGGCACCAGTGCCGTGAATTCCGTGTGCTTGTGCAGGTGCGACAGCATAAACATGCCTCCACCCAGGCAGATGATCCCGGCCGTGATAATCAGCTTGGCGCCGAGCTTCTCGTAGAGCCGCCCCGACTGGTAGGACATAAGCGCAAAGGTCACCATCATCGGCAATAGCCCGGCGCCGGCACCCATCGCCGAGAAGCCCTTTACCTTGGTCAGATACTGCGGGATGTAGAGCAGGGCGGCGAAGAAAATCACCGACAGCAGCAGCGTCGTCAGACCGGCGGCGAAAAACCTGCGGTTGCTGGCCACGTCCTCCGGGATCAATCCGCTGCGTCCCTTGTGGCGTTCCACCTTGATAAAGAGACCCATAAAGATAAGGAAGGCTGCCAGCAGAGCCATGATCAGCGGGTTCTTGAAACCCATATCCACGGCGAGATCCAGGGCCAGAAGCAGGCCGAACAGGGACAGCGACAGCGTGGTGACGCCCGCGTAATCGATATGTTCCCCGCGATCTTCCGGCCTGTCGTCGGCTATTTCCCTCCAGCAGATAAACACGGCCAGGGCGGCGATGGGCACGTTGATAAAGAATATCCAGCGCCAGCTCAGCACGTCGGTGAGCGTGCCGCCGAGCAGTGGCCCGACCGAGTTGGCGAAGCCGGTGACGGTCATTATCAGGCCGCCGGCCTGGCCGGCGCGGTCCTCGGGCATCAGGTTGTAGGTCATGCCCAGAATGGATGGCCACATCATTGCGCCGCCGATCCCCATCAGGCAGCGGCAGATCAACAGCATCCAGATATCTACCGCGAGCCCGCCCAGTATCGAGAAGGCGACGAAAATTGCGGTGCCGATAAAGAAGATCCGCCGTCGCCCGAACATATCGGCCAGGCGGCCACCGGATACGATCAGGACGCCGATTACCAGCGCGTAGCCATTGATCACCCACTGTGTCGTGGTGATGTCTGAATTGAAGTGCTTCTCGATGGCGGGCAGGGCGACTGAGAAGGCGGTGAAATCGTTGGCGATCAAAAAGATCGCGAAAGTCAACGCCACCATACCCAGCTTCTGGGGCCGCGTGAGGGGTGTCTTGGGTTCTGTCATTTTCCCTGGTTGCTCCTGCGCGGGGGAACTGATCGGGGATTGAAATTGCCCCAACAGTCTGGCTCAAAAGCGCGGCTATTACTGCCGGCCTCTGTGGCTTTTTGTGACTGGATGTGTATCGCCCATTGGGGGAGCGATGCGCGCGCATGGGAAGCGGGGCTGTGGCGGCGACCGACGGATGATATGCGGGGCGGGGCGGATGACCGCTCCCGCCGGGGTGCTCAGATCGGCGTTTGGAGGTCGGGCGGGCTATTCGCGGTTAGCGCGGCATCATCTCGATCTGGTTTTCTTCCCGGTCCAGAATCAGGTAGCGGGAGAGATCCTGCCCTTGCATCAGGTCGTTCGCCATCTTGTTCAGCAGCGGCTCGGCCTCTTCGGTGGCCGGTGCCCGGCCCTGCTCCCCGTTCAGACCGGCGATCAGGATCATATTCCAGCTTTGGTCTATCCCGTCGGCTTCGGCGACGAAGTCGGCAAAGCTGGTGAGCTCCTCCGGTAGCTTGTCCACACACATCACCGGTGTGATTGCCCCCCTGGCCGTGGATTTCTTGGAGTTGTTGCTGCGCTCTGCCTTTGCCAGCAGGAACAGGAGTCTCTGGGGTTCGGGTTGGGCCTGGGCGGCGCTGATCAGTTTCTGGAAGTTGGAATGCATGGATGTCACCGGTATGTGAGTTGGGGCAAGGATAGCCTCTGTCACTCCGCTTGGATTGATCTCGATCAACTGTGCCGTGGCTGCCGGGGCAGTACCGCGTCCTGTCCGGAGCCGCCCCCCGGGAAGCTTTTGGCCCACTTAATATTCGGCAAGGCTGACCGGGTAGAAGCAGAATATTCTTCATTTTCATGTGCAAAATTCGCTTGATGCCTAATAATATTTTGAATAATGTGGCTTTTGCCTAATTTAAATCCGAGAGGCTTGCCCGATGTTAAACTCGATCTCGTCGCTGGATCGCACCGATATAGCCATCCTGCGGGTCCTCCAGGCCGAGGGCCGGATCAGCAATGTGGAGTTGTCCGACCGCGTGCACCTGTCGCCGCCGGCCACGCTGGCCCGGGTCAGGCGTCTGGAGGAGGAGGGCTATATCAGCGGCTATGCGGCGATGCTCAATCGGGAAAAGCTGGGTCACGACAACCTGGCCCTGATCGAGATCGCCCTGGAGCTGCACCAGCACGAGCGAATCGCCGAGGTGCTGGATCGCCTGGTGGCGATGCCGGAAGTGCTCGAGTGCTATCACGTTACCGGTGAGTACGACTACATGATCAAGGTCTCCACCGTGAACAACCGGGCACTCGACCACTTTATCGCCACGCGCCTGATACCTCTGCCGGGCATTGCCCGGATACACACCAGCATCGTGTTGAAGGCGCTGAAGCAGACGACGCAGCTGGAATTGCCGGAACCCTAGACAGGGCACCTATGTGCCCCGTCGGATTTATAACGATAAAAGAGGCACCTATGTGGGAATCCAAAAACATCGAGACCAATACCATCCACGGCGGCAAGAAGTCCCAGGGTGAGCACGGCCCCCTGTCGACGCCGATTTACCAGACCTCGACTTTTGTCTTCGACGATGTGCAGCAGGGCGCGGACCGCTTTGCCGGCGATGCCCGGGGGCATATCTATTCCCGCTTGGGGAATCCGACCGTCGATGAGCTGGAGGCGCGTATGGCGGTGCTGGAGGAAACCGAGGCGGCGGCGGCTTTCGGTTCCGGCATGGGCGCGGTTTCGGCGGCGATTTTCGCCCTGCTGAAGGCCGGCGATCACCTGATCACGTCCCACCGCCTCTACGGCTGCACCTTTGCGCTTTTCAACCACCAGTTGCCCGCTTTGGGTATCGAAGTCAGCTTCGTGGATCTGGCGGATGAGCAGGCGGTCCGCGCGGCCATCAAGCCGAATACCAAGGTGATTTACGGCGAGACGCCGATCAACCCGTGCCTGACCGTGATCGATCTGGACAGCATTGCCGCTATCGCCCGGGAGCGGGATATCATCACGGTCATCGATAACACTTTTATGTCGCCAATCCTGCAGCGCCCCGCGAGCCACGGCATAGACCTGGTGCTGCACTCCGCAACCAAGTACCTGAACGGCCACGGCGATGTCGTGGCCGGCATTCTGTGCGGCCCCGCAGAACTCATCGACCATATCAAGATGACCACGCGCAAGGATATGGGGGCGGTGATGAGCCCCCACGGTGCGTGGCTGGTGATCCGCGGCCTGAAAACCCTGCACCTGCGCGTACAGCGTCACTGTGAGAATGCGCAGGAGGTGGCCGAATACCTGCAAAGACACAGTGCCGTCGAGAAAATCTACTATCCCGGGCTCCCCGACCATCCCGGCTACCGACTGCTCGGCAAGCAGATGCACGGTGCCGGCGGCGTTATGGCCTTCGAGCTGAAAGGCAGCTTCGAGCAGGCGGTGGCGTTTATCAACCAGCTGAAGATGTGCAAGCGCGCGGTCAGCCTCGGCGACGCCGAAACCCTGATCCAGCACCCGGCGTCCATGACCCACTCCACCTACGATCCGGAAGAACTGGCGGAGGCCGGTATTTCCCGCACGCTGATCCGGCTTGCGGTGGGCCTGGAAAATGCCGAGGACATAGTGGCGGATCTGGAACAGGCTCTGGCCAGCGCTGCCTGACAGCGCCCGATTCACTTTAGGAAACAAAACGTCGCCATCGCACGAGCGCCCCGGCATCGCTGAAAACCCTTTCGCTGCTGTCCGGGCGCCGGTTGCGAGCTGGCCTTTCCCACAACTGTCGAGCCGGTAAGGGTGCAGCGTGAATATGCAAGTCAATCCCCGCGATTTCATTGAGGATCAGGATTTAGAGCTGCAGGAGTGGCTGGAGTCTCTGGACGATATTCTGCGCTACCAGGGCGCCGGCCGCGCAGAGGAAATACTGCGGGCGCTGCAGGAGGGTCTGCTCAGGCGCGGTGTGCAGCTGGATCAGGCACCGCTGAACACCCCTTACCGAAACACGATACCGCTGTCCGAACAGCCGGCCTATCCCGGCAACCTGGAGGTGGAGCGGCGCATCGAGAATATAATCCGCTGGAACGCCATCGCGATGGTGCTGCAGGCGGCCGACAGCGGTGCCGGTGTGGGCGGCCATATCGCCACCTATGCCTCCGCCGCGACCATGCTCGAGGTGGGGTTCAATCACTTCTTCCGCTGTCGGGATGCGGGCTATGGCGGTGATATGCTCAACGTGCAGGCCCACGCGGCGCCGGGTATTTACGCCAGGGCCTTCCTGGAAGGGCGGCTTACCGAGGCGCAGTTGCGGAATTTCCGCCGCCAGTTGCAGCCGGGCGGCGGTCTCTCCTCCTACCCGCACCCGCGCCAGATGCCGGAGTTCTGGCAGGCGCCCACCGCGTCTATGGGGCTATCCACCCCGTCCGCCATCTATCAGGCCCGTTTCGTCAAATACCTGGAAGCGCGGGGGCTGAAGCCGGAGAACGGCGGCAAGATCTGGAATTTTATCGGTGACGGTGAGGCGGACGAGCCGGAAGTGCTCGGGACCATCAATATCGCCGCGCGGGAGAAGCTCGACAATCTGGTGCTGGTGGTCAACTGCAATCTGCAGCGTCTCGACGGCCCGGTGCGCGGCAACGGAAAAATCATCCAGGAACTGGAGCGCAGTTTCCGCGGTGCCGACTGGCAGGTGATCAAGGTGGTGTGGGGCAGCGGCTGGGATACGCTGCTGCAGAACGATCACAGTGGTGCGCTGCAAAGACGCATGGACCAAGCCCTGGATGGAGACTACCAGATGTATTCCACCCGCCCCGGTGGCGCCCAGCGCGAGCACTGGGTGGAAAACTCCCCCGAGCTGCAGGCGCTGATGAGCAGCCTGACCGATGAAGAGGTCGGGGAGATCAAGCGCGGCGGCCAGGACCCGAAGAAAATCTATGCGGCCTTTGCCCGGGCCGCGAAAACCACCGGCAGGCCGACGGTGATACTGGTCAAGACGGTGAAAGGGGACGGGCTGGGCGAATCGACCCAGGGCAGAAACACCGCGCACCAGAAGAAACAGTTTTCCGCACAGGAGCGCATCGATATCGGCCGCAGGCTCGCTATTCCGCTCGCGGACGACGAACTGGCCCGGGCCAGTTTCTATCGCCCGGCAGAGGACTCCGCGGAGCTGCGCTATTTGCGGGAGCGGCGCCGCGCCCTCGGCGGCGGTATGCCCTACCGGCGGGTGGACTGTGTAGCGCTGACCGCTCCGGAAAGGGCGCTCTTTGCAGAGTTCTATCGCGGCAGCGGAGAGCGCACCCTTTCCACCACCATGGCGGTGGTGCGGATGATGGCCAAGCTGATCCAGGACAAGCGCGTCGGCAAATACATAGTGCCGATAGTGCCGGATGAGGCGCGCACATTTGGCATGGAGGCGCTGTTCCGGGAGGCCGGTATCTACGCCCCCGGCGGGCAAAAGTATTTGCCGGTGGACGCCGACAGCCTGCTGCCGTATCGCGAGGCGGCGGACGGGCAGATCCTGCAGGAGGGTATCTGCGAGGCGGGCGCCATGGCCTCCTTCCTGGCCGCCGGCACGGCCTATGCCAACCACGGAATACCGACCATTCCGCTGTATATCTTCTACAGTATGTTCGGCTTTCAGCGGGTCGGCGACATGATCTGGGCCTGTGCCGACAGCATGTGCCGCGGCTTTCTGCTCGGTGGTACCGCCGGTCGCACCACCCTGAATGGCGAAGGCCTGCAGCACCAGGACGGTCACTCCCACATACTGGCATCGACGGTGCCGAACCTGCGCAGCTACGACCCGGCATTTGCCTACGAGCTGGCGATATTGCTGCGCGACGGTATCGAAGAGATGTACGAACGGGGCGAGCAGGTTTTCTACTACATCACTGTCTACAACGAGAACTACCTCATGCCGGCGATTCCCGACGGGGCGCAGGCGCGCATCGAAGAGGGCGTGCGCAGGGGAATCTATCTCTTCCGCCCGGCGGACGAGGCCGATCGCGCAGGGCCCTCGGTGCAGCTCTTCGGCAGCGGCAGCATCATGCAGCAGGTGCTGGAGGCCCAGACACTGCTCGCGGATCGCGGTATCCGTGCGGATGTGTGGAGTGTGACCAGCTATACGGAACTGGCGCGCGACGCGGAGCGGGCCGAGCGCCTGAAGCGGCTGGAGCCCGGGAAAAAACACAGATCCTACCTGGAACAGGTACTCGCTGCAGTGGATGGTCCGGTTGTGGCCTGCAGCGACTATATGCGCGCGCTGCCCGCCAGCATTGCGCGCTGGGTGCCGGGGCGCTATGTCGCGCTGGGTACCGACGGCTTCGGCGTGTGTGAATCGCGGCAGCATCTGCGCAAGTACTTCGAAGTGGATGCAGCCAGTATCGCCTACGCCGCGCTGGCCACCCTCTGTGATCAGGGGGAGATCGGCGCGGACAGACTCGCGTCACTGGGCGATGAGCTCGGCGTCTTCGACGAATTCCCCCGCGCCGCGGAAGCCGAGTTCCCCGGCGAGATGGCGGTGTAAGCCGGGGCGCTCAGTACTGCATCAGCACCGGATATTGCAGATAGGTCTGAATCGACAAAAACGGGCAGGGCGGGGTAGTCCCTGGCTTCACCGAGCCAGACCACCTGCTCCGCGCCGGTGATGGGGTTCTTTTCTTTTTTGTATGCCATACCCTTGAAGGGGGCTTGCGCAAATACGGTGAGGTCGGGGGGTTTATTGGTCTTCCACGCCAGCACCTGGGTTTGCGGGCGACGCCGCTGGTCGCTGGCAATGGCCTTGGCGAGTGTTGCGCCGTCTTCCGCCAGTGTGCGCAGAGCCGCTTCGATCAGTACATAGGTTCCCAGAACCCGCTGGCGATAGGGCTTCAGTGAATGGTTCTCCACCAGCACCGTGGGTGTGTGGCGCAGATCGCCGAGACCGTTGGAGTAGCGCGGGCTCGCGGTCCAGCGGGTGATACCCTGGGCGAAGTCCTGCGGATTCACACCGAACACCAGCGGCCCGGGTATATGCCCGGCGGCAGACAGCGCCGCGTCCAGATCTTCCTGCAGCCGGCTTTCCGGCCACCTGGCAATGGCCGGCGAATCGCTGGCGAAAGAACCCGTGTAGCCGTAGGTGATGTCGTACTGGTAGTCCTCGCCGTCGGTGACATGGATATCCAGGTAGAGGCTGGGTCTGTAGGTGTTGATCACGTCCATCAGCGCCCGCAGTTCCGGGGTGTCGAGCTTGCTGTAGTCGCGGTTCAGGTTCAGATTGTTGCCGTTGGTGCGCCAGCCGGCATTGTCCGGGCCCCGCTGGTTTATGCGGCTGTAGGGGCCGGCGCGCTCGTGGCCGTCTACATTGAGGATGGGGATCAGCAGCAGGTTGACCTGCTCGATCAAGCGGTGCAGTGCCCGGTCGCCGCGCACATAGTCCCTGAGCAGCATCAGGCTGGCATCCTTGCCGTCGATCTCGCCGGAATGGTAGGGAACCTCTGAATAACTCCATGGCCTCTCTGGCTTTCAGAGCGGTTCACAATCAAGGCGCGACTTTGCAGGAATGTCTAGACCTTTCAAAATTTCAGAGGCGCCCTGCCAGGGAATCAGTTTCGGCAGCGGCGCCTGCAGCGGGATATCCCCCCGGACCGCGGGAGCTAGCAGAGTCGCGGCGGCGATCAGGCAGTGGGCGAACAGGCGGGAGCGGGTGCAAGATGTGGTGCTGGACATGGTGGCTGCCTTCCGAACAGGAGCCGCTGGTTGATCTCTTTGGCCGAAGACCCGGATGATATTGTAAATACCTACCGGGCGCAGCGAAATTGGGGGATCCCGCCCTTGAAATAGCGGAAGATCCACGTATCTTCGCCAGTATTCCGGCGGCGGCAAGCGGATATTTCACGGGGAGATATTTGCTTGCGCGGTGAATGCTATTGCACGGTTGTCTGCCGGTCCGCCCCTTTTTCAATATTTCCTGGTATCTCGATGACGAATTACGGCACTAGCAGCTATCTGATACGGCTTGTTGAATCACTGCGGATACTGGTCCGCACGCGTCTCTGGATGCAGATTCTGGTGGCCATGGCGCTGGGGCTGACCGTCGGCCTGTTGTTGTCGCCGGAGGGCGCGGCGCTGGTCGACGAAGAACTGAGTATGGAGCTCGCGAGCTGGTTGAAGTTGCCCGGAGCTGTTTTCCTGAACATGATCCAGATGGTGGTGATCCCCCTGGTGATTTCATCGATCATCCTGGGCTTGTGCGGCAGCGGTAACGTGGCACAGCTAAAGCGGGTCGGTCTGCGAATTGCGCCCTATTTCGTCGCCACGACAACAGTGGCGGTGCTGATCGGCATTGTGCTGGTTCAGTTGATTCAGCCCGGCAACTACATCGACGAAGCACTGCTTTCGGTGGCGACGGAGTTGCCGGGCGCCTTGCCGCCGGTGGCCGTGGAGCCGAAGCCGCTGCCCGAGCGCATCGCGGAACTGATCCCCGCGAACCTGAACGAAAGTATGGCCATGCGCAATATGCTGCAGCTGGTCGTGTACGCCATCTTCACCGGCGTCGCGGTCATGCTGCTGCCGGAGCGGCGGCGCGATACGGCCGTCTACGCTCTGGGTATCGTGCAGGAGATCGCACTAAAGATCGTGGGTTGGGCCATGTTGTTCGCGCCCCTGGCGGTATTCGGCCTGCTGGCGGATATCTCTATCAGAGTCGGCCTGACCGCCATTCTGGGGATGTCTGTGTATGTGGGCACGGTAATACTCGGACTGCTGACACTGCTGCTGTTCTATCTGTTAATTGTGTCGCTGCTTACCCCGGTAGGCCCGTTGGCCTTCCTAAAACGTGTCGGCGGTGTCCAGCTTCTCGCGTTTTCCACCTCCAGTTCCGCCGCGGTGATGCCGCTGTCGATGCGGACAGCCGAAAGCGCCCTCGGTGTAAGGCCATCCATTGCCAAGTTCATCGTGCCGCTGGGGGCGACGGTCAATATGGACGGCACGGCACTGTACCAGGTGATCGCGGCGGTTTTCCTGACCCAAGTGTATGGTATCGAGTTGAGCACTGCGCAGTTAGCGGGCTTGACGATAACCACGGTCGGCGCCTCCATCGGTTCGCCGAGCACGCCGGGGGTCGGTATCGTGATTCTCGCGACCATTTTGGCCGGAATCGGCGTGCCGCCGGAGGGGATAGCCCTGATTATCGGCGTGGACAGAATTCTCGATATGTGCCGCACCGCGGTCAACGTGACCGGCGATCTGACCGCCTGTCTGGTAATGGACCGGTGGCTGGGGAGTGGCGACCTGGAGCGCGCTGCTGCCTGAGATAGGTGACGCGTGCTAAGCGATTGACCTTCTCGCGCTTCTCAGCGGCTCAAGCCGAGGCTTCAGGTCTGGTTGAGTGCGTCGAGAATGGCGGCGGTGCGTGGATCCGTTTGTCCGTCGTAATATTTTTCCAGCACTTTATCGAACACACTGTTTCCGCCTTCTGCGGCGGAGAACAGCGTCATACTCGAGCGGAGTTTCAGGTCATCCGCACTGCCGAAAATCTGGTGTGCCGTGCGTCCCTGCAGTGTTAAGGAACCTCTGAATAATTCCGCAATGCCTCTGCGGGGCTCGCAGAGCGATCCACACTCTGCGTTGCGGCTTCTTGAAAGGTCTAGACATTCCTGCGAAGCCGCGCCTTGATTGTGAACCGCTCTGCAAGCCAGAGGTATCGCGGAATTATTCAGAGGTTCCTTAACCGCTGCTCGCAGCATTCCCTCAGCCTGTCGCCCAGAATCGGGTGGGCGAGATAGGCTCTGGCCTCTTCCAAACCGCTGATCGCGTAGCGCTGCGCCATGGCGCTGTGCCCGAGCCCGGCGATCTGCGGAAAGATATACCACATCCAGTGGGAGCGCTTCTGGCCACTGACCAGCTCCGCCAGCGCCGCATCGTAGGATTTGCTCTGTGCCGACACGAACCGCTCGAGGTTGAAGGGATCACTCATACAGGCCTCCTCTGCTCTGCGCAGCAGTCGGGGCGGGGGCGCCCGCTATTTGGATAGCATACTTCTAGCGGGCGCCGACAAAGCCTCTCAAGCCGGATGGTGGGCGTGCGTGGCGGGTACGGCCCACTCAAGTCCCGCTGAGGAACTTTTGGTAAACCAGCCGCGCCGCCACCAGGTCTTCCAGTGCGTGACCGACCGATTTGAAGCAGGTGATGCTGTCCTTGGCACGCGGTATCGGGGCGGATTGCCGGCACAGGGAAAACAGGTCTCCGCCTATGGAGTCCGGGTCCAGTACGCCGCTGGCGATGGGGATGGCCAGGTCGCCGGTTTCCTGCAGCGCCTGGGGCAGGACGTCCACATACAGGTCCACTTGGCGGATCAGTTCGTCATCCACTTCGCGCATATCCGGGCGGAAGGCGCCCACCAGATCAAAGTGCTGGCCGGGGCGTATCCAGTTGCCGTGTAGCAGCGGCGTTTTGCTCAGGGTCGCGCAGCTGACGATATCCGCTTCCGCTAGGCCCCGCTGCAGGTCGCTGCAGGCGTTTGCCGGGTAGTCCTGTTGCCGCAGCGATTCTGCCAGCTGTTGTGCCTTGTCTTCGTTTCTGCCCCAGATCAGTACCCGCTCTATCGGGCGTACACTGGAATGCGCCTTGACCAGCTGCGGTGCCAGAGTGCCTGTGCCCACCATCAGTAGCGTGCGCGCAGCGGCAGGAGCCAGGTAGTCCGCGGCCAGGGCTGAGGCGGCGGCGGTGCGGCGCGCTGTCAGGCTGGCGGCGTCCATAACGATTTTGGGGGTGCCGGTGGATGCATCGTAGAGCGCATACTGACCCTGGATCGAAGGCTGCTCGGTGTTGTCCGGTGCGACCACAACAGTCTTGACACCCAGGTAGCCGTCTCTCTGCCATGCGGGCATCAGCAGCAGGGTGTTTTCGGCGTCGCTCCCGTGCGAATACGGGTAGTGGTGATGGTGGCGCGGTGGCACCTCTATCTGTCGCTCGCGAAACGCGCTCCGCAGCCCCTCGATCAAGGCCGGATAGTCGAGCGAGTCGGCCACTTGTTGCTGGTCGATGTACTGCATGCAATTGACCTCGAGTTAATCAGCGCAGAAAAAATCCGTCCTTGAATGGATCGGACGGATCGATATAGAAAGTGTGTTCACCGGTGACACTTGCCGAGCCCTGTATCTCTGGAATCACCGCGTCGTACTCGCCGTACTGCACGGTTTCGGCAACCCGGCCGCTAAAGACACTGCCGGTAATGCTTTCAATCCGCATCGGGCGGCCGGCGGGCAGGGTGCCCTGGGCGTGATGCAGCGCCATGCGCCCGGCCACACCGGAGCCGGTGGGCGACCGGTCCAGCTCGCCGTCGGCAAAAACACAGGCGTTGCGGCTGTCGGCGCTGCCGGTGGGGGTGCTGTCGATAAAGATGGTGCCGTACAGAAAGCTGAGATCCGCTTCAAACGGGTGGCGTATATCAGGGCCGCTGTCCATTACCGCGCTTTTTATCGCGCGCCCGGTGTCGATAATGCGGCTGGCGTTTTCGGGCTTCAGCGCAAATGGCAACTGTGCGGCGTCGACGTAGGCGTAGAAGGCTCCCCCATAGGCGAGGTCGTATTGAATCTCGCCCAGGCCCGG
This sequence comes from Microbulbifer sp. ABF4_143, assembly GCF_056160225.1. Classification (NCBI taxonomy): domain Bacteria; kingdom Pseudomonadati; phylum Pseudomonadota; class Gammaproteobacteria; order Cellvibrionales; family Microbulbiferaceae; genus Microbulbifer; species Microbulbifer sp. ABF4_143. The sequence goes on from NZ_JBSWWT010000008.1 coordinate 15,866, forward strand.
TACCTGTATCCGCTGCTGTTGTGCCAGCACGAATGAGGGCACGCACAGGAAGCGCACGCCGCTCACCCGCCCCGCAGTATCCTGGCTCGCAAAAGCGTGGATGCGGCCGCAGGGCGCATCTATGGTGACCGGTGTTTCATTGCCGGGACCGCGGGCATCCACCCAGCCCATCTCCACCGCCAGGGTGGCCAGCGCAATCACCGCGTGGCCGCACATGGTGCTGTAGCCCTCGTTGTGCAGGAAGATAACGCCGAAGTCCGCGTCTGCATCATTGGGCGGCAGCAGCAGGCAGCCGTACATATCCGCGTGACCGCGGGGCTCCCACATCAATGCCGTGCGCAACTGGTCCAGGTTCTCCCGCACGTAGTTGCGGCGGCTGAGTACATCCGTCCCGTGGATTTGCGGGAAGCCGTCGACAATGACCCGCAGCGGCTCGCCGCCGGTGTGCATATCGATGGTCCTGATTTCCAGCCAGTCCTCGCGGGGTTTGAGCTTATGATTCTGCAGAATTCTCTGGTAGCTGCTCTGATTCATCGCCTGCTCCCGGCTGTTTGTTATATTGGGTACAATAGCAATTTATGCCGAATGCATCAATTGCCTGGGCGGTATCCGTGGGGCTGCCGGTTTTTGGGCGGCGGAGAGGCCGGGCCGGCCAGTGATGTCAGTCCGGGACTCGCCAGCCGAATTCGCGGACAAGCATGAGAAATGGGCCGCGGAGCGGCGCGACCAGCTTCAGGCGCTCGCCGGTGACCGGGTGATCCAGCTGCAGCTGCAGGGCGTGCAGCAGCAATCGGCTGCAGCGGAACTGTTCGGCGAAGAAGCGGTTGTGTACCGACTTGCCGTATTTGGGGCAGCCGATCAGCGGGTGGTGGATATGCTTGAAGTGGCGGCGGATCTGGTGCCTGCGGCCGGTTTTCAATTGTATCTCCACCAGGGAATAGCGGCTGGTCGGGTAGCGGTCCACCGCGTAGGGGAGTTCGATGGTGTCCAGCCGTCGGAACAGTGTGACCGCATCCTGGCGCGGCAGATCGGCCTTCGGCCGTTTGCGCTGGTGTTTGAAGTCGCAGACTGGCGGCAGCGGGTAGTCGATCACGCCCTCTTCCGGGCAGTAGCCGCGGCACACGGCGATATATTTTTTGACCGATTCCTCGCTCTCCAGCTGCGCCTGTACCTGTGCGGCTATCTCCCCGCTCTTGCCGAAGACGATAATGCCCGAGGTGGGTTTGTCCAGCCGGTGGATTGGGTACAGGTGGCAGCCGACCCGGTCGCGCAGATATTGCAGCAGGACCCGCCCCTCGCGGGGATCTATATCCGATCGGTGCACAAGCCACCCCTCGGGCTTGTAGGCTGCGACGAGATGGTCGTCTTCAAAAATAATTTCCGGTTGCACGCTGCTCGATACCGATAGGAGAGCCTGTATCCCAACATTATATTGTGGGCCCGACCGCCTTTCACTGTCCGATCGGCTTTTCGGCTTTTGCCGGCGGCGGAAATTTTCGGCAACAATTAGATTTATACTTGACATCCGGCTTCTTCTGTTTAGACTCGCCGACTCTTTCGAACAACCCCAAGCCCTCCGCGATCCGCAACCGCGGGGGTGTATGAAAAGGAGCCATGAAATGCGGTATCAACTTCTGAAAAAGCGCTTTATCTGATACACCTTTCATGTGCTCACGCTTGAAAGGTGGCAACGCCTTTCAAGCCAGATCTCCCTGAAGCCCTGGCGTCCGCCGGGGCTTTTGTTTTTTCGGCCTTGGAAGGCAATTTTCATAGAAACATGGAGTAATCCAGGGATTCGCTATGCCTGTAAAAATGGTATTGAACAACAATGCGCCGCCGGGCAGGGTTCCGGTGAAAATCTACACCGATGAAATCGAGCCGGCGGCATTGCAACAGCTGAAAAATATCGCCCAGCTGCCGATTGTGCACTCTCACGTGGCCGCCATGCCCGATGTGCACCTGGGCAAGGGCGCCACTGTGGGCGCCGTGATTCCTACCGTCAGCGCGATAATTCCGGCGGCGGTGGGGGTGGATATCGGCTGCGGCATGAACGCGGTGCGCACATCTCTGCATGCACACCAGTTGCCGGACAACCTGAAGCCGCTGCGGGATGCCATTGAGGTGAAAGTCCCCGTGGGCTTTGGACGTCACAAGATGGTCAACGCCCGGGAAGCTGCCTGCAAACGTCTCGCTCCCGGAGCAGACAGGCTGTTCGAAAAGCATCCGGAACTGCTGAAGAAGTTGCGTCAACCGCAGCAGACCTGGGTGACCCAGCTGGGGACCCTGGGCGGTGGCAATCACTTTATCGAGATCTGTCTCGATGAGCGCGATGCGGTTTGGGTGATGCTGCACTCCGGCAGTCGCGGTATCGGCAATGCCATCGGTCAGCACTTTATCCAGCTGGCGCGCAAGGATATGGCCGGCCATATGCACAACCTGCCCGACCGGGATCTCGCCTACTTCAGCGAGGGCAACGGCCACTTCAACGATTACATCGAGGCGGTCAACTGGGCCCAGGAGTATGCGCGGGTGAACCGCCAGGAGATGATGAAGTTGGTACTCGGCTGCTTGCGCGAGTATCTGCCGGACTTCACCCTGACGTCCGAGGCGATCAACTGCCACCACAACTATGTGGTGCGGGAGCGGCACTTCGGGCGCGATGTGTTTGTGATGCGCAAGGGGGCGATCAGCGCGCAGCGGGATCAGCTGGGGATAATCCCCGGCTCCATGGGCGCCAGATCGTTTATCGTGCGCGGCCGCGGCAATGCCGATTCCTTCTGTTCCTGCGCCCACGGCGCCGGGCGCAGGATGAGCCGCACCGCCGCCCGCAAGCGCTTTACCCGCAGGGATCTGGAGGAGCAGACCAGGGGTATCCAGTGCAGGAAGGACAGCGGTGTGATCGACGAGATACCCGCCGCCTACAAGGATATCGACAAGGTGATGCAGAACCAGTCCGACCTGGTGGACGTGGTGCACACGCTGCGCCAGGTGATCTGCGTAAAAGGTTAGCGGGCTGTTGAAAAGCAGCCTGAGCGACTGATTTCAACAAACTGTAAGGGAGAGGCGGCGCTCCGGCGCCGTCTGCAGACAGGGAGGTCAATGGCTTTTGGCGAAATTTATCGAGGGGAGCGATCGCTATGAAAAGCAACAAGCCGCGCAATCGCATTGCGCAGAACCCACTGCTTCGCAAGGGCGGTGCCCATGTCAGGGCCAAGTCCGGCGAGCGGTTTGCCAGTAAACAGAAGATGTTGAAGGCGGCGCGGGAGTGGAGAAGCTCCCGCGATTCTGTCGCGGCCTGATTGCAGGCAGCCATATCCCCGCTTAGGGCCAGCCCGGCAGTGGCTCTACGTAGACCCAGCGTTTCCTGTGCAGCCGGAACAGCGATATCTCGTGCATCGCCCGCTCGGTGCCATCCTCCAAATACCAGGCCCTGAACTCCACTACCGACTTCTTCAGCCCGGGCTTGCTGCGGATAACTTCCAGCCGCGTCCACTGTGTCTGCAGGTCGGCGGCCTCCAGCTGCGGGCAGGTGTCCGGGTGCCAGGTCTTGCGCAGATAGGGCAGGTTGCCGCCGACGAAGGCGCTGAAGCGGCTGCGCATCAGGGTTTCGGCGGTGTTCGGGTAGGCCTGGCCGGACAGGTAGAGTCCGCAGCATCTATCCAGTGGCCTGCCGGAGCCGCAGGGGCAAAGTTGCTGTTGTGACATTTGGGGCTTCCGTCGCGTGATAGTGCGTCCGCTTCAGCGGAATCCGGCGCGAGTCTACCCGTCTGCGGCGGCAATGGAAGCCCCGGCTTGTCGAGCGGTCATTTTCGCCTTCCCGACCGGCGCGCGGTCCTAGGGCGCCCGCGCCGGTTCACTTGACGCCCCGGATCGCGCTGATAACATACCGTCTGGTTGGTCGGTTTGACCAAAGGTGTCTGGGAGGTCATATGTCCAGGGTCGACAAAGAGGCCATTATCCGCGCGGCGGAAGAGGTGGTGCGGGAGAAGGGGGCGCGCAAGCTCACACTCGATGCGGTGGCCGCACAGTGCGGTCTGAGCAAGGGCGGGCTGTTGCACCACTTTCGCACCAAGCAGGCGCTGCTGCAGGCGATGCTCGAATCGGCCAGCGCCCGCGAAGTGGAGTTGGTGGCGGAGTCTGCGGCCTCCGGTGATAACAGCGGTGGGCCGCTGGCATCCCGTCTCGGTGCCATGTTTGCGCTGATGAAGGATGACGAGAGTCTGCCGCGCGCGCTGATTGCCGCGGTGGCGGAGGACCCGGCACTGCTGGAGCCGATCAGGGCCAAGGAGGTCAAGGTCCGCAACGAGGTGCGCGCTACCTGCAGCGACCCGGAGCTGGCGCTGTTGCTGTTGTTCGCCGCCCGCGGCCTGTTTCTCGGGCGCGTGCTCGGTGTGATGGATCCCGACGACCCGATTTTCGAGCGCCTGCGCAAACGACTGCTGGCACTTGCCGCCGACCTCAACTGACTGTTTCGCCGATCCCTGTAATCCCCCAATGAGTTTCTGGATACTGAATATGAAATTGTCCGGCAATGCCCGTTTCCCACTATTCCTGCTGCTGGCGGTGGCCGCAGCCCTCGGGGGCTGCTCCGATTCCGGTGCCGACGAACAGCGGCTCGAACGTCAGTGGCCGGTAAAAATCGTCGATGTGGCCAATGGTGGGCAGATCAGCCAGCGCCAGTTTGCCGGCAGGGTAAAGGCCGTGCAGACGGTGGATCTGTCCTTTCAGGTGGGCGGTAAGCTCGAGCAGCTGCAGTTTCGCGAAGGTGAAATTATCCCGAAGGGCAGGCTGATCGCGGCGCTCGATGACCGCGACTTCCGCCGCCGGGTAAAGGAGGCGCGGGTCAATCTCGAACTGCTGGAGAAAACCCTGGCCCGGCAGCGCTCCCTGGCGGAGCGCAAGGTGATCTCCCGCCAGCAACTGGATGAAACCGAGACCAATTACGACCTGGCGAAGGTGGCGCTGGAAAAAGCCGAACAGGATCTGGCCTACACGAAACTGAGCGTCCCCTTCGACGCGCTGGTGACACGTCAGCTGGTGGAGAATTACACCAATGTGCAGCCGGGGCAGGGCATAGTGCGCCTGCAGAATGTATCGGAAGTGCGGATTCAGATCTCGGTGCCGGAAAAAATGCTGGCCACGGTAAACCGGGACCGGGTGGACTCCGTCACGGCCACCTTCGAGTTTCTGCCGGGACGGGAGTTTCCGCTGGAATACCGCGAGCACCAGGCGGAGCCGGACAGCGTGACCCAGACCTATGCCGTCGAGCTGGGCATGCCGCGGCCGGAGAATGTGCAGATACTGCCGGGCATGACGGCGCGGGTGAATCTGGAACTCAACCAGGCGCGGGGCGACCTGTGGGTGCCGCTGTCTGCGGTGCAGACCAGCGCGGACGGATCGCCCTTCGTGTGGCGGATCGACGGCGACCAGTCGGTGTCCAGGACCCAGGTTGAATTGGGGCGCACCGACGGCGACCGGGTGCAGATTGTCGCGGGCCTGCAGCCGCCGATGAAACTGGTCGCCGCCGGTGGCCAGCACCTCTACGAAGGGGCCAGAGTGCGCGACTATGCACAGCAGTCTGCACCGTGAAGTCAGCGGCCCTGATCAAAGTGGGGAAGTATCGTGAAGATTTCTGATGTATTTATCCAGCGGCCGGTATACAGCTGGCTGTTGATGTTGATCTGCCTGATCGGCGGCCTCTGGGGGATGGCGGATATCGGCCGCCTGGAAGATCCGGCCTTTACCATCAAAGAGGCCCGTGTTTTTACCGCCTACCCGGGCGCCAGCGCGCGGCAGGTAGAGGAGGAGGTGACGGAGAAGCTCGAAGTCGCCATCCAGCAAATGGGGCAGCTCAAGCGCATCACGTCCACATCGCGCCCGGGCATGTCGGAGATCCGCGTGCATATCAAAGACGAATACGCCTCCGAAGAGTTGGCGCAGGTCTGGGACGAGCTGCGCCGCAAGGTGCGCGATGCCCAGGGGCAATTGCCCCGCGGGGCCATGGCGCCGGTGGTCAACGACGACTTCGGTGAGGTATTCGGCATCTACTATGCCATTACCGGCGAGGGCTTTTCCCGCAGCGAGATGCGCGAGATCACCAAGGCGATCCGCCGCGAGCTGCTCACCGTCGAGGGGGTGGCCAAGGTTTCCCGCTCCGGCGTGATCGACGAGGTGGCCTATCTCGACATCGACGAGGCGCGCCTCGCGCATTTCGGTTTTTCTCTCGACGATCTGGCGCAGGTGCTGAGATCGGAAAGTGCCACCCAGCAGGTGGGTGAAATCGAGGGGCGCGATCTGCGCACCCGTATCCTGGTGGACAGCCCGGCCAGCGACCTGGAGGCGATCCGCAACATCCTGGTGGGAGTGCCCGGTTCAACCGCGATGCTGGCGGTGCGGGATATCGCCGAGGTCTCGCTCGGCTACGATCAAAACCCGGGGTTTATCGCCCGCTTCAATGGCGAGCCCGCGATTCTGATCGGTGTGGCCGGGGCGCAGAATGCCAATATCGTGGACGTGGGCAGGGCGGTCGAGGACAAGCTCGCCGAACTGGCGCAGGGGCTGCCGCTGGGTATCGAGATTCACCCGGTCTACGAACAGCACAGGGTGGTCGAGGACAGTGTCGATGGATTCTTGTTCAACCTGATCTCGTCGGTGGCGATCGTCACACTGGTGCTGTGTGCGTTTATGGGCTGGCGTTCCGGGGTTGTCGTCGGGACAGTGCTCGGCCTGACGGTGTTGGGCACGGTGCTGATCATGAACCTGTTCGGCCTCAACCTGCAGCGGATCTCGCTCGGTGCGCTGATTATTGCCATGGGCATGCTGGTGGACAATGCGATTGTCGTCGCCGAGGGCATGCTGATGGGGGTGCAGAGAAAAGAGCCTCCGCAGAGCGCGGCCGGCCGCGTGGTGCGCCAGACTTTCTGGCCGCTGCTCGGCGCCACCATTATCGGCATCATGGCATTCTCGGGTATCGGCCTGTCCAGCGACGCCACCGGCGAGTTCCTGTTCTCCCTGTTTGCGGTGATCGGCATTTCCCTGCTGCTGAGTTGGGTGTTGGCGATTACCGTCACTCCCTACCTCGGCTACCACCTGTTCAGGCCCGGCCGGGATGGGGGCTCCGACGACCCCTACAGCGGGCGCTTCTACCGGATGTACGCGCGCGCGCTTTCCGGTGCACTGAACCACCGCGGTCGCACTATCGCCGTACTGGTGGCGGTGACCCTGCTCAGCTACTTCGGCTTCGGCTTCGTGAAGCAGGGCTTCTTCCCCAACTCCAATGCGCCGCTGTTCTATGTGAATTATTTTCTGCCCCAGGGCAGCGATATTCACCGGACAGAGAAGGCCCTGCAGCAGGCGACGGAATTCATGCTGGCGCAGGAAGAAGTGGTGTCTGTGACCTCGGTGGCGGGGCGGGGCGCGGACCGCTTTATGCTGACCTATGCGCCCGAGCCGCCGAACCCCTCCTACGGCCAGCTGATAGTGCGCACCGAAAACCGGGAGCAGATCCCGGCGCTGATCGAGCGGGCGAAAATGACCCTGCGCAATGCGCAGCCGGAAGCGCTGATTACCTTCAAGCGGCTGGTATTCGGCCCCGGCGGCGGGGCGGATGTGGAGGTGCGGATTTCCGGGCCGGATTTCAATAGCCTGCGGGCTTTGGCCGGGGAGGTCGAGCACCTCTTTCGCGATAAGGGGCTGGAAAATGTTCGCCACGACTGGCGGAGCCGGGAACCGGTAGTGCGCGCGCACCTCGATGACGAGCGGGCGCGGGTGGCGGGGGTGACCGCTGCCGATATCAGCCGCACCATGCGCTTCGCCACCTCCGGCTACCGCGTCGGCGATTTCGAGAGTGGCGACCGCATTATTCCGATTGTCGCGCGCCTGCCCGAGGGCGACCGCAACCGCGCGGGTTCCCTGCAGGACCGCCTGGTGTGGAGCCCGAACAAGCGCGGTTATATCCCCGCCGGACAGCTGGTGGAAAAATTCGAGACCACGGCGGAAGAGGGCTTGATCCAGCGCCGCAACCGCGTGCCGACGATTACCATCAGCGGCGATGCGCCGCAGGGAATCACCGCCATGGCGGCCTTCGAACGCATCCGTGCGGGCGCCGAACAGCTGGCGCTGCCGGCCGGATTCCGGCTCGAATTTGGCGGCGAGTACGAACGCTCCTCCGACGCGCAGAAGTCGCTGGGCAAGGGGCTGCCGCTCGGTTTCCTGGTCATGATCCTGATCTCGGTGTTGTTGTTCGGCACGGTGCGCGAGCCGCTGATGATCTGGCTGGTGGTGCCTATGTCACTGGTGGGGGTGGTGGTCGGCCTGCTCACCACCGGCTTGCCATTCGGCTTTATGTCGCTGCTGGGGGTGCTCAGCCTGTCGGGTATGCTGATCAAGAATGCGGTGGTGCTGGTGGATGAAATCGAGGCGCAGACCCACGCCGGTCTGCCGCGCCTGACCGCTATCCAGCAGGCCAGCGTCAGCCGTCTGCGGCCCGTGTTCCTCGCCGCGGTCACGACCATTCTCGGGATGTCGCCGCTGCTGTTCGACGCCTTCTTTGCGGATATGGCGGTGACCATCATGGGCGGTCTCGGCTTCGCCACGGTGCTGACCCTGATCGCGATTCCTGTGCTGTACGCCGTTTTTCACAGGGTGCGGACGGAGGAGGTTGTCGGGCGGGAGAGGTCGGCCCGTATCGAATCCGATAAATTGACTGACGCGGTGCTCTAAGGCCGCCCGCCGACGGGTCGGCGCCCGTCGGCGGTGTCGTGAGCGCGGCAGCCGGCTGCCAGCTCCGGCGGCGGAGGTCGCCGCTTGGAAGCGTCGACCAGTAGATACTTCTCCCCAATCTTTTTGTGTACCATCGTGCAAAAAATTGATTGGTAGGAGTGGTATGCGCAGTCGATCAATTTCTGCACTTCTTGTTTTCTTTTTCTTCTCATCCGCCACGTCGGCGGCGCTCGGCAGCAGTTACCAGCGGGAGGAGTGGCTGCCGCGCTGGTCGGATTTCGACCGGGATTGCCAGGACACCCGCCACGAGCTGCTGATCCGCTATTCCCTGGCCCCGGTCACCTTCACCCGCGCGGACAACTGCAAGGTGGCCACCGGTTTGTGGCTCGATCCCTACACCGGCAATTTCTACACCAGGGCATCGGATCTGGACGTCGAGCATATAGTGCCGCTGAAGTGGGCTCACGAACGCGGCGGCGCCCACTGGAGCCGCGAGCAGAAGCGGCGCTTTGCCGAGGACCCGGACAACCTGTGGCTGGTGGACGACGGCCACAACCAGAGCAAGGGCGACCGCGGTCCCGACGAGTGGATGCCGCCCTATGCGCCGGTGGCGAGGATCTATGTACAGCGCTTTATGGCCATAGTGCAGAAGTACGGCCTGCAGCCGAGCCTGGCGGAGGTCAGCCGCTTCGAGGCGCTGGCGGCGGGGTCCTAGCCGCTGTCCTGATCGGTACCTTGTGTTTACACTGGTGCGCCTCCGGTCAGTCGCAGATTTGTCAGTATGCAGCAGTCCCCCCGTCAGCTAATCGAATTCTTCCGGCGCTGTTACCGCGCTGACAGCTACGATCTTTCGATTTCCAATATCGAAAAGATTCCGAAGAACCGGCGTGTCTTTATGGTGGGAGAGGATGTCCTGGCCAGCGGTCAACTGCACCGTATGCCCCTGGTCGGTGAAATCGCCGAAGAGCTGATGGAGCAGGCGGACAGCTACCGCAGGGAAAAGCGCCTGGTGTATGGCTGCTTTATGATTACCGGCAGGGTAAATGCCGCCGGGGGTTTTTCCGCGCGGCGCAAGCTCTGCGCGCCACTGCTATACGCCCCGGCCAATCTCTACCGGGATGAAGATACTTTCCTCGAGGTGGATACCTCCGATGTGCGGGTGAACCTGCCTCTGTTGCGCCTGTTGTTAAAACCGGATCTGGATTCCGCGCTGGTGGACAGCTTCCCTGTGCCGCAGTGGCCACTGGATTCCGGGCAGGTAGGCACCATGGGACGTTGGCTGCAGAAAAATACGCTCCTGCAGGAGCTGGAGGAGTTGGGGCGCTGGCCCAGGCTACAGGGGGCCGAAGCCGTCTCCGCACGGGCAAAAGAGCACAGCCCCAGACTCACTACCGCCTGCTGCCTGGTGCTGGCGGATCGCTCGAAAAGCGTCCGCGGTGTGCTGCATGAGCTCACTCTGCTGACGGAGGCGGACACTTATTCCGAGCCGCTCGGCACAGTGTTGGGAGCCACCGGTGGCGCCGTACACAGTGGCGCAAGCGCCCCGGAAATGCTGCCCGGCCTGCTGAGCGGTGCCCAGGTCAGGGCGTTGCACAACGCTGCCCGCTGTTCTGTCAGCCTGGTCTCTGGGCCGCCGGGTACCGGCAAGAGCTTTACCATTGCCGCCATGGCCATCGACAGGATGCTGCACGGGGAGTCGGTGCTGGTCGTGTCCAAGACGCCCCAGGCCATCGACGTGGTCGGCGAAAAATTGAAATCCGATTACCGCCTGGACGCCGGTTATGTCCATGCCGGCGAGCGGGGGTTCCTGCAGAGCCTGAAAGTGCACCTGGATGCGCTGTTGAAAGAGGGGGTGGAGCGGCCGCCGCAACCTGCCGGAGAGCTTCGCGCGGCACTCAGGGCAAGCCGCCGCCGGCTCAGCCGCGCGGAGCGGCGCTTCGACCGCGCCCTGCGGGCCGCGCGGCGGCTGGGGCCGGACCGGATGCCCGCCTGGCTGGTGGCAATGCTGGCCCCCCTCTACCGGCCGCTGTTGCGCACAGAGGCGCTGTGGGGATTCCAGGATTCCATCGGCGAGCTGCGCAAACGTTTCGAGAAACAGGCCGCCGCTTACCTCAATGCCCATCGCCTGGAACGCCTGGCCGAATTGCTGCACAGGGAGAGGCGCAACCTGTCGCGCTTTAACCAGGCTCTGCGGGCGAGGACATCCAAGCGGCAGGCGGAGCGTTTCGAGGCAACGGATTTCAACGCGATCCTGCAGGCCTATCCCATCTGGCTGGTGGGTCTCGACGAACTCAACCGGGTGCTGCCGTTCTACCGCTCGATGTTCGATCTGGTGATATTCGACGAGGCCACCCAGTGCGATATCGCCAGCGCGCTCCCGGCACTCTATCGGGCCAGGCGCGCGGTTGTGGTCGGGGACGGTAAGCAGCTCAGGCACGTCTCCTTCCTGTCGTCGAAAAGGCAGGAGGCGCTGTGGCGGGAGTCCGGCCTGGCCGGCGAAGTGCCGGTCGGATTCAGCTACCGGGACCAGTCGCTGCTGGATCTGGTGTCCGATGCGATCGGCAGCCAGAGTGCGGTGACGCTGCTGGACGAGCACTACCGCAGCCGGCCGGAGCTGATCGCCTTCAGTAACAGGCACTTTTACGGCGGGCGCCTGAAAGTGATGCAGGCGCGGCCGCGGGCCTCGAAGGGGGCGGCGCTGGAGTTCCGGCGCGTCGACGGGCGCAGGGCGCCGAGCGGAAGAAATGCGGTTGAGAAAGAGGGCGTGCTGGCGGCCTTGCGGCAGCACTTCGAGAGGTACGCCGCGTCGCCGGTCAAGCCCTCGGTGGGGGTGCTGTCGCCCTACCGGGAACAGGCGGAATTTCTCGACGCGGAGATTCGCAAGGCCTTCCCGCCCGAGGCGTTGCGGGACTTCTCCCTGCGGGTGGCCACACCCTACGGCTTCCAGGGGGAGGAGCGCGACCTGATGCTGTTGTCCCTGTCGATCGACAGCGAATCCACTCGCGCCGCGGCCTACCTGAACAGGCCGGATATGTTCAATGTGGCGGTGACCCGGGCCAAGGATCGACAGCTGGTGTTTCACTCCATCGACCGGGAGGCGTTGCCGCCGGGCAACCTGCTCGGGCAATACCTGTCCTTCGACCACTGGGCGAACGAGGTCGACTCCCGGGGTGAAATCCTGTGCGACTTTGCCGCTGAGGTCAGTGGCTCCCTGGCCGCTGTCGGTGTCAATACCTGGATAGGATTTGCCATTGCCGGCCAGGAGATAGACGTCGTGTGCGAGCGGGATGGCCGGCTGGTGGGTATCGACCTGATCGGCTATCCGGGGGACTTTGCGGAACATTTCTGTGTGCAGACCTACCACACCTTGCACAGGGCGGGGGTCCATGTGCTGCCGCTCCCCTATCTTAGCTGGCAGAGGGACAGGCGTGCCTGTATCGAGGGGCTGTTGCGGCTTCTGCGCGGCGGTGGGGCGGGGCGGCGCCTGAGTGGGGGCGGCGGGGAACTCGCAGATCTCTCTTAAGAGAGGATGAGAATTGCGCCACGGCTGCTATGCTTGAGGGGGAACTAAAGCGGAAAAGCCTCGGGTGCGCTTATGTGGCAGTGGTTGTTCGCCTCCAGCTTGTTGTTGCCGGTTTCCTTCGACACCCAGACGATTACCATCGGCCCCCAGCCGGGGGGCGGGCAGAGCCCCTATCTGAGTTTCTGCCAGCAGCGCTTCTACGAGGAGGACGACGGGCGCCTGCTGTGTAACTGGGCGGTCAACTTCAATTTTGCCTGCTTCGTTTCCTATCCGAACAACAAGGTGATCCAGGCGGGGGCGAAGATCTCCGGGCCGGAAGTCGTCGGAGAGTGTGACAACGGCGAACCGGTGATCAAGCTGTATCACTACTGAGCCGTTTCCCTACCGTACACGCCACCTTGTCCGTTTCGCCGTTACCGGCTGTCCCTGTCCTGGTTTTGAAGTTCCCGCGCGGCTTTGAGAATATCGGGCATGGCGCTGTCCTCGACGCCTAGCACATCGATAATGGCCGCCAGCAGGTCGGCGGAGAACATGCATTTGCTCACCTTGCTGCGCAGGTTCTCCGGCGTGACCGAGATGCCGCGCTCGGCGAGGGCGCTGGCGAGATCGCTGTAGCGCACGCCTTTCAGGGCCATAGAGGCGCGCACATAGCGGGCGATGGCCCGCTTGTAGGGGGCCAGCGCGCGCTGGTTTTCCAGGCTTTGCTTGTGGTCCATTTCGTCCCTCCTGCTGATGTGGCTCATAATAGCCTGGCGTGGATTATATGCAACAAATCTATTGAATGTGCTATTGACGGCCCGTTTTTACCTGTTATATTTGTGACCGATATTCCACACCTGCAAGGGAGTTGAAATGACCTGGAACAATGAAAAGCTGCGGCAACTGGCCGAGCAGCACCCGGATTGGGTGGTCGAGGCGGAGGGAGAATGCCTCAGCATCTCCAACGATGAGGGGGTCGATGCCTTCGTCTATGTCGGTGAAAAGCAGATAGTCGTCGAGACCATCCTGTTTCCCGTCGACGAGGTGCATGACGAGGCTGCGCTGAACAAGTTGATACTGCAGACGCACCAACTGGTGCCCCTGACCACCGTCGCGATCAAGGCGATCGGCGGGCAGAACTATTACGTCGCCTTCGGCGCCCTGTCTGTGGCGAGCAAAGACGAGGTGGTGATAGAGGAAATCGAAACCCTGTTTGCCAATGTGGGGGATTTCCTGGATCTGTACTCGGAGTATTTTGAGATGGAGGGTGTGGCATGAGTCTGAGAAAAATCTGGACCGCGCTGCGCGGCGCGGTGAACGAGGGGACCGAGGCCATCGTCGACAGCCAGTCTATCCGCATCCTCGACCAGGAGCTGCGCGATGCCAAGTCCGAACTGAAAGCCTGCGACGAAAATCTGACCAAGATCATGGCCAAGCGCAAACTGGCCGAGAACAAGGTCAGTGCTCTGCAGGCGGATATCGACAACTACAGCAACCACGCCATCGCCGCGAGCGAGAAGGGCGACGAGAGCCTGGCGATCGAGTGCGCCGAGCGTGTGGCCGAGCTGGAGTCACAGCTCGAAGTGGAGCGGGGGCTGCTGGAAGGCTTCCTCAACTCCGAGCGCTCGCTGAAAAGCAACATTGCCAAGGCCAAGGCCAACGTGCGCCGTATGGAGCAGCAGATCGACCAGATCAAGGCGACCGAGTCGGTGCAGAAAGCCCAGGTGGCGGTATCCACCCGCCATATGGGGGCCAACAGCAAGGTGAAGACCGCGCTGGACAGCCTCGAGCGCATCAAGAGCAAGCAGCAGCAGCGCGCGGCGGAGTTGGAGGCGGCGGAAGAGCTGGCTGCGGACGAGAGTGGCTCCAGCCTCGACGCGAAGCTGAAGGCGGCCGGCATCGCGCCGGGCGGCAAGGTCAGCGGCAGCGACAAACTGGCACAACTGCTGGCAAGCCGCGAAAAGGCCTGATCCGTGTTGCTGTATAAAGTGCGACGCCTTTTGGCGTCGCTTTTTATTAGGGCCAAAATCTCCACGGTGCTACTCGCCGCGGCTGCCTACACAGCCAGCTGCTATCTGTTGCTGAGCGCGGCCGGTGAGAGCGAGATAGTCGCACCGGAAAATTTCTTCTACTGGCTGGTGGTTACCGCGTCCACCGTGGGTTATGGGGATTTTTCCCCGACAACGGCGGCCGGCAAGCTGGCGGTAAGCCTCTGGGTGATCCCGCTGGGATTGAGCCTCTTCGCCATGGTGATCACCCGGGTGGGCTTTGCGATATCGGAATTTGTCCATCGCGGAAAGAAAGGTTTGCGCATGATCAATCACGAAAACCACACGGTAATCATCGGCTGGAACGGCGCGCGCACCCTGCGCCTGATCGAGCTGCTGCTGTCCAGGACCAACGGCAGCACGGCCGAGATAGTCCTCTGTGTAGAGGCGGATATCGAAAACCCGATGCCGGACCGGATCGACTTCGTGCGCGTGGAATCCTTCACCCACGCCGAAACCATGCAGCGCGCGGCACTGGATCGCGCGGCGCGCATCATCATCGACAACCCGCTGGACGACGTGACCCTCACTATCGCGCTCTACTGCGACAAGGTGAGCCCGGACAGCCACAAGACCGCCTATTTTCAGGACGAGACCGTCGGTGAACTGTTGCGCGCCCACTGTCCGAAAATCGAGTGCATTCCGTCGGTGGCTGTGGAGTTGCTGGCCAAGTCCTCCCTGGACCCGGGCTCGGCGCGCCTGCACCGGCAGTTGCTCGACAGCACCTACGGCATGACCCAGTACAGTGTGCAATACCGGGGCGAGACATCGCTGCCGGTGGGCGGGCTTTTCGATCACTTCAAACACGAGTTGGCGGCAACCCTGATCGGTGTGCGCCGGGCCGGGGAGCAGAAAATTGAGATCAATCCCGCTCTGGATGAACGTGTCGCGAAAGGCGACACGCTGTATTATATCGCCGCCGAACGACTGGACGAGCGGCGCTGTTTCGATATCAAGATAAGTGACAGGGAAGAACTCGGCGAATGTTTGCCAAGCTGATCAAGAAAATCAAAAAGCCGGCTCCCGCCGTGCAGACCCCATCCATCATGGGCCTGCGGCTCGGCGCCAGCTTCGAGGTGGACCCGCTGGCGGTCCGCCTGGTACTCGATGAACTGACGATTGAATCCTGCTCCCCGACCCAGATCATCAAGGCCGCCGGGGTTGTCGATCTCGACGGCACCTGGGTATATCGCTTTTACACCGACGATGATGCCTGGCTGCAGGTGGTTGCCGAGGGTGGCAATCGCGATGAGCATGTCGTGGATGTGAAGCTGTTTCATTTCTACGACACTCAGGATATTGCCTCCGAGCAGGCCTGGAATCAGCTGCTGGAGCGGGAAATCGGCTCGCCCAGCTACGAGCTGCAGGGCAGGAGCTACCGGCGGGTCTGGACGGCGGCGGGGGAATACCACAATCCCGTCCATATGACCGAGAAGACTTATGGCGAGGAGGGCGGCTACTCCACCACCGATCAGTTCACCATGCTGTTCGAGCGGGAACTGTCCGATCGTCGCACAGAATCCCTGTTCCTCTCCGCGGAGGAAAGGGTAGAGGACGCCGGCTACCTGAGCCGATGCCTCGTCATCAGTACAGGGATTTCCCTGACACCATCACAACTGACTATTCACGGATAACAAGGAGAAGTATTCATGGACCAGCCGTATGATTTATTGACTGGTATCCTGCATTTTGCCGCTTATTTTGGCCTGTCACTGGTGTTCCTGATTGCGTTTAAGTTCCTCTATACCCTGGTGACACCCCACGATGAGTGGAAATTGATCCGTGAAAACAAGAACACCGCCGCCGCAATCGGTTTTGGTGGCGCGGTGCTCGGTTTTGCCATTGCCGTGGGCGGTGCGGCCAGTAACTCGGTATCACTGGTGGACTTCGCCACCTGGGCGCTGATCGCGCTCGTTGCGCAGCTGCTGGCATTCGCGATCATCCGTTTCGGTTTTATGCCCCGTATCGTCGCCCGTATCGAAGACGGGGAGGTCAGCGCGGGTGTGATGCTGGCCGCTATCGCCATCGCAGTGGGTGTGCTCAACGCAGCCTGCATGAGCTACTGAGTGGGGGCGCCATGAAACGTACCAGACATATTGATCTCGCGCGTATGCGCAAGGCCGCCGGCAGCAGCTTTGTGTTGCGCCCGCTGGCGATCGGTGTCGCGGCCGCTCTGGTCGGCTGTGCGTCGAAAGAAGAGGTGAGGGTGGTCTCCTCGATCGCGGATTGTGTGGACAATACCTCACTGGATGAGAGCCAGTGCGAGGCCGCCTACCAGCGCGCGTTGGCGGAGGCGGAGCGCACCGGGCCCAAATACGCTTCCCGTCCCCTGTGCGAAGCGGAGTTCGAGAGCTGCCAGCGCACCGACAGCGGTTTCTGGATGCCGCTGATGGCCGGTTTTATGGTCGCTTCGATGCTGGACGACCGCGATCGCCGCTACGGCTACTACAACCCCGTCTACCGTTATTCACGCACCAACTCCCGCTACTACGATCGGCTGATGACCGCCGATGGCGAGGTGATAGGCCGCTATGGCAAGTCCAGCTACACCGTCGACCGCTCGGCGATGAAGCCCAAGCCCTCGGTCACCAGAACGGTATCCCGCGGCGGCTTCGGTTCGGTGGCATCCGCCAAGTCGAGCTGGGGCGGTGGGCGTTCCGGTGGCTGGGGGGGCTGACGGAGTACTGAGATGCTGCGCATGCCCATCGGCGAGCGCCCGCACTGGAAGGCGCGGGCGCGGGAGTTCGGTTTCGGCTTTCATACCATGTACGGGGAACCCTACTGGGATGAAAGCGCCTACTACCAGTTTTCCCTGGAACAGGTGGAAAGGGATATCGAGGCTCCCACCGAAGAAATCCACCAGATGTGTCTGGAGGTCGTGTCCCGGGTAGTGGAAGACGAGGAGCTGATGCGGCGTTTTCGCATTCCCGAGTCCCACTGGGATTTCGTGCGGGAATCCTGGCGCAATGGCGACCCCAGCCTCTATTCGCGCCTGGATTTTGCCTATTCCGGCAAGGGGCCGGCGAAACTCTACGAAAACAACGCGGATACGCCCACCAGCCTCTACGAGACGGGTTTCTGGCAGTGGCTGTGGCTGCAGGACAATGTGGATAGGCGTGCGCTGCCTCTGCAGGCGGACCAGTTCAACAGCCTGCAGGAAAAACTGGTCAACCGCTTTCGCGACCTGCAGTTCCTGACCCCGGGGCGCGCGCTGCACTTCGCCTGTTGCAAGGGCACCGAGGAAGACCGGGGTACCGTCCAGTACCTCGAGGATTGTGCCCGCGAGGCGGGTATCGACAGCCACTTTGTCTATATCGAGGATATAGGCCGCGATGCCGAGGGGCGCTTTACCGACCTGCAGGATCGCGTGATCACCTGGATGTTCAAGCTGTACCCCTGGGAATTTATGTTCCGCGAGGAGTACGGAGAGTTCCTCGGGGGCAACAATATCCGCTGGCTGGAACCCCCGTGGAAGGCAATAATCTCCAATAAGGCACTGCTGCCGATGCTCTGGCGTCTCTTCCCGGAGCATCCCAATCTGCTGCCGTCTTTCTTTGAAGATGAGCTGGACCGGGCGGCGGAGCTGGATGCGCTGGTCAAAAAGCCGCTCTTCTCCCGCGAGGGGGCGAATATCTCGATTGTGCGCGGCGGCGAGGTGAAGCCTTTGTCCGACGGGCCCTACGGCGAAGAGGGCTATATATACCAGGCCCTGCATCCGCTGCCGAAATTCGGCCGCTACCACACCCTGGTTGGCAGCTGGCTGGTGGACGACGAGGCGGCGGGCATGTCGATCAGGGAGGACGACAGTATGATCACCCAGGATATGAGCCGCTACCTGCCCCATGCCATCGTCTAGCCGGTTACTGCGGCTGCAGGTGGCCGTCGGCTATCATCGCGTCGATCTTTCTCTGTAACTGCTCGTAGGTGAAGGGTTTCTGGATGCAGTCCAGAATCCCGTCGGCGAGGATTTCCTGCACCTTGCTGTCGACGCTGTAGCCTGTGGACAGTATCGCCTTGATGTCCGGGTTGATGCGTTTCAGGAAGGCGAACAGCTGCTGGCCGTCCATGCGCGGCATGATCATGTCCAGCAGTACCAGATCCACATTCTCATAGGCCTGGCGGTAGTAATTGATCGCCTCTTCGGCGCCGGCAAAGGTCTCCACCTGGTGACCGTGCATCTCGAACAGGGTTTTCGAGTAGTTGCGCACTATGGCCTCGTCGTCCACGACCATGATGCGGATACATCGCCCGCTCCTGCCTGACCTGGTCTGGGAGCCGCTATCCGTGCTGCAATCTTGGATGACCGGCAGGAAGAGCTCGAAGCTGCTGCCCTGTCCCTCGCTGCTGCGGCAGCGGATGGCGCCCTTGTGCAGATGGGTGGTGCCGTAGACAGCGGCCAGTCCCAGGCCGGCGCCGCGGCCGCTTTCCTTGGTGGTGAAAAACGGTTCGAAGATGCGTCGGCGCACTTCGGCGGACATGCCCGTGCCGCTGTCGCTGATATTGATCAACAGGTATCGCCCGGGCTCGACTTCGAAATCGGAAATTTGTGTCGGCTTGTCGATGGTGATGTTGCTGGTGCTGAAACTCAGCGAGCCGCCGCAGGGCATTGCGTCCTTGGCGTTGATGCCGAGGTTGAGCAGGGCGCTTTTCAGCTGTGCTGCATCCCCCTTGACGTGCGGCTGCTCGGCATTCAGTTGTTGCGCTATGTAGATGCGGCGGTCGATGGTGCGTTCGAGCATGGCGCAGACATCGCGAATAATCTCGTGAGTATTGCACTCGCTCAGCTGGTAATTGCCCTTGCGCGCGAAGGTGAGCAACTGTTTCGTCAGCTCGGCCGCGTGGCGGGCCGTGTTCAGAATGTGGGAGGCGTAGTCACTGATGCGCGGATCCGTGGTCAACTGTTGGATGACCTCCGCGTATCCGGTGATACCGTGGATCATATTGTTGAAGTCGTGGGCGATGCCGCCGGCCAGTTCGCCGATCGCCTGCATCTTCTGCGCCTGGCGCAGCTCCTCTTCGAGCAGCCGCTACTTGGTAACATCGGTACCGATGCTCAGTACGCCGATGACGCTGCCGTTTTCGTCGGTGAGCAGTTTGTTAGTCCAGGCAATCCACACCCGCTCGCCGCTCTTGGTGATATTCTCATTGACGTTGTAGCGGTGTTCCTCCGGGTGCTTGCAAATATGCTCCATCAGCGGGCGCAGGTCGCGGCCGGTGCTCTCGCAGGCGGGGACGATGGTGCCGATCACATGCTGGCCGATGATTTCGGCCTCGGAATAGCCGAAGAATTGCTGCGCGTATTCGTTGAAGAAGGTGATGACGCCGTTTCTATCCCAGCGCAGGATGATGGAGTTGGCGTGTTCGACGAGCTCCCGGTAGCGCTCTTCACTCTTGCGCAAGGCTTCATAGACATGGCGTGAGTCCTGCGCCAGGGTAGGCGGCCCGGCTGCGGCCTGTTCGCCTGCCTGCCCGCTTGAGTGCATGGAGGGATCGTTATCGTTTTTATGCTCTTCCATCTGCCCGTATCATCCGGGTGGACAATTGTCGCCCTCAGATTCCATCACGATGAAATGACAAAGTCCAGTGGCGAAAGGGCGGCAAGCTGTTAGCATGCCGGGTGAGATTGTTGACGGCCAGAAGCCGGGGCTCGCCCCATCTCATTCAACGATATAAAAAACGTACGGAAGACTGATTATGCAGCTGAACTCTCGAACTTGCGGGCGTGGTATCGCGGCACTTTTCTGTGCCGCACTGCTACTGCCCGGTTGCGGGGGGGATAAAAAGGCCGGCGGAGACGGGAAGTCCGTGGACTTCGCGCGCCAGGACGCTTTCCCCTCCACCTATTCCCTGACTCAGAGCCGCCCCGTGTTGATCCGGGGCGCAACACTGCTTACCGGCACCGGCGAGCAGCTGGAAAACAGTGATCTGCTGCTGAAGGAGGGCAAGATCGCCAAAATCGGTGAGAAGCTCAGGGCACCGAAAGACGCCCTGGTGGTGGACGGCAAGGGGAAATGGGTGACCCCGGGCATTATCGACGTGCACTCGCACCTGGGCAATTACCCGGCGCCGGCCATCGAGTCCTCCCAGGACGGCAATGAAATGACCTCGCCGAACACCGCACAGGTCTGGACAGAGCACTCAGTGTGGACTCAGGACCCGCAGTTTGCGCTGGCGCTCGCCGGTGGCGTGACCACCCTGCAGATACTGCCGGGCTCCGCCAACCTGTTCGGCGGCCGCAGTGTGACTCTGAAGAATGTGCCCGGCCGCCGGGTGCAGGACATGAAGTTCCCCGGCGCGCCCTACGGACTGAAAATGGCCTGTGGCGAGAATCCCAAGCGCGTCTACGGCGGCAAGGGTTCACTGCCCTCGACCCGCATGGGCAACGTGGCCGGCTACCGCAACGCCTGGATCGCCGCGAGCAAGTACAAGAAGCAGTGGGACGACTACCGCGAGAACGGCGGCGATGCGCCGGAGCGCGATCTGCAGCTGGAGACGCTGGCGGGGGTCCTGTCCGGTGAGATTCTGGTGCACAACCACTGCTACCGGGGCGAGGAGATGGCGGTCATGATGGATATCGCCAGGGAGTTCGATTTCCAGATCTCCACCTTCCACCACGCGGTGGAGGCCTACAAGGTGGCGGATCTGTTGGCGGAGAACAATATTTGCGCAGCCATGTGGGCCGACTGGTGGGGGTTCAAGCACGAGGCCTTCGATATGACTGAGGCCAATATCGCCATCGTCGACCAGGCCGGGGCCTGCGCGATGATTCACTCGGATTCCGCGGTGGGTATCCAGCACCTGAATGAGGAGGTGGCCAAGGCCATGACCGCCGGCCAGCGGGCCGGCTTCGATATCCAGCCCAAGGATGCCGTGGCCTGGATGACCCTGAACCCGGCCAGGGCGCTGGGCATAGAGGCGCTGACCGGCAGTCTGGAGAAGGGCAAGATGGCCGACGTGGTGGTCTGGTCCGGCAACCCGTTTAGCGTCTACACCCACGCGGAGAAGGTCTTTATCGACGGCGAGCTGATGTACGACCGCGCGGACAGGGCGCGCCAACCGCGCAGCGATTTTGAGCTGGGTATTCTGGACGCAGAGGGGGAGCGGCTGTGAAGGGACTATTGAAAACAAGCGTCATGTTCATTTGCGCCCTGGCCTCGGGGCTGGCGAGTGGCATTGTGTCGGCGGAAAGCCTGCTGATCAAAGGTGGCAGGGTCTACACCCTGTCCGAGGCGGGCAGTTTCGACGCCGCGGATATCCTGGTGCGCGACGGCCGCGTCCAGGCCGTGGCGCCATCCCTGGACGTCAAGGCGGATCGCGTTATCGACGCGCGCGGCAAGGTGGTGACTCCGGGCGTGATCGCACCGGTCTCCGAACTGGGCCTGGTCGAGATCAGCGCCGCCAGTGCCACGGACGATCACGCGGTGCGCGGCGAGAGTATCGGCAGCGCCTTCGATCCACTGCCGGCCTACAACCCCAAATCTACACTGATCCCGTTCAACCGCGCCGGTGGTGTGACCCGCGCGCTGGTCTTTCCGGGCATCAACCTGTGGGACGATGCCGGCAACCCGCAGCGCGTGTTCGCCGGGCGCAGTTTTGTCATCAAACTGAACGGTGAATTCGACAGCGTGGTGGCCACAGATCTGGCACAGAAGGCCTATCTGGGCGAGCCGGGCGGCAAGCTCGCCGGCGGCAGCCGCGCCAGTGCCTATGCCAAGATTGTGAACGCGCTGGACGAGGCGCGGGAGTACCGCGCAAACCGCGACGCGATTCGGCGCGGCGACTGGCGCGAGCTGGACAACAGTATCGCCGACCTGGAGGCGCTGCAGCCGGTGATCGAAGGCGAGCAGACACTGCTGGTCACCGCCAACCGCGCCAGCGACATCCTCTGGGCCCTGAAGCTGGCCGATGAGTACGATCTGAAGCTGGCGATACTCGGTGCGGCCGAGGGCTGGATGGTCGCCGACCAGTTGGCGGCGGCCGGGGTGCCGGTGGTGATCGATGCGATCAACAACCTGCCGATTTCCTTCTCCAGCCTCGGTGCGCGCCTGGATAACGCCGCGCAGCTGAACAGGGCCGGCGTAACGGTAGCGGTCAGCGGCCCGGAATACGCCTCTACCCACAATGTCTACCTCGCGCGCCAGTCCGCGGGCAACGCGGTGGCCAGCGGGCTGCCCTATGAGGAGGGGCTCAAGTCGATCAGCGTCAATGTGGCGAGAATTTTCGGTATCGAGGGCGGCAGTATCGAGCCGGGCGCGGTGGCGGACATCGTCGTCTGGAGCGGCGACCCGCTGGAGGTCACCAGTTACCCGGAACAGGTGCTGATCGACGGCCTGCCCCAGTCGCTGGTTACCCGCTCGACCCGCTTGCGCGACCGCTACCTGAAGCCGCAGCCGGGCCACGATTTCGGTTACAAACACTGAGGGAGAGAATCCATGGCAAATGTAACCGCGCTCTACGCCGGTATCTGCGCGATCCTGGTGATTGTACTGGCGTTCCGTGTCGTTCAGTTTCGCCGCACGAAGAAGGTGGGGCTCGGCAGCGGAAAAGACACCGACAACCAGGTCCGCGTCCGGGTGCACGCCAATGCGATCGAATATATTCCCCTGGCGCTGGTGTTGATGCTGATTGCCGAGCTCGGCGGCCTGGCCGCCGGCTGGCTGCACCTGCTGGGAGGCCTGTTTCTGCTGGCGCGGCTGATGCACGCCTACGGTCTCACCGCGGGGCGGGGCGGCTATCACCCCGGCCGCTTTTGGGGCACGGCGCTCAGCTGGACGGTGATACTGGTTTTGGCCGCCATCGATATCGGTATTGCCCTGAAAGGCTGAGCCCCCGCATCGGGGCGGACATAGCGCGGGCATAAAAAAGCCCGGTGTAGTGCCGGGCGGAAAGTACAGGGATGGAAACGTTGAATCAGGTATCGAAGTGGCACATTCCTGTGCCGCATTCGCCCGGCAATCGATATTGCCGGGTGAGTGGTATTACTGGTTGGCGGCGAAGGGGGTAACGCGCTCGTCGCCCGTTTCCTGCGAATCGCCTTCCTGCGTCTCTTCCAGCAGGATTTCCGGTTTGCCCTTACAGGCCTTGGCCAGATCCTCGCGGCGCTTCGCCAGCAGCAGACCTATCTCTTCGCTGGCCTGTTCGGAGACGCCGTCGATATGGCGCTCGATCAGCGAGGTGATATTGGCGGCCAGTTCCAGCATCTTGTCGTGTTCTTCGGCATCTTTCTTGTTGTCGAACATTGCTCCGTCTCTATCGCATTTCCAAACGGCTACTACGGCCATATCGTGCCTCCGGTTATTGTTGCGGCGTTTGATGACTCTGTATGTGTATACAGTATCTGTATAAATGTTCAGTGTCAACGGCCGGGGGAGAAGCGGTTGCGACAAGTGGAGCCGGGGTTGCGGTGGTTTGCCGGCACGCGGCGGCGGGGGCTGCCATAATAGATCTGGCGGCTGGCTGCCTTCCTACCCCCCCCCAAGCGGCAGTTAGCTCCGACCCCGCAGTAAGACGTTTAAGGCCCGCAACGCGGGCCTATTTTTTTGCGTGAGAAGAGGCGTCACAGGCTCAGAAGCAGGCGCGCGGCCAGGCCGATCAGCAGCACGCCAAACAGCTGCTGCAGGCGGTGGCCGGCGGACTGGCTGATCCAGTTGCGGTTGCGGCCGGCACAGACGGCGAGTGCCACCAGGCAGTACCAGGCGGCGTCTATCCCCGCCGCGAGCGCGGCCATGCCCAGCTTGGTGGACAGCGCCTGCTGCTCGGCGACGAACTGGCTGAACAGGGCGGTAAAGAAAACAGCGATCTTCGGATTGAAGAAGGCGATGCCGAACCCCTGCAGCGCGGCGCGGCCGACGGACTGCCGCGGCGCGCCGGCGCCACTGGCGGAGGCCGCGGGCGCCGGCGCGCGCAGCGCCTTCCAGCCCAGGTATACCAGCATCGCGGCGCCGCCCCACTGCAGTATGTCGAACAGCAGCGGCGAGCGGGTGATCAGCACCGCCAGGCCGAAGGCGGTAATCCCGGCGTAGATGGCCACCGCGGCGCCGTGGGCGAGGGCGCAGGCGATGCCCTGGCGCGCCCCGGAGGCGGCACTGCGCAGGACGATCAACAGGCTGGGGCCCGGCGACATGGCGCCGAGGGCACAGATGCCGGCCAGGGACAGCCAGTGCAACAGATCCATCAGAAGCCGCCCCCCTGATCCAGCCACTTCCGCTCTTGCGGCGTCGACTGGCGTCCCAGGGCCGCGTTGCGGTGCGGGTAGCGGCCGAACTGATCGATGACCTCCCGGTGGGCCAGGGCGTACTGGTAAAAGCTCTCCGCCTGGGCGGCGCTCTCGGCGCCGTCCAGGTAGTCCATGCGCAGCCGGTTGAAGTACTCCACAGAGCGCCGCTGCATTTCCGGCTGCTCGCTGTGTTCCAGCGGCATGCCGAGGAAGGCGCGCTGGTACAGGCCCATGGAGAGATCGTCTCCCCGCTCGATGACCGCCAGAACCACCTCCAGCGCCAGCGGGTCGCCGGCAAAGGCGCGGCTGGAGCCGCGGTAGATATTGCGGGTGAACTGGTCACAGACCAGTACCAGGGCCAACTCGCCCTCCGGCGTCTGGCGCCACTGGTCGAGGTCCCCGTCCAGGGCGGCCTCCACCGTGGCGCCGAAGTATTTCTCGATCTTTCGGTCCAGTTCCTCACCGCCGGCAAACCAGCGCCGGCGGTGCTCGTCGTCCGGCGTGGCGTCCAGCTGTGGCCGTCCGAACCAGAATGTCAGTATTTCTCGGGGCTCTGGCATCTTGTGCTACTTCCATCGATTTTCGGTGATTATCGCGGCTTCCCGCCCGGCGGGTCCAGGTCGCCCTTCTGTTCCGGTCCGGGGGATGGGGCAATTTTTTTGCGCGCCACTGCATCCAATGGTCGGGCTGGCGGTGTCTTTAGGTTGTACAAGGAAATTCACCCTGGAGAAAGCCATGGTAACCGCAGGAACACTGAAGAAGGTACAATTCTACGCCGCCCTGGGCATGATGCTGGGCGCAATGCAGGCCGGCGCGGCGGAGCTGACGCTCCCCCTCGGGCAGGTCCAGCAAGAGCTGACGCAGAAGACCGACGAGGCCTTCTCGCGCAAGCTGGCGGAATGCCCGCAGCGGGCGGAGGAGGGCAGAGGCCACCCCTACCCGGTGCGCATCGCGGAGGACAAGCCGGCGCAGGGCGGTGCATCGAGCCCCTTTGCCGCGGCGCGCTTGACCGTGATGTGAGTTTTACCCGGGTGTACGGAACAATAGCCAGATAACACTGATCGAGAGCAGAATATGAGAGCGAGAAACATTCACCCCGCGCGGGCCGGCGCCCGCTGGCTGATGGCACTGGTGGCGGCACTCTGCGTCGCCGCCAGCTGGGCCCAGGAAACACCCGCCGACGAGCAGGCGCTGACAACGCCCCCCGCCCCCCCGGCCCCGGTCGAGGCCCCACCGGCGCCAGAGGTCGAGAAGGTGGAGAAGCAGGTGCGTATCACCCGCGATGCAAACGGCAATCTGCGCATCCGCACCCGGGACGAGAACGGCGAGCGCAGCGAGGTCCAGGTGGATCTGGGCGAGGAGTTCGGCAGTGCCCTGAGCCGCCGTATCATCGAGAAGCTGGAGAGCCGCGGAATTCTCGACGAGAAGGGTCTGATCGTCGAGGAGGCGCTGGACAGCGTGCCGGAGAACGTCCATATCGGTATGTCGGCGGATATTGAGCGGGGCCGTGATCCCGGCCGACACCACGACCACGATGACTTCCCCTTCAAGAGCGATGCGACGGTGTTGATTCCGATTGTTTCCATCCTCGCGGTATTCGGCACCCCGATACTGATCGTGTGGCTGGTGACCCGCAACAGCTACCGCAAGAAGCAGCTGCTGATGGACAACATCAACCGCCTGGTGGCCGAGGGCCGCGACATTCCGCCGGAGCTGTTGGATGCGATGGAGAGCGAGTCCCCCAGCAAGATGAAGGACCGCGGCTTTACCCTGATCGCGGTCGGCCTGGCGATATTCATCTGGCTCACCATCGCCGCCGGCCCCGAGGCCGGGAGCCTCGGCCTGATACCGCTGTTCATCGGTGTCGCCCGCTTTGTGAACTGGAAGCTGGATAACAAACAGCCCCAGCAATAAAGGGTCAAAGGACAGCGGTTTATGGACCTCAATGACGAGGATTTGATTCGGCGCGTCGTCGAAGACGGGGACCAGCGGGCTTACGCCCAGCTGGTTCGGCGCTATCAGTCACAGCTGCGTTTCTCGCTCCGTCAGCTGTGCGATGGCGACCAGGCCCTGGCCGACGACATGGCCCAGGAGGCCTTTATCAAGGCCTACAAGGCGCTGCCGGCGTTCCGGGGCGATGCGCGTTTCAGCACCTGGCTGTACCGCATCGCCTACAACCTCGTCATGAGCCACAAGCGCAAGAACTCCCCCGAGGTCAACCAGGAGGCGGTGGACAGGGCGCAGGCGGAGGAAACCGTGGAGGAGTCCCAGCAGCTGGGTATGGCGCGGGACCTGAATGCGGCCATGGGCGAACTCAGCGACGCCCAGCGCCAGGCAGTGCACCTGTGTATGCAACGGGGTTTCTCCCATGAAGAGGCGGCCAGCATTATGAAGTTGCCACTGGGTACGGTAAAATCCCATGTCAATCGCGCGCGAGCCAAGTTGCAGAGCCTGCTACAGGCGTGGCGCGAGGAGGTGGTCAATGGATAAGTTTGAACAGCGCAATGGTGGGGCCGATACCTTGAACGACGCAGCCCTGCAGGGCAAAGATCCGGACTTCGACGCCTGGCTCAGCCAGCAGCTGCAGTTCAACGAGCCCTATCTGGATAACGACGGCTTCTGCGATCGCGTGATGGCGCGGCTGCCGGCCCCGAGCAAGCGCACCGAGCGCCGCGCGGCCCGCGCCCAGTACGCCGCCGTGGTCGCGGCCTCCGCGATCGTCGCCTGGCAGTTCCCCTTCGGGGAGCTGCTCGGTGAGCTCGCGCAGCACTCCATCAGTCTGTACAGCCTGGTAGGCCTGGGCGTACTCTCTTCACTGGCGGCCATGACCGGCGGCATCCTCGCCGCGCGCCGCTGACACCGGGCGGGCCCAGGGCCCGCCCCGGGGCACCGGAAATATCACCGGTATTGGTTCAATCGCACCTCACCGCTTCTGCGCACGGTAATCGAAGGCACTATCGACCTGCGCAGTCCCAGCTTCGCCTCCAATTCATAGGGCACCGTGTCCCGCCGGCTTTCGATCAGCTCCATCGCGGCGAAGATAGATCCGACCAGGCTGGCCGTGGCGTCGACGGCGATATCGCCCTGCCCGTAGGGGGCGATCGGCGGCAGGTTGCTGGAGGTGCCTGTCATCACCTTGTGGCCGGCCAGACTCAGGGTGTAGTAGAGGCCGGACAGCGCCAGTTCACTGTTGTTGGGGTTGAATACCCGCAGGTGTATGCGAAAGCGCAAATCACTGCCCGGGCCCGGAGGCATGGGCTCCAGCGCGGTCACTTCGACTTCCGGTTTCTGAAAGTCGGGGGAGAGGGCGGCACAGCCGCCCAGCAGCAGGGTCAGCATCAGCAGCAGGGTGGGGCGGTAGAGTCTTGTCACAAATTGTCCTTAGTGTGTTCCCGATCGGATATTGCGCGCAAAGGCCCGCAGCGGATAATACTCGGCCACTAATAATAACGCGCGGTAAACAGTGATGAAGAAGTGGCTCGCAGCTTTGACAGCGGTATCCCTGGTATTGTTCTCGGGATGGAAGTGGCTGTTGCTCCCCGCCGTGGAGCGGAGCATGAATAAACGCAGCGGCCCCGAGATTCCGCCGCTGAGTGCCGAGGCCGCCGCACTGCACCAATCCCTGATTGTCGGCGACCTGCACGCAGACAGCTTCCTGTGGGCGCGCGACCTGGAAAACGAGGCCGGCTACGGCCACCTCGACCTGCCGCGGGCGCGCCGCGGCAATCTCGCCATACAGGTTTTCACGTCGGTGACCAAGTCCCCCCGCGGGCAGAACTACCGCCAGAACTCCAGCGAGGCCGGCGACAACATCACCCTTCTGGCCGCGGCCCAGGCCTGGCCGTTGCGCACCTGGGACAGCCTGCTGGAGCGCGCCCTCTACCACGCCGAACGGGTTGAAAAACTGCAGCGATCGGCGCCGGAGCAGATCCAGATAGTGCGCACCGCGCAGGATTTGCGGCGCCTGCTGGCGGCGCGGGCACAGGGCGGACAGACGCTGGCGGCGATTCTCGGCACCGAGGGGGCCCACCCGCTCGAAAGCGAGCTCGAAAGCCTGGACCGCCTCTACGCGGCCGGCTACCGGGTGATGGGGCTGCAGCACTTCTTCGACAACGAGCTCGGCGGCTCGCTGCACGGCGAGAGCGGCGCCGGCCTGAGCGATTTCGGCCGCGCGGCGGTCGCGGAGATGGAGCGCCGCTCGATCGTGATCGATGTGGCGCACTCGTCGGAAGCGGTGGTGCGGGATCTTTTGGCCCTGGCGGAGCGCCCGCTGATCGTCTCCCACACGGGCCTGCGGGGCCGCTGCGATTCTCCGCGCAATATCGGCGATCAGTTGCTGCGGGAAATCGCCGCCGGGGGCGGCCTGATCGGTGTCGGTTTCTGGGAAGGCGCCGTTTGCGACAACAGCCCGCAGAATATCGTCAAGACACTGCGTTACGCGATAGACCTGCTAGGGGTGGAGCATGTCGCGCTGGGTTCCGATTACGACGGCAGCGTCGAGGTCGCATTCGATGCCGGTGAGCTGGGGGTGCTGACCGCTGAGATGCTGAAGCAGGGGTTCAGCGAGGTTGAGATCCGCCGGGTGATGGGGGAAAACCTGCGCGACTTCTTCCTGGCCCAGCTGCCCCAGTCCTGATTCGGGGCGGGCGCGGAGCGGGGAAGGAGGCCGCGGACTATACTCACTGCGGGATAATCGGAGGGAACCGGGGCCGGAAGGCCGGGCAGGGAGGCAGCGCCATGCTGTTCGAGCAGTTTGATGAACTGGAGCCGGATCTCCAGGACTGGATTCGCGATGCGGTGCGCAACCGGCGGGCGGAAGCGGTGGTGGATGCCCTGGTAAACGCCGGATACCACCCGAGAATCTCCAACGCGGTGCAGCAGTGTCTGCAGGAGCTTCGGCAGCCGGCGCGCGCGCGGCCGCCGCAGCGCGCCGCCCCCCGGAAAGAGAAGTCCGGCGCCGCGGCCACTTCGGACCGCGAAGTGCAGATATTGATGGAAATAGCCAAGCCGCGCGTCCGGCTGTTCGGCAACCTGCTGTCGCACGAGGAGTGCGATGAGCTGATCGAGCGCAGCCGCTCCCGCCTGAAACCTTCCCGGGTCGTCAATGCCGTCAGCGGCAAGCGCGATCTCGATCCACAGCGCACCAGCCAGGGCACCTGCTACCGCCGCGGAGAAAATGCGCTGATCGACCGCATCGAGCGGCGCATCGGTGAACTGCTCGGCACGCCGGTCAGCCGCGGCGAGGGCATCCAGGTGCTCAAATACGCGGTGGGCGAGGAGTACAGGCCGCACTACGACTACTTCGATCCGCGGTCGCCGGGATTCGACAGGATGTTGAAAAAGGGCGGCCAGCGCTGCGCCACCCTGATCATGTACCTGAATGATGTCCAGGCCGGCGGTTCCACCGTCTTTCCGGAAATCGGCCTGGATATACTGCCGCGCAAGGGCGGCGGTCTCTATTTCTCCTACGCCGATGCGTCCGGCAACCTGGATGCGATGACCCTGCACGGTGGCAGCCCGGTTGTCGCCGGCGAAAAGTGGATCGCGACCAAGTGGCTGCGGCTCGGGGACTATCCCGGCTGATGGGGCGCGCAACAACTCATTCGGTGCGAAATTCCCGCTATGTACCCACCGCGACTTTTTACCGATAGATCTCCGGGCGCCTTCGCGCAGCAGGAACAGGAAACCGAATCCGCGCTGGAGGAAATCGCGCCCGAATCCGTCTCCGTGGCGGCGCAGACGGTGATGGCCTCCCTGGAGAAGATCTGGGAAAACTTTCTCGGCCATATCCCCTACGTTATCGCCAGCCTCATGGTGCTGATCGCGACCTGCATTATTGTCGCGCTGTTGCGGCGCTTTGGCGGCCACCTGTTCCGGCGCACCACCTCGCGCAAATCCCTGCACGATCTCCTGGTCCGCCTGCTCACCATCGCGGTGTGGTTGCTCGGCCTGTTGTTTGCCGCCATGGTGCTCTTCCCGGGCCTGACGCCGGCCAAGGCGCTGGGCGCCGTGGGGCTGCTGTCGGTGGCCATCGGCCTGGCGTTCCGGGATATTTTCGAGAATTTTTTTGCCGGTATCCTGATCCTGTGGCGCTTTCCGTTCGAGGAGGGGGATGTGATCGAGTGTGAGGGTATTGTCGGCCGGGTGGAGGCGGTGGATGTGCGCGATACCAGTATCCGCAGGATGACGGGGGAGCTGGTCGTGGTCCCGAACCTGTTTCTGTTCAAGAACCCCTGTGAAATCCTGACCAACCGCGTCAAGCGCCGGGTGACTATTATCGTCGGCGTGGCCTACGGCGAGGATGTCGCCGGGGCCGTCGCGGTGATCGAAAAGGCGCTGTCTTCCTGCAAGACGACGCGGCACGAAGACCCGATTCAGGTGTTTCCCCAGGGCTTCGGCGAGAGCAGCATCGATATTGAGGTTACCTGGTGGACCGGGTCCACTCCCCTGGCGGTGCGCGAATCCCGCGGCGAAGTGGTGACTGCGGTCAAGTGCGCCCTGGATGAGGCCGGTATCGAGATTCCATTCCCCTACCGCACGCTGACCTTCAAGGAGCCGCTGCGGGTGTGCGGGGAGTCGCCCAGGCCGTGATCCGGCGTGACGCAGTCAACCGCTAAGCGACGCCGCCGCATCGCCCGGGAAGGCAAATCTCAGCCGATCGCCGATTTACGATGAAATCCGAGTATTTGCGTCTAAGAGTTAAGCAGATGCCGATGAAACTGTTCAGACTGTACCTGATCTCCATGGGTGTTTTGTACCTGACGAGCGGGGGCGCAATCGCCGAAGACGCTGAGGGCGGAAAATCCGCTTCGCGGGCCGCTGATCTTATCCTGCTTTCACTGACGCTGGATCCGAATACCGGCGAAAGCCAAATGGATGGCGGAGAGGTGGTATCCGAACTGGCAAAGCTGGGAGTGATCGACCCGAAAACCGAGGCGCGGTTCGACTACTCAAGCTACTATCTGCCGATCAAGAAGGTCTCTCTGTTCGGTGCCAGGCTGGTTTACTTCGAGCACGAGTTCTTTAAGGAGTGGGTGGGTTGTTGTGTCAGTCCCGGGAATGCCATTGCGCTGACGGGCGGCGACGATATTGGGTCTGTAGAGACGTTTGCGAAAAAGAATAGATGTCGCCTGGAGCGCGGCAGAGAGGCCTATATTCCGGAAAAACTAATGAATAGTCTCGGCCTGTCTGAGGAACAGAAGTCAGAACTCATTGTGCTGTCATGCAAGCATCGGGACAGGTCCTAGCGGGTTTGTTAGCAATCAGCCATAGATCGAAGGTCGTCAAGGCGTACATATGTCTATCCGGTTTGGTTTTATTCTCACCTGCCTTTTTTGGCTTCTCTGTCCGAGCGCTCTTTCCCTGGATGATGGGCAGAGGGCCGTGGTGGTCGGGCTTGTCCATGCGTTCAGAGAAGGAAACCGGGAGGAGATAGCTTCGCTGGTGGAGTATCCGCTGCGGCGAGAGTACCCGGTGCCGCCGGTGAAAGACCGGAGCGAAATGATAGCCCGGTTTGATGAGGTCTTCGCTCCCGAGCTGATCTCCCGGATAGTCAATTCGGATATCGACAGGGATTGGAAGGCGGTCGGCGCCCGGGGGATTATGCTGGGAAACGGGGAGGTGTGGCTCGACGCTGGCGGTCAGATAACGGCTGTGAACTACCAGTCTCAAAAGGAGCGGCAAAAGAGAGATCGCTTGATCGGTGGTCAGAGAGAAAGGCTGCACAGTAGCCTGGCGGACTTCGAGCGCCCGGTGCTGGAATGGAAGACGCCGAAATACCGAATCCGAATAGATTCTCTCGGAGATAATAACTACCGCTACGCCGCCTGGTCGAAAGGCAAGGGTATCAATGAAAAGCCCGATATCGTGATTGCGAATGGCGAGCGGGTGTTTGAGGGCAGCGGCGGCAATCACCACTATATTTTCAGGCGCGGTGACTACGAATACCGCTGCGATGTCATTGTGCTCGGCCCGAGAGACTCCCCGCCGGGAATACTTTCTGTGATTAAAAATGGAAAGGTGCTGCTCGAGGAGCCGGTGGTTGAGGTGCTGTCGGAGTAGGCAGCCGCTGTGGGGGGATGTGGGCTCGGTCATTCCCGCGCTTCTCTTTGTGTTCCGGCGGCGAGAATTTCCGGGGCTTATCACCTGGACAGCGTGTGTCTCACAGCAGGGCTTCAGGGAGATTCAGAGTCCGCGCTGTGAGTCGACCCGAGCTTATTGGAGGGCTGCATGAATATATTTCGGGCAAAGTTTGCCGTCGCCGGCACTTTAATACTGCTGTGTGGCTACGTCGAAGCCTACTCAAAGGCGGCCGAGTGGCTGATTGCCCAGGAAGTCGAGGCCGGTTGTGGGGCGGGTGTTAAGGGTCGGTTTTCTTCGGGGGCGGTGATCGAAAGAGATCTGACCGGAGATGGGCGCAAGGACCTGATTATTTCTCACGAAGGCTTGAGTTGTGATAGTCGCGCGGAGAGTCTCGCCTGCGGACAGCTGTGCTCCTGGATGATCTATGTGCGTGAGGGTGATCTACTGGTCGAGAAGGAACATATGTTGGGGCGCGGCGTTAGACTGGGGAGTGGAGAGCCGCCAGCCATAGAGTTTCACGGAAAAAGCCATCGCGGCACGCTGAAGTGGAATGGAAAAACATTTTCCGCACAGTAGGGATCGTGACGGGAGGATTACAGTAGCCCAAAGCGGGCTCGATAACTGCGATGGGCTACTGCAGCTGGTGCAATTTCTATAGCGTGCTGTCCGGCTGATTCTCCGGCCGCGCATCGATAAAAGCCGACAGCTCGCCGCAGGCCTGCGCGATGCGGTGAATGGCCGGATAGTCGGCGATATCCATACCGAAGCGCTCGGCGTTGTAGATCTGCGGTATCAGGCAGCACTCGAAGAGCCCCGGCTTGTCGCCGGCGGCGAAAGGCGACGGATCCAGTTGCTGCTCCAGCGCGCTGAAGCCCTCGTGGATCCAGTGCCTGATCCAGCCGGTCTTCTGCTCGTCGCTGATACCGTACTCCGACTGTAGGTATTTCAGGATGCGCAGGTTCTGGATCGGCTGTATGTCGCAGGCGACATTGTAGGCCAGGGCGCGGACCCTGGCCCGCGCCAGCGGTTCACCCGGCAGCAGCGCGGGTTCCGGGTGCCGCTCATCGAGCCACTCCAGTATCGCCAGCGACTGGGTCAGGACAGTGCTGCCGTCCACCAGTGCCGGTACCAGGCCCTGGGGGTTCAGCTGACGGTAGCCGCTTTCGCGCTGTTCTCCTTTCAGCAGGTTCACCGGCTTATAGTCGTACTGCAGGCCTTTCAGGTTGAGGCCGATACGCACTCTGTAGCTGGCGGAGGAGCGGAAATAGCCGTGTAGTTCCATTGTGCTTCCTTATTGACTGCTTCTTTTCTCTCTTGATGTAGGCGCGGCCCATGGCCGCGATCGGTGGTGGTTAATGCCACAGATCGCGGCCATGGGGCGCTCCTACAGGGGGGTTATTTGGTTTTCCAGCTGTTCACATAGTCCGGCAGTTCCACCGCGTGGGCATCCGG
Source organism: Microbulbifer sp. ABF4_143 (assembly GCF_056160225.1). NCBI lineage: Bacteria > Pseudomonadati > Pseudomonadota > Gammaproteobacteria > Cellvibrionales > Microbulbiferaceae > Microbulbifer > Microbulbifer sp. ABF4_143. The sequence goes on from NZ_JBSWWT010000008.1 coordinate 49,887, forward strand.
CAGTATGTCCCAGGGCGTGCGGCTGTCGATCATCACCGCCACCTCGTCGGTCTCCGTCTTGGCGTGTTTGGCACCGGCGGCGAAGGCCTTCGGGTGGGGGCCGTGGGTGAAGCCCATCGGGTGCAGGGTCAGCATGCCCGGGTAGATATTGTCGCGGCTGAAGAAGTCGCCGCGATGGTAAAAGATCAGCTCGTCGAAATCGTCGTTGTTGTGGAAGAAGGGCACTTTCAATGCGCCCGGGTCGCTCTCGATCGGGCGCGGCGCGAAGGTGCAGACCACGAAGCCGCGGGCCACGAAGGTGGTGTGGGCAGACGGCGGCAGGTGGTAGCGGTGGCTCATCAGGGGCCTTATGTCGCGCCAGTTGATGCGCACGGCCAGGTTGTCGCCTTTCCAGCCCACCGCGTCCAGCGGGTTGAACGGGAAGGTGATCGTCGAGATCTGCTGGCGCACCTTCACCTTCACCCGCCACTCGTCTTCGGTCTGCTGGGCGCGGAACTTGTCGTCCATTTCCGGCACGTCCAGTATGGCCGGGTCGAATATCGCATGGGGCCCCAGCAGGCCCTTCTCCGGCAGCTGGAAGTGGCTGCCCGTGGCCTCGACCATCAACAGCTCCAACACCTCGCAGTCGTTGGGTTCCAGGCGCCACATGGTACCGCGGGGCAGGACTATATAGTCGCCGTCGCGGATATGCAGGTGGCCGAAGTCGCAGTAGAGGTCGCCGCTGCCGTTGTGCACGAACAGCAGCTGGTCGCCGTCGGCGTTGCGCACCAGGTGGTCCATCGGCTCGCGGCAGGTCCACAGGGCCACCAGGCTGTCGCCGTTTTGCAGTATCGGCTTGTGCTCCCAGGGGCTCTTGCCCTTGTGGACCATTTGCGTGCTGTCGAAGGCGTGGGGGCGCAGCGGGCCCTCGAAATCGGTCCAGCCGGTGGGCGGGTGTCGGTGGTAGAAGTGGGTGGCGGGGCCGAAGAAGCCCTCCTTGCCCATCTCCCGCTCATAGGTGTTACTGGGAAAGTCTGCATGGGCCTGGCGGCTGGCTTCCCCTTCGACGCGGGGAAAGTGGATCCAGTTTTTCATCGGGCTGTCTCGCTTCTCGATCAAGCGGCGGCGATTGCCGGAAAGTTTCAGGCGCTGTCGGAGGTGCGCGCAAATATTTTGCGTGGCGGTGGGATTTTGATACCAAAAATGGCGCGTAAAGCCGTATAATGCGCGACCGATTTTGTCTGATGACCTGCAACTCTCCGGGGAAAATTCCCCAGGCAGTGGTTACAATTGAAACCAATGTTAGTTACATTTGTAACCCGAAACAAGCCAGAGCCTCTGTTCCGGAGTACAACAGGTGTATGACCAGCCATGACAACCGATAACAATGCGCCCAACGTCCATGTGGAGAAACCGGCCGCAACGCGCGACGACCTGCGCCTGGAAAAATTTTTGCCCTACCGCCTGTCGGTACTGTCCAACCGCGTGAGCAACGCCATTGCCCAAGCTTATGGTGCGCGCTTCCACCTGACCATTCCCGCCTGGCGGGTGATGGCGGTTCTGGGGCGCTTTCCGGATCTGTCCGCTGCGGAGTTGGTGGAGCAGACGGCGATGGACAAGGTGGCCATCAGCCGCGCCGTGTCGTCCCTGCTGAAGAACGACTACATCACCCGCAGCGAGGACCCGGCGGACCGCCGCCGTCAGGTGCTGAACCTGTCGCAGCTGGGGCGCGACGTCTACGCGCGCATAGTGCCGCTGGCGCAGAAGTACGAGAATGACCTGATGGCGTCGCTGTCCGATGAGGAGCGCCAGCAGCTGGACAGCATTATCGAAAAGCTGATGGATCGCGCCCAGGCGTGGGCCGAGCGCGGCCTGATCGATTAGCGAATCACCGAAAGAATAGTGTAGAAGGAGTCAGCCGATGTTTGAGCACCTGAGCAGCCTGCCGCCGGACCCGATCCTGGGTCTGCTGGCCAGTTACCGCGCCGATGAAAACCCGAACAAGATCGACCTGGGTGTCGGTGTCTATAAAGACGAGGCGGGCCACACCGCCGTGCTGCAGGCGGTAAAAGAGGCCGAGACCCGCCTGCTGCAGAGCGAGGAGACCAAGGCCTATATCGGTCCCGCCGGTACCCCGGGCTTCAACACCGCGATGCAGGAACTGATCCTCGGCGCGGACCACCCGGCGCTGAAGGCCGGCCGTGTGCGCTCGGCGCAGACCCCCGGCGGTTGCGGTGCGCTGCGGGTACTGGCGGAATTCGCCAACCGCGCGAAAGCCGGTGCCACCATCTGGGTCAGCGACCCCACCTGGGCCAACCATGTGCCGCTGCTTGGCAACGCCGGTCTGCAGATCAAGAGCTACCCCTACTACGACCGCGCCACCAGCAGTCTGCAGTTCGACCGGATGGTGGAGACCCTGAAGGACGTCGGCGAGGGCGACCTGGTGCTGTTCCACGCCTGCTGCCACAACCCCTGCGGCGCGGACCTCTCCCGGGAGCAGTGGCAGCTGCTGGCGGAGATGGCGCAGAAGCAGGGCTTCACGCCGTTTATCGACATGGCCTATCAGGGCTTCGGCGACAGCCTCGACGACGACGCCTACGGCCTGCGCCTGATGGCGGAATCTGTGCCCGAGATGCTGGTGGCCGCCTCCTGCTCGAAGAACTTCGGCCTCTACCGCGAGCGCGTCGGCCTGGCCATGGTGATCTACAACAACGGATCCGATGCCGACAAGGGGCACAGCCAGATGTTGAACGTGATTCGCGGCAACTACTCGATGCCGCCTTCCCACGGTGCGGCCATCGTCGAGTCCATCCTCACCGACGCCGGCTTGAAGGCCAACTGGGAGGCCGAGCTGACCGAGATGCGCGAGCGCATCAACGGCCTGCGCGCAGGCCTGGTCGAGAGCCTGGCCGCCGCCGGCGCCGCCGGGGACTTCAGCTTTATCCAGCGCCAGAAGGGCATGTTCTCCTTCCTCGGCATCACACCGGAGCAGGTGCAGCGGCTGCAGAAGGAGTACTCCATCTATATGGTCGACTCCAGCCGCATCAGCATTGCCGGCCTGAGCCAGGGGAATATGGAGTACTTCTGCAAAGCCGTGGCCAGCATCCTGTAGAATGTCGGCAACCTGTGCCTGCCGGGGCGAACACCAGCTTCGCCCCGGCGGAATGACGATCGATGCAAGAGCCGAAAATGGAAGTTGAGGTAGATACCCCCGTGTCCGAATCCCCTGCGCCCGATACCACCACCCAGGCCTGGACCCCGGAAAGCTGGCGGAATTTCGAGGCCAGACAGCAACCCAGCTACACATCCCCGGAGCGGGTGGCGGAGGTCACCAGAGCGCTGGCCGGCTACCCGCCGCTGGTATTTGCCGCCGAGGCGCGCGAGCTGCGCCGCCAGCTGGCGCAGGTGGCGGAGGGCAGGGCATTCCTGCTGCAGGGGGGCGACTGCGCCGAATCCTTTGCCGACTTCAACGCCAACCGCATTCGCGACACCTTCAAGGTGCTGCTGCAGATGGCGGTGGTCCTGACCTTTGCCGGCAACCTGCCGGTGGTGAAGGTGGCGCGCATGGCCGGCCAGTACGCCAAGCCGCGCTCAGCGGATACCGAGACCATCGGCGGTGTCGAGCTGCCGAGCTACCGCGGCGATATCATCAACGGTATCGACTTCACCGCCGAGGCGCGGGTGCCGGACCCGCAGCGCATGCTGACCGCCTACAACCAGTCTGCGGCCACGCTGAACCTGCTGCGCGCCTTCGCCCAGGGCGGCCTCGCCGACCTGCACCAGGTACACGGCTGGAACCTGAGCTATCTCGAGAACAATCCCCAGCGGGAGAAGTACGCGCAGCTGGCCGAGCGGCTGCAGGAGGCGTTGGAATTTATGGCCGTGTGCGGCGTGACTTCGGAAAATACGCCGGCCATTCGCGAGACGGTGCTCTACACGTCCCACGAGGCGCTGCTGCTGGACTACGAGCAGGCCCTGACCCGCACCGACAGCCTGACCGGCAAGTGGTACGACTGCTCGGCGCATATGCTGTGGATCGGCGAGCGCACCCGGCAGCTGGACGGCGCCCATGTGGAATTCCTGTCCGGTGTCTGCAACCCGATCGGCGTCAAGGTCGGACCCACTATGCAGCCGGACGAGCTGCTGCGCCTGATCGACAAGCTGAACCCGCACAACGACGCCGGGCGCCTGACCCTGATCACGCGTATGGGCGCGGACACCCTCGGCGACAAGCTGCCGACGCTGGTGCGGGCGGTGCAGAGGGAGGGGCGTTCGGTGGTCTGGAGCACAGACCCGATGCACGGCAACACCGTCAAGGCCAGCAGCGGCTACAAGACCCGCGACTTCGACAAGATACTGCGCGAGATCCGCGACTTCTTTGCCGTGCACCGCGCCGAGGGAAGCCACCCAGGCGGTATCCACCTGGAAATGACCGGCGAGCATGTTACCGAGTGCACCGGCGGCGCCTGGAAGATCTCCGAGGCGGACCTGGCCAGCTGCTACCGCACCCAGTGCGACCCGCGCCTGAATGCGGACCAGGTGCTGGAGCTGGCCTTCAATGTGGCCGAGTGGCTGCGCGACGGCAGGGCCAGCTGATCGAATGATAAGGCCGGGCAATCGCCCGGCTTTTTTGTTTTCATAACGTGGTGAGCCGACGCCGCCAAGGCGTCCGTGTAGTCGCTGTGAAGCAGCTTCCACGCATTATTCCTTTCCCGACCGGGGGGCCCATGTACCAGCTGTTTATCGCCAACAAAAACTATTCCTCCTGGTCCCTGCGCCCCTGGCTATTGATGCGCCAGCTGGAGATCCCCTTCGAGGAGCAGCTGGTGACCTTCGAGGCGGGTGGCAGCCGGGAAAAGTTCCGCAGCTTTTCCCCCAGTGGCCAGGTGCCCTGCCTGATCGACGGCGATACCACCGTGTGGGACTCCCTGGGTATCGCCGAGTACCTCGCCGAGCGCCACCCGCCGGTGTGGCCGCAGGGGAGGGCGGCGCGCACCTGGGCCCGCTGCGCGGCGGCGGAAATACATTCCGGCTTTTCCGCATTGCGGGATATCTGCACCATGAACTGCGGCGTGAAAGTGCGCCTGGCGCAGATACCACCGCAGCTGCAGAGAAATATCGAGCGTATCGATGAACTGTGGCAGCAGGGGCTGCAGCGCTTCGGCGGCGCCTTTCTGGCCGGGGAGGCCTTCACCGCGGTGGACGCCTTCTACGCCCCGGTGGCGGTCCGCGCCAGAAACTACGACCTGCCGCTGAGCGAGACCGCGGCCGGTTATGTCGAGCGCCTGCTGCAGCTGCCGGCGATGCGGGAGTGGATCGCCGACGCGCTGCAGGAACCCTGGCGCGAGCCGGGGCAGGAGGAGGCGCTGCGGCGGGCCGGTACCATCGTCGAGGATCTGCGCCAGTAGTTTCCGCGGTCCGTCCAATACAGCGCATCGACCGCCCGGGCGATCGCAATCGCGTTTCCGCGGGCGCCGGGCTTCCGGCGCACCCGGTACCGCCCCCCGGCATAGTTCCGCACACGCCCTTCATACCTATCATTTGCACCTATAAAAAGAATACACTTAAAAAGTCGTTATCAACTTTGCGATCGAAAACCGGTAGCGGACTTTCTGCCCCACCAACCGGTCAACCAGGGCAGGGCGTTTGTCGCGAAAACCCCTCTACCCGTCGCCGGCTATGCCGGGGCCCGGCGGGCGGGATTGGCGGCGATGGGGCAACTGGGGTTACACTCGGGCGCTCAAATAAGTTTCACAAGAAAGCAATTCGAGAGGAGATTGCCGATGCGTCACACACTGATTGCGCTGTCCGTCGCCGCAGCCCTGGCGGCCGCGGCCGGATGCAGCAAGGAGGCGGAGCAGACCCAGGCCGCGAAGAATATGGCCGACGCTCAACCGGCGGCCGAGATCGCGAACGCGACCGAGGCCAGCAACACCCTGCTCGCCGAATGGACAGGTCCCTATGGCGGCGTGCCCGCCTTCGACAAGATGCGCCTCGAGGATCTGAAGCCGGCGCTGGAAATTGCAATGCGCAAGAATCTGGCCGAGATTGATGCTATCGCCGCCAACCCGGCCGCGCCCACCTTCGCCAACACCATCGAGGAACTGGAGCGCAGTGGCGCCGAACTGGATCGCGTCTTCGCCTACTACGGTATCTGGAGTGCGAACATGTCCTCGCCGGAATTCCGCGCCATCCAGCGGGAGATGGCGCCTAAGCTGGCGGACTTCCAGTCCAAGATTGTGCAGAACGACAAGCTGTTCCAGCGCATCGCGGCGGTGTACGAGCAGCGTCACGAATCCGATCTGAACGCCGAGCAGAAGCGCGTGGTGGAACTGATCTACAACGAGTTCGCGATCAACGGCGCGACCCTGAAAGGCGAGGCCAAGCAGCGCTATGCAGAGATCAACCAGCGCCTGGCGGAACTCTACACCCAGTTCGCCAACAATGTGCTGGCGGACGAGGAGGGCTACGATATCTTCCTGACCGAGGATCAGCTGGGCGGTCTGCCCGAGTCCTTCGTCGCCGCGGCGGCGGCGCTGGCGGAAGAGAAGGGCCAGAAGGGCAAATACGCGATCACCAATACCCGCTCGTCCATGGATCCCTTCCTGACTTATTCCGACAACCGCGAACTGCGCGAGCAGGTTTGGCGCAACTATTACAGCCGCGGTGACAACGGCGACGAGCACGACAACAACGCCATCATCGCCGAGATCCTGAAGTTGCGCGACGAGCGCGTCGCTCTGCTCGGCTTCGACAACTACGCCCAGTGGCGCCTGCAGGACCGCATGGCCAAGACCCCGGAAAACGCCATGGCGCTGATGGAGGCCGTTTGGCCCGCCGCCATAGCTCGCGTTAAAGAGGAGGTCGCGGATATGCAGGCGGTGGCCGACGCCGAGGGCGCGGACATCACCATAGAGCCCTGGGACTACCGCTACTACGCGGAGAAGGTGCGCAAGGCCAAATACGACCTGAACTCCGACGAGGTGAAGCAGTACCTGCAGCTGGACAAGCTGCGCGAGGCGATGTTCTTCGTCGCCGGCGAGCTGTTCAACTTCACCTTTACGCCGGTGAAAGAGGGCAGTGTGCCGGTCTTCCACGAAGACGTGAAAGTCTGGGAGGTGAAGGACAAGACCAGCGGCGAGCATATCGGCCTGTGGTATCTGGATCCCTTCGCCCGCGCCGGCAAGCGCTCCGGCGCCTGGGCCACCATGTACCGCGACCACACCACCTTCGACGGCAAGAAGACGGTGCTGGCCTCCAACAACTCCAACTTTATCAAGGGCGCCCCGGGCGAGCCGGTGCTGGTGAGCTGGGACGATGCGGAGACCTTCTTCCACGAGTTCGGCCACGCGCTGCACTTCCTCGCCTCCAACGTGTCTTACCCGACCCTGAACGGCGGCGTGCGCGATTACACGGAATTCCAGTCGCAGCTGCTGGAGCGCTGGCTGTCCACCGACGAGGTGATCGACAATTACCTGGTGCACTACAAGACCGGCGAGCCGATCCCGGCGGAGCTGGTGGCCAAGATCAAGAAGGCCGCCACCTTCAACCAGGGCTTCGCCACCACCGAGTATCTGGCGTCCGCACTGATCGACATGAAGCTGCACACCACCGACCCGGAGGGGATCGATCCGGACGCGTTTGAGCGCGAAACCCTGGCCGCGCTGGGCATGCCGAAGGAGCTGGTGATGCGCCACCGCACGCCGCATTTCGGCCACGTCTTCTCCGGTGAGGGTTACGCCACCGGTTATTACGGCTACCTGTGGGCCGACGTGCTGACCTCCGATGCGGCGGAAGCCTTCGCCGAAGCCGAGGGCGGTTTCTACGACAAGGAAGTGGCCGCGAAGCTGGTGAAACACCTGTTCGCGCCGCGCAACGCGGTTGATCCTGCCGAGGCCTACCGCGCCTTCCGCGGCCGCGATGCCAAGATCGATGCGCTGATGCGCGATCGCGGCTTCCCGGTGCCGGAGAAGAAGGCGACCACCGTTGCGGTGAAGGACTAAGGTTCTCGCCATTGAAAAGCCGCACCACGGAAGTGGTGCGGCTTTTTTGTTTCCCGTGTAGGAGCGGCCCATGGCCGCGATCACTCTCAGGGGAAGTCTCCAGCATCGATCGCGGCCACGGGCCGCTCCTACTAGTTCTTATCGGGCGTAGACCCTCTCTCCCTCCACCCAGGTCTCCATCACCTGCGCCTTCCAGATCTCCTGCGGATCTATCTCGAAGATATTCCGATCCAGCAGAATGAAATCGGCAAACTTACCCGGCTCCAGGCTGCCGATCACCTGTTCCTGGTGGCTGGCATAGGCGGCGTCCAAGGTGAAGGCGCGCAGTGCCTGTTCCAGCGTCATGGCCTCCTCGGTGCGCCAGCCCTTGGGCGGCTCGCCCTGGCGGTCGCGGCGGGTTACCGCAGCGTGAATGCCGTACAGCGGATTGGCGGGCTCCACCGGAAAGTCGGAGCCTGCGGCGATGCGGGTGCCCTGTTTCAGGAAGGTCTGCCAGGCGTAGGCGCCGGCCAGGCGCTTTTCGCCGAGGCGGTCGCCGGCCATATTCTTGTCACTGGTGGCGTGGGTGGGCTGCATCGACGCGATCAGGTTCAGGCGCGGGAAGCGCGCAATATCCGCCGCTGTCAGCACCTGCGCGTGTTCCACCCGGTGGCGGAGCGGCCTCTGGTCTTTTTCCCCGTGCAGTGTCTGCAGGTGGTTCAGCACTATATGGTTGGCCCTGTCGCCTATCGCGTGCACATTGACCTGGAAGCCGTTGTCGGTGGCGAGCTCCAACAGTGACAGAATCTTGCTTTCCGGGTAGAGCAGCAGGCCTTTTTCCCCGGGGGCGTCGTGATAGGGTTCGAGTAGCGCGGCGCCGCGGCTGCCGAGGGCGCCGTCGGCGGACAGTTTGATGCTGCGCACATAGAGGCGCTCTGCGGGGGAGCCGATATGGCCCTCCTTCAACAGTTCGGCGTAGTTGTCATTGTCCACCGAAATCATCGGATAGACGCGCAGCGGAATGGCTTTTTCGTCGGCCAGCTGCCGGTAGGCGCGCAGCGTTTTGTCGTCAATGCCCGCGTCGTGTACGCCGGTGAGGCCGAGGGAGAGGGCCAGTTTGAAGGCGGTCTGCAGAGCCTCCTTGTCCTGCGCCAGGCTGGGCTCGGGCACGGCCTTCTCGAGCAGTGTCATGGCGTTGTCGATCAGCACCCCGGTCGGTTCGCCGTCTGTGCCGCGCAGTATTTCGCCGCCTTCGGGAGATATTGTATTCCTATCGATACCGGCGAGTTTGAGCGCGGCGGAATTGGCCCAGCCGGCGTGGCCGTCGATGCGGCGCAGCCAGATGGGGTTGTCGATTGCCAGCGCGTCCAGCTGGGCCCGGGTCGGGAACTGTTTGCCGGGCCAGAGCACCTGGTTCCAGCCGCGCCCGAGCAGCCACTCGCCGGGCTCCAGGCGCTGCGCTTGCTGCTCTATGGCCCGCAGTGTCTGTGCCAGATCCAGGTCGCGCAGTTCCAGCTGCTGTTGCAGCCGGCCCAGGCCGAGCATATGTCCGTGGGCGTCGATCAGCCCGGGCAGCAGTGTCCTGCCGCCGGCATCGATTTTTGTCGCCTGCGGGTAGTGCCGTCGGAGTTCCGCGTATTTTCCGTTGGCGAGCACCTTGCCCTGGTCGAAGACTATTGCGTCGAACTTGTCCAGGCTTTTCTCGGTGGTCTGGTAGCCGGAAAAGTTGTGCATCAGTGTCGCGGCCTGTAGGCCGCTGCTGAACAGTGCGGGGATCAGGCCCGCGAGTGTTGGAAGGAGGCGCATTGTCGTTAACCTTATTTGTGCCGTTGCTGCTGCGACTTCGATGGTAGCAGCGGGCGGAAATGGCTGGCAAACAGCTGCGCCGCAGCCAGGGGCCCCCTACAATCGGGGTGCGAATGCGGGCGAAGGGGAGTAGGAGGGGAGTATCGGGATGTCTAAATGGCTGATTGTCGCGGGCTGTCTGCTGGTTGCCGTGGGGCTGCTGCTGCACTTTTTCCCCGGGGCTTTGAGCTGGTTCGGGCGCTTGCCGGGGGATATCCGTATCGAGTCGGGGCGCAGCCGTTTCTATTTTCCGATCGTTTCGATGATTATTCTGAGCATTGTGCTCAGCGTGCTTATCAATTTGTTCCGGCGCTGATAGCGGAACGGCGCTTCCCTTTCTCCTTCTAGGCGGGTGCGGTGGCGGCGGAGTGCCGGGGCGAGTATTTCGAAATCGCTGTGAATACGTCCATGTAGGCTCCGTCGGCGACGTCCCTGTCGCCGACGGTTTCGAAATGCTCGCCCCGCACTCCGCCTTCGATTCCGGCCGCGTCAGAACGCGTATTTCACCGAGGCGGAGAAGGTGCGGCCGGCCGCGGAGCTGACGGACAGGTCGCTGCCCTCGTCGCGCCCGGCGACATTCACATAGGGCACATACTCCCGGTCCAGCAGGTTGTTGACTGCCAGGTTGAACGACAGCCGCTCCTGCGGCTGGTAGCCGAGTATCCAGTCCACCACGCCGAAGCCCGCCACTTCGCTCTCGCCCTCGTTGACCCGGTCCATACGGTCCGCCCAGCGCAGCAGCAGTTGGCTGGACAGCTGGTCGCCACTGTAGGCGGCGCCGACGACGCCGGACAGCGGGCTGATCGAGCGCAGGTATTCGCCGCTGGTGTCGTTCTCGCCGCGCTGGTAGCTGGCGTTGGCGAAGACTTCCAGCGCCGGGGTCGGGTACCAGGTGGCGCTGACTTCCATGCCGTCGATGGTGACCGAGTCTATGTTCCGGTACTGGTACTTCTCGTAGATATGGGAGAAGTCGCCGCTGTCGTCGAAGAACATCTGGCTGTCGATCAGCTGGGTTTCGAGGAAATCGTCGTAGCGGGTGTGGAAGGCGGCGGCGCTGAAGGCGAAACGGCCCAGGTGGCCGCGCAGGCCCAGCTCGAAGGTGTCGCTGGTTTCCGGTGACAGGTCCTCCGCCGGCACCACCTCGTAGATGTAGGACGCGGTCGGCTGTAGATAGTGCTCGAGATAGGCCAGGTCGTAGGCCGGTACCTTGAAGCCCTGGCCGTACTGCGCGAAGGCGGTCAGGCGCGGGTTGATCCGGTAGAGTGCGCCCAGGTTCAAGGAGACGTTGCTCTCCTCGATGGTGGCGTAGGGCGTGCCGTCGGACTTCAGTGCGCCGTTGGGATCCATCTGGTACCAGTCGTAGCGCAGGCCCGGGGTAATGACCAGGTCGCCACTGGCAAAGGTGATTTCGTCATTTGCGAAAACGCCGGCGCGCGCCACATCGTTTTCAGGGAATTTTTCCGTGGACTCATCCAGGATAACGTCGGTATTCGAAGAGCCAGTTTGTACCCGTTCGCGGTACTGGCGCACTGAGCGGCTGCTCTCGGTGCTTTCCAGATCGAGGCCGAAGCCGAGCCTGTGCCGCGGGTTCAGCGCCTTGCTGGCACTGGACAGAAAGCCGCTGGTGATCTGCTCGTAGACGCCCGTCTCCCACATATCGCGCAGTTCCATCACGCCGAACAGGGGCGCGTCGATATCCAGCCGGCCATATTGCTCGTCGGTCTGTTCCGTCTTGTTGCGGTACAGGCTCAGGTTCAGCTGGTCGTAGATCGGCGTGGCCGTCTCGCCGTGGTAGCGCAGCTGGTAGGCGCGGGTCTGCTTCCCGGAGCTGGAGCTCTCGTCGACGATCTCGTAGCCGTAGTCGGCCAGTCCGCGGAAGTAGTGCAGCAGGCCGTCGGCGTCACCGCCGCGGCTGTCCTGGTTCCAGTGGTCGGCGCTGAAACTGATGTAGTCCTCGCCGCCGAGCTTGTACTTGGCCTTGTACAGTAGGCTGTCGGATTCTATCTGGAAGGCATCCAGGGTTTCGGCGTAGTTCTGTTCCTCCTCGCCGTCGCGGTAGGTCAGCTGCAACAGCTGTTCGAAATCGCCGGAGCGGTGGGCCAGGGTAGGGGACACATGGGTCTGGCTGCTGATACCGCTGTAGCCGCTTTTGATCGCACCGCCGAACTGCTCGCCGTCGGCCAGATAGTCGCCGGCATCCTTGGTGGTGAAGACGACGATACCGGCCAGGGCGTCGGAGCCGTACAGGGAGGAGGCGGCGCCCTTGGCGACTTCCACCTGCTTCAGGGTGTCCATCTCGATCATGCCGCGGCCGACTACGTCGTTCAGGCCGTTGGCGCCATAGCCCTCGTTGACGCGCATGCCGTCTTTGATGATCAGTACCCGGTCGCCGCCCATGCCGCGCACCAGGATATTCTGCGCACCGCCGATTCGGCCGCTGACCTCTACTCCCGGCTCGTAGCGGAACAGCTGGTTCATATCGTTCAACTGCAGCTTCTCGATCTCGTCGCCGCTAACCACCGAGACGCTGCCGGCCACATCCTTCAGCGGCTTCTCGGCGCGGCCGCTGACGATGACCAGCTCCAGGTCGTCGGCGGCGGAGCTTTCTTCGGCGTAGAGGCCGGGCGCGGACAGCAGACCCAGCAGGGCTGCGGCGAGGGGGTGGCGTTTCATGCTCATATCCTTGTTGATCATTCTCTGCCTGTGGTGGCGTCAGATTCTGTTGGCGGCGGGGCTGTCTATGGCCCCGATAGCGGCGGATTATAGAGGCGATTAACGTAATGTAAAGCTAAATGAGAATAATTATCACGTAGATTAAGATTGACCGGGGCGCAGCATTTGGTTAGTTTGCGCACCCGTCCAACGAACACGAATAACGCCAGACGAGGTGCCCCTTGAATATCTCCGCAATCGAAAATCTGATGGCCAGTGTGGCCGACCTGTTTATGGTCCCGGTGCTGCTGGCGATACTGCTGCTGTTTGTCTACGCCCTCTACGCCTGCGGGCGCTTCCTGTCCCTGTGGCTACTGCGCCGCAGAAACGCCGTCACCTACCGGCGCGCGCTGGGGCGGGGTGAGCTTCGGTGGCTGCCCGGATACCAGGTGCACAACTACTATGTGCGCAATCCCGGGGTCTGTGACGACGAGCTGGAGGTTTTCGCGCTGAAGAAGCTGGAAATGCTGCGCATGGCCACCCGCATAGCGCCGATGCTGGGCTTGATCGCAACGATGATCCCGATGGGGCCGGCGCTGCGCGCACTGGCGGACGGCAATATCCAGGGTATCAGTGAAAACCTGATCATCGCCTTCGCCGCGGTGATCTGGGGCCTGGCCATCTCGACGCTGACTTTTTGGCCGGCGTCGGTGAAGAAGCGCTGGTTTGCCAGTGAGCTGATTAATATCCGCAAGCTGAAGGGGGCGGGCTGATGCGCTTTCTGCACGAGGACGAGGAGCTCAACCCGATACTGAGCGCGGTCAACCTGATCGACGTGTTTCTGGTGGTCATCGCCGCGCTGCTGATCGCAATCGCGCAGAACCCGCTGAACGTCTTTTCCAGTGAAAAGGTCACTGTGATCAAAAATGCCGGCGAGCCGAATATGGAAGTCATCGTCAAGGAGGGCAGGGAGATCAAGCAGTACAAGTCCACTGGCGAAATAGGCTCCGGCGAGGGCACCCGCGCCGGCGTCGCCTACCAGATGGCCGACGGCAGCCTGGTGTATGTGCCCGAGAGTAAGGGTGGAGACAGCAAGGGCAAGGCGCTGGCCGAGGGCAGTGCGACTCACGGTGCCGGGAGCAAATAACGATGAAGAGAAGTTTTCTGTCTGTGCTGGGGCTGCTGGTCGGGCTTCTGCTGTCGGTGCTGGTACAGGCCGGCGAAAAACCGAAAGTACTGTTGATGATGTCCAGTCATACCGCCAAGGCCAAGGGCGATCTGCTGGCCGAGCTGGCCGAAGACCAGCCCTTCGCGCTCGAAGTATTCAATGGCAAGGGCAAGAGCGAGGAGGAGATAGAGCGGGCCTGGGTATCCGCCGATCTGATTCTGTTCGACGGTATCAACCCGGCCCTGTCCCAATTTATGTTCGGCAAGTACCAGCCGCTGCTGGACAAACACCCGCAGGTGCCGGTGATCTCCCTCGGCGATCTGGACAACGCGGCCATGAACCAGGGGTTGGCGGCGGTGCAGCGCGCGGCCATAGGCAGCTATTTCAGTAACGCCGGGCGCCGGAATTACCGCAACCTGATGCTGTACCTGTCCTCCGCGGTGTTCGGCCTGTCCGGCGAGGTGGCGCCGGCGCCGATTGAGGTGCCGGAGGTGGGGCTCTACCACCCGCGCTACGCAGATAAGGTCACCGACAGGGAAGAAGCGTTTTTTGACTGGCTGCGTACCGGTGACAAGCAGCCGCTAATTGCCATCGCGATGCACCGCTCCGTGGTCGATTACGAACAGCAGCAGGTGGTGGATGCGCTGATCCTGGGCCTGGAGAAAAAGGGGGGCAGGGCTTTCGGTTTCTTCTTCGAGGGCGAGGATCTGCCGCTCAGCTATCCGGAGCTGCTGCAGGACGAAGACGGCGAGACCCGCGTCGATCTGATTATCAACTACCGCGCACTGCACTATGTCAGCAAGCGCCGTGCGGAATTCGAAAAACTGGGCGTGCCGGTGATCCACGCGCTCAACTACACGGAGGGCAATGAGGCCGCGTATCTGGCCGACAACAGCGGCGTCTCCCCGTCGCTGACCCCCTTCTTCCTGGTGATGCCGGAGGATACCGGCAGCATAGATCCGCTGCTGATCGCGGCCACCGACAAGGGTGTCAAACGGGTTATGCGGGACCAGCTGGATGCGCTGATCGAGCGCGCCTGGAACCACGCCAGCCTGGCGCACAAGCCGAACGCACAAAAAAAAGTCGCGACCTTTATCTGGAATTATCCCCCCGGTGAAAAAAATATCGGCGCGGCCTTCCTCGACGTGCCATCGTCGATCGAATCCATCGCCAGGGAGATGAAATCCCGCGGCTACCGGATCCAGCTGCGGGACTCAGAGACGCTGATCGACTGGGCCGGCCAGCTGCTGCGCCCCTACTACCGGCGCGAGGACAGCGCCGCGCTGATCGACAAGGGGCTGGCGGACTGGCTGCCGCTGTCCACCTATCGCGAATGGTTCGACGCGCTGCCCGCCAGTGTGCGCGAGCCGATCGTCGAGCGCTGGGGCGAGCCAGAAGGCAGTGCCATGCTGGCCGAGCGCGACGGCGAGCGGGCCTTCGTGATTCCGCGTATGGATCTCGGCAACCTGATAGTACTGCCCCAGGGCCTGCGCGCGGATAATGCCGCGGATCACGCCTCCCTGTATCACGATACGAAAACGCCGGTAAATCACGCCTACCTGGCGCTCTACCTCTACGCGCGCCGGACCTTCGGCGCCGATGCCTATATTCACCTGGGCACCCACGGCTCCCAGGAGTGGCTGAGCGGCAAGGAGCGCGGCCTGTCGGTGTACGACGCCCCCAATCTGGCCGTCGGCAATATTCCGGTCTTCTACCCCTATATCATCGACAATGTCGGCGAGGCGATGCAGGCCAAGCGCCGCGGCCGCGCCACCATAATCAGCCACCTGACGCCGGGCTTCGCCAAGGCCGGCCTCTACGCCGAAGTGGCGGCGCTTTCCGAGCTGGTGGGCAACTACCTGCTGCTGGAGGAGGGGCAGACCAAGCAGAACACCCGCGAGCGCATTGTCGCGCTGGCAGAAGCGCTAAATCTGCTCGAGGATCTGAAAATGTCGGCGCAGGAACTGGCCGCGGATTTCGACGGGCAGCTGAGCCGGCTGCAGGATTACCTGACCCAGCTCGCGGATATGAGCCAGCCGCTCGGCATTCACCGCTTCGGCCAACTGCCAAAGTCCGAGCATCTGACCAGCACCCTGCTGCAGATGCTGGGCGACGACTTTATGGCCGCCGCCGGCGAATACGAAAAGCAAAACGGCCTGAGCCTGCCCGAAGAACAGGCCCGCGATGAGCGCAAGGTGGTGGCGCTGGAGGCACAGCCCGGCTACCAGCTGTTGGACGCCTATTTATCCGGAAAGCTGTCCGCTAAAAAACTGCCGCAAAGCCTCGGCGAGCAGCTGCGGACCGGCCGCGACTACCGGGAAAATTTCGAGAAAATTGCCGAGCTGCAAAACCTGATGCTGGCCCTCGACGGCGGCTATATTCCGGTCAGCCACGGCGGTGACCCGATCCGCAATTCTCAGGCGGTGCCCACCGGGCGCAACCTGATCGGCTTCAACCCGGCCAAGGTGCCGTCCAAAGAGGCCTATGAGGCCGGCGTACAGCTGATGGAGCAGACCATCGCCGACTACCGGGCAAAACACGGCCGCTTCCCGGACAAGCTGGCCTTCTCCCTCTGGTCCCTGGAAACCATGCGCCACCAGGGCGCGCTGGAGGCGCAGATACTGCACGCCCTGGGTCTGAAACCCAAGTGGAACCGGCAGGGCAATGTAGTCGGCACCGAGGTGATTCCCTATGCGGAACTGAAGCGGCCGCGTATCGACGTGGTTATCTCGGCCACCGGCCTCTACCGCGACGCCTTCCCGAACGTGATGCTGTGGCTGGCGGAGGCCATCGACAAGGTGGCGCAGATGAAGGAGGACAACAACTTCGTCTACCGCCACGCCCAGGCGCTGAAGCGGGAATTGCTCGCTGAGGGCAAAAGCGAGGAGGACGCGCAGTACCTGTCCTCGGTGCGTATCTTCTCCAACGAGACCGGCAACTACGGCACTGGCCTGAACGGCGCCAGTTTGGCTTCCGACAGCTGGGAGACGGATGACAAGTTGGCGGATCTCTATATGCGCCGCATGGGTTTCGCCTACGGCGCGGACGAGTCGCGCTGGAGCGAGGACCAGCGGGGCTCCGACCTGTACGGCAGGGTATTGTCCGGCACCGACGGCGTCATCTTCTCGCGCTCCACCAATCTCTACGCGATGCTGACCAACGACGACCCCTTCCAGTATTTCGGCGGTATCGGCCTGGCGGTGCGCAACCTGGACGGCGCGACGCCGGAGATGTACGTGTCCAACCTGCGCCGCAAGGACAATATCAAGGCGCAGACGCTCGGTGAATTTATCAATCGGGAGATGCGCAGCCGCTATTTCCACCCGCGCTGGATACAGGCGATGCAGGAATCCGGCTACGCCGGTGCCACTGCGATACTGGACCGTGTCAACAATATGTGGGGCTGGGAGGTGATGACCCCGGAGACCATCCGCGACGACCAGTGGCAGGAGATGTTCGAGGTCTATGTGGATGACAAATACCAGATGGCGATGCGCGAATTCTTCGAGGCGCACAACGCCGAGGCGCTGGCGCAGATACTGGAGCGCATGCTCGAGGCGGTGCGCAAGGGCTACTGGGACGCGGATGCGGAAACCCTGAAGAAGATGGTGGAGACCTATACAGAACTCGCCGAGGAATTCGACGTGGCCACCGACAACGGGAAATTCAAGGCGTTTGTCGGCGAGCAGGCGGTCGGCTTCGGCCTGGCGCCGCTGGTCAGTGGCCAGGTGCCGGAAAACTCTCTAGTACCGGAGGCCGCGCCCGCCGCGCCGACTAGGCAGGTCAGCGGCCAGAAGCTGGCGCGGGTGGAGAAGCCTTCCGGCGATGACGATGCGCAGATCTACCTGTGGTTGCTGTTGCTGGGTATTGTGCTGGCCGGCTTCGCCAGCAACTGGGCCGAGCGGCGCCCGGTTGCGGCCTGACCCCGCGAAGACCTGGAGAGGTTGGAACGAACCTTGTGTTCGCCCTGGAGACGGTGGGCCGTACGACTAAGTCGATGCGAAGGCCCTGATGCCGGTAGCTGTTTGCGGGACTGTCTGCGAGAGGGATCTCGCAGACAAGCCTACAGGGATGTATTCACGGCGTGTCCCGCAAACAGCTACCGGCAGCAGGGCCGCCCCGCCGCTCCTACAAATTCGAAACAGGGATTATTTTTCCAGCAACTGATCCAGCGGCAGCTCGGTGCGGTAGCGCACCTGTTTCAGCGAAAAGCTGCTCTTGATATGGTCGATACCCGGCAGCTCGGTGAGTTTCTTGTCGAGGAACTCCTGGTAGGCCTGCAGATTCGGCACCACGACCCGCAGCAGGTAGTCGAAGTCGCCGGTCATCAGGTAGCACTCCATCACTTCCGGCCACTGGCCGATCACCGATTCGAAGTCCTGCAGCTCCTTCTTTACCTGGTGGTTCAGGGTCACCTGGATGAACACGCTCACCGGCAGGCCGACCTTCTCCGGCTCCAGCAGCGTCACCGCGCGTTTGATAAAGCCCTGTTCGTGCAGGTTCTTGACCCGGCGGGAGCAAGGGGAGGGGGACAGGCAGACCTTCTCCGCCAGTTCGATATTGGGAATGGTGGCGTCCCGCTGCAGTATCTCCAGGATTTTCTTATCGATGGCATCCAGTAAATAGGCCATTGTTCTATTCCGTATCTCTTCAGTAGGTGATTGTACCGGGTCTGGGGTTGAGGCTGGTCCGGGTGATTCGCGCTGCCGGCGGCTGGCCGGACCGGGGTGCAGGCGCCAGTCGCGCTTTGACTTGCATTCCCCAAAACGGTGCCAATTGAGTGATTCGTTGCCGTTAGCAGCCAGTCTTTGGTGACTTGTGTCAGCATTATGCCTTATCAGGGTCTATTTTGGTATGACCTGCTTCGCCGCGCGGTGTTAATTTTACCGGCAAATAAAAAACCAATAACGATTGAGTTGGCGAGGTGGTACCCATGGCGATGGTCGAAAATGATCGGGAGCTGGGCTTCGATAGCGAATATTCCCTCAAGGCCGCGTTTACCCGCGATAGCGGGCGGGTGTTTCTGACCGGGATTGACGCGCTGGTGCGCCTGCCCATTATGCAGAAGCAGATGGACGAGCGGGACGGGCACAAGACCGCCGGTTTTATCTCCGGCTACCGCGGCTCGCCCCTGGGCGGCTACGACCAGGCCCTGTGGCGGCACAAGAAGCTGCTGGCCGAGCGGGATATCCACTTCGAGCCGGGTATCAACGAGGACCTGGGCGCGACTAATATCTGGGGCACCCAGCTGCTGGATCACTACCGGGAGCAGGCGACCCGCGACGGTGTCTTCTCCATCTGGTACGGCAAGGGCCACGGCGTCGACCGCAGTGCCGATGTCTTCCGCCAAGCCAATATCCAGGGTACCTCCAAACTGGGCGGCGTGCTGGCCCTGTGCGGCGACGATCACACCGCCGAGTCCTCGATGTTCTCCCACAACACCGACCAGATCTTCGAGTCGGTGATGATGCCGCTGCTGTTCCCGGCCACCATTGACGAATACCTGACCCTGGGTTTGGCCGGTATCGCCCTGTCGCGCTTCTCCGGCCTCTGGGTCGGCTTCAAGACCATCACCGAGACCGTCGAGGCGGGCGCCTCGATCGTCGTGCCGGAGCTGCCGCAGTTTGCGCGGCCGGCGGACTTCCCGATCCCGCCCCACGGCCTGAACTACGATCCGCACCTGAACTGGCCCGCCGAGCGCCTCGAGTACGAGCGGCGCATGCTGGAGGAGCGGCTGCCGGCGGCCCAGGCCTTCGCTTACGCGAACAGGCTGGACAAGACCGTCGTCGAGGCGCCGAAGAAGCGCTTCGGCATAGTCACCGTCGGCAAGGCCCACGGCGACCTGCTCGAGGCACTGGAGCTGCTGGAGCTGAGCGAACGCGATCTCGAGGAGGCCGGCATCTCCATCTACAAGGTGGCCATGAGCTGGCCGCTGGAGCCGCGCGGTATCGGCGCCTTCGCCGACGGCATGGAGCGATTGCTGGTGGTCGAGGAGAAGCGCCCGCTGGTGGAAGATCAGCTGAAGAAGCTGCTCTACGACTGGGCCGACCACAGGCGCCCGAAGGTGGTTGGCAAGAAGGATCTGAACGGCGACGATCTGCTGCCGGCCATCTGGGGCTTCGGCCCGGATCGGGTGGCTGTGGCGATCGCGCGCTGGCTGGCGGATACCGAACTGGCCCAAAAAATAGTTCCGCTGGCGGAAAAGCTCGGCGGCAATGTGCCGGCCAGGGCCCAGGGCCTGCTCGCGCGCGAACCGATTTTCTGTGCCGGCTGCCCGCACAACACCTCCACCAAACTGCCGGAAGGCAGCCTCGGCAGCGCCGGTATCGGCTGTCATATTATGGCGCTGGGCAAGGGCCTGCGCACCGACACCTATTCCCATATGGGCGGCGAGGGCGCCCAGTGGGTGGGCCTGCACCGTTTCTCCTCCGCCTCCCATATCTTCCAGAATATGGGCGACGGCACCTACAACCACTCGGGCCTGCTGGCGATACGCCAGGCGGTCGCGAGCCGGGTCAATATCACCTACAAGATTCTGCTCAACGACGCCGTTGCGATGACCGGCGGCCAGCCCGCCGACGGCGAGGTGACGGCGCCGAGACTGGCCGCGCAGCTGCTGGCTGAGGGCGTGCGCGAAGTGGTTCTGCTGTCCGAGAACCCGGACTACTGGCTGAAAAACCGCAGCGAATTGCCGCCCGCGGTGGAAATACTGCCGCGCGCGGAGCTGGACGCAGTGCAGCGCCGCCTGCGCGAGACCGAAGGCGTGACCGCGATCATCTACGAGCAGGTGTGTGCGGCGGAGAAGCGCCGCCGGCGCAAGAAAAAACAGATGGCCGATCCGCCCACCCGGCTGCTGATCAATCACCGCGTCTGCGAGGGTTGCGGCGACTGCAGCGTGCAGTCCAGCTGTATCGCGGTGGAGCCGCTGGAGACGCCGTTCGGCCGCAAGCGCCAGGTGAACCAATCCAGCTGTAACAAGGACATGCGCTGCGCCGACGGCTTCTGCCCGAGCTTCGTCTCCGTCGAGGGCGGTGAACTGAAGAAGCCGGCGCTCGCCTCCCTGGCGGATGCGCTCGACGTAGCCATCGCCGGCCTGCCGGCCGCGCCCCAGGCGAGTCTGGACAGGCCGCTCAGCATTCTCGTCGCCGGTATCGGCGGCAGCGGCGTGCTGACCGTGGCCGCGCTGCTGGGCATGGCCGCGCACCTGGAGCAGAAGGGCAGCACCACCCTGTATTTCACCGGCCTGTCGCAGAAGAACGGCGCCGTGGTCGCGCATGTGAAGGTGGGCGCGCGCCCGGAGAGCATCACCACCGCGCGCATTCGCGACGGCGCCGCGGAGCTGCTGCTGGGCTGCGATATGGTCACCGCGGCCAGCCAGCGGCCCAAGTTCGCCGCGGGCAAGATGCGCGCGCTGGTCAATACCGCCGAGGTACCGGTGGCCGCGTTTGTTCGCGACCTTGCACAAGGCGGGGAACTGGCCTTCCCGGCGGATGCGACCCAACAGAGTATCGAATCCCTGTGCGCCGAGTATTTCGCCTTCGATGCGAACAAATACGCCCAGGCGCTGTTCGGCGATACCGTCGCCAGCAACCTGATGATCATGGGCTACGCCTGCCAGAAGGGGCTGCTGCCGATCGGCGAGGCGGCGCTGGAGCGGGCCATAGAGCTGAACGGCGTCGCGGTGGAGAGCAATCTGCGCGCCTTCCGCGCCGGTCGCCTGTTGGCGGTAAACCCCAGGGTGGTGGAGCAGCTGGCGGTACCGGCGCAGCCGGTGAAGTTGGTCGAGCCGCAGGAGACGGTCGAGCAGCTGATAGCGCGCCTGGCGGCGGAGCTGACCGAGTACCAGAACGCCGCCTACGCGCGCCACTTCACCCGCAGCATCGAGCGCTTGCACGCGGCGGAAAACAAACTGCCGCACGGCGACGGGTCCCTGACCCGCGCGGCGGCCAACAGCCTGTACAAGGCCATGGCCTACAAGGACGAATACGAGGTCGCGCGCCTCTACAGCGGCGAGGACTTCCGGCGCCAGCTGAAGGAGATCTTCACCGGTGACTACAAGCTCAAGTTCCATATGGCGCCGCCGCTGCTGGCGCGCCCGGATGCGAGCGGCAGGGTGAAGAAAATGCAGTTCGGCCCCTGGGTGGGCAAACTGATGCCGCTGCTGGCCAGAGGCAAGGTACTGCGCGGTACCGTCTTCGATCTGTTTGGCTACACCCGCGAGCGGCGCGCCGAGCGCGACTGGGCGCGCCAGGTGCACGGGGCGGTCAACGCCGTCGCGGCGCAGTTGAACAGCGACAATGTGGCCGCCGCGCGGGAACTGCTCGCGCTGCCGCTGCAGGTGCGCGGCTACGGCCATGTGCGCGAGCAGAAGTACGCGCAGGTGCGCGAGCGCTGGCAGCAGCTACTGAGCCGCTTTGTCGACGACAGCGGAGCCCAGCTGGCGGCCAGCGCCTCCTGATCCCCCCTGTAGGAGCGGCCAAGGGCCGCTCCTACAGGTCTTGCTTTGTCCCTCTGGTCACCGTTTTTCCATCCCGCAACTGGCGCCTTCTTCCACCTGCAGCTAAACCTAAAGATGAACAGGGCGACATTGCGGCGCCAAATTTTTTGCGCCGCGGCGAATCGAGGTCGACGGGAGTATCAGATGAAGTTTGCAGTTGCAGTGGCCATCGGCATCGGCACCGCATTGACGTTTGGTTGCGCCACGCAGCCGGAACAGGTGCCCGGCGCCGGCGGCATAGTCATCGACACCTACGGCGTGAATATGCGCCAGTACCAGACAGACCTGGCGGACTGCAGGAATCTTTCATACGCGGCGCGCGCCGATGAGGGGCGCAGGGGCGTGACCCGCGCCGCCGGTGGCGCGCTACTGGGCGGTGCCCTGGGCGCGATTATCGGCGATAGCAGCAGCGCGG
Organism: Microbulbifer sp. ABF4_143; assembly: GCF_056160225.1. Lineage (NCBI taxonomy): Bacteria > Pseudomonadati > Pseudomonadota > Gammaproteobacteria > Cellvibrionales > Microbulbiferaceae > Microbulbifer > Microbulbifer sp. ABF4_143. The sequence goes on from NZ_JBSWWT010000008.1 coordinate 72,425, forward strand.
CCGCCGCCGGTGCCGGCGCCGGCGCGGTGTTGGGTGGCGTATCCGGTGTCGGCAGTGCGCACGTGGAGGCGGACCGCATTACCAGAAACTGTCTGCGCGGTCGCGGATATCGCGTACTGAATTGATCTTTTTCTGATCGGGGCGGTCAAAGCATCACTCTGTCCTTTGATATTCGGCAATCTCACAGGACTTGGCTGGAGCCGGGAAACCCCCGGCTCTTTTTTTTGTCTGCGTTTCGATCGCGAACCCTGCGCCCGTTGTGGGAGCGGATTTTCGCCGGCGCACCGGCTCAGCGCAGGAAATTGTCTTTGAGCAGATCGATCACCTCGTCCCCGCGCGCGCTGAGCAGGGCCTTGAGCCCGAACAGGGCCGTGGACGAGACCTGCTGCGCGGTAACTTTCGGTGGTACCACCAGTTCCATCCGGTTGACCGGCACATCCAGCAGGGCCGGGCCGTCCGCCGCCAGCCAGCGCTCCATGGCCCCGGCCAGCTTGTCCGCTGCGTCGACCCTCTCCCCCCAGAGTCCACAGACTTTCGCCAGCTGGCCGAAGTCGGGATTCTTGAGCCCGGTAAAACAGTCCAACTGACCCTCGATCCGCTGCTCCATTTCGACGAAGCCCAGGGAGCCGTTGTTGAATACCAGCAGCTTGACCGGAATCTGTTCCTGCACCAGCGTCAGCAGGTCGCCCAGCAGCATCGTCAGTCCGCCGTCGCCGCACAGGGCGATGACCTGTCGACCGGGGTTGGCCCTGGCAATACCCAGCGCCTGGGGGTAGGCGTTGGCCATGGTGCCGTGCAGCAGGCTGGTCAGGAAGGCGCGCCGGCCGTTCGCCCGCAGGTGGCGCAGCAGCCAAACCATGGGTGAGCCGCCGTCGGCGGTGAAAACGGCGTCCTCCGCCGCCAGGCTGTCCAGCGTGTGGGCTGCAAACTGGGGATGGATCAGTCGGGGGTCCGGTTCCTCGCCGCGCTCGGTCAGCGTCTCCAGGTCTTTGTGATAGCGGGATCGCAGCTCATGCAGAAATTGCGTGTCTTCCCGCCGCGCCAACCTGGGCAGCAGGGCCTCGATGGTGGCGGCGACATCGCCCACCAGCCCCATGTGGACCGCGGTGCGGCGGCCGATGCGGGCGGCATCTATGTCCACCTGCACTATGGTCGCCCCCTGCGGATAGAACTGGCTGTAGGCGAAATCCGTGCCGAGGCACAGCAGCAGGTCACAGGTCATCACCGCGCGGTAGCCCGCCGGATTGCCGAGGATGCCGTTCATGCCGACGTTGCAGGGATTGTCCGGCTCAAGAAACTCCTTGGCGCGCGAGGTGTGCACTATCGGAGCGGCCAGGTGCCGGCCCAGTGCGACTACCGCCTCGCGGGCGCCGCGACAACCGATACCGCCGTAAATGGTGATCCGCCGGGCCTGCCCGAGCAGTTCCGCCAGCTTGTCCAGCTCCCGGTCCACCGGTCGCACCAGCGACTGCGGCCGGTGCACCGACCAGGGGATACTGTCACCGGCTTTCAGCTTGAAGGTGTCGCCATTGACGATGACTACTGCCACCCCGCGCCGGGTGAGTGCGGCCTGCGCAGCCTGGGCGACGATACGCCTGGCCTGGTCCGGGTGTGATAGGGTTTCGCAGAATACCGAACACTGCTCGTAGAGCTTCTTCTGATCCACCTCCTGCGGGAAGCCCAGTCCCTGTTCCGGGCGGTCGACATTCGAGGCGATCAGCAGCACCGGCGCGCCGTTTCGATGGCTTTCGTAGATGCCGTTGAGAAAGTGCAGGCTGCCGGGGCCGGCGGTGCCGGCGCAGACGCTCAACTCGCCGCTCAGGTAGGACTCGCCGCCGGCGGCGAGGGCCCCGACTTCCTCGTGGCGCACATGGATCCACTCCATCTTCGAGCGCCGCACGGCGTCGGTGAAGTGGTTGATGGTATCGCCGACGATGCCGTAGCAGCGCTTGGCGCCGGCCTGTACCAGGGTATCGACGATGATCTCCGAAACGGTCGACATGGAACCTCCGTGTGTTTTGGCGGTGCTCAGCGGGGCGTTCGCCGCAAGTCGGCGCAGTGCTCGCGCTCCAGGTCGATGGCGGGTTTGAAACTGTCGGCGCGGGCGGCGCGCCACCAGTGCGCGTAGGGCGTTTTTTCGGGTTCTTCGAGCAGCGCCTTGTCGCCGAGAAAATGCCAGACCTGGTCGACGGGCAGGGATTCGGTGGCACTGATGCGGTGAAAGGCGTGGTGGGGCTGCAGCTGACTCGGATGGGTCAGGCCGGCGGCGGCAACTATGTCGCCCAGCGTGGCCAGGGTCCTGGCCTGGAAGGTCGCGGCCCGCTGCGCCTGCACATCCACGACCAGCCCCCGCTGGCGGCGCGGATCCTGGGTGGTGATGCCGGTGGGACAGGTATCGGTATGGCAACGCTGTGCCTGAATACAGCCGATGGAGAACATGAACGGGCGCGCGGCGTTACACCAGTCGGCGCCGATGGCGAGGCACTCCGCCAGCGCCGCGGCGGAGTAGATCTTGCCGCTCGCCGCCAGGCGCACGCGATCGCGCAGCCCGCTGCCCACCAGGGCGTTGCGCACTGCTACCAGCCCGTCGCGCAGGGGCATGCCCACCTGGTTCGACAACTCCAGCGGCGCGGCGCCGGTGCCCCCTTCGGCGCCGTCCACCACGATAAAGTCGAGCAGTATGCCGGTTTCGTGCATGGCCTTCATCAGGGCCAGCACCTCGTACACATGCCCGACACACAGCTTGATGCCCACCGGTTTGCCGCCGGACAGTTCGCGCATCCGGGCGGCGAATTCCAGTAGTTCGATCGGCGTGGAGAATGTCGAGTGGGCGCGGGGCGATACGCAGTCTTCGCCCACGCGGACCTTGCGCGCCTGGGCTATCTCGGCGGTGACCTTTGCGCCCGGCAGCACGCCGCCGTGACCGGGTTTGGCGCCCTGGCTGAGCTTGATCTCGGTCATCCGCACCCGCTCGTCGCAGGCCTGTTCGCGAAACAGTTCCGGATCGAAATGACCGTCGTCCCTGCGCGCACCGAAATAGCCGGTGCCCAGCTCCCACACCAGGTCCCCGCCGTGTTTGCGGTGGTAGGGACTGATGCCGCCCTCGCCGGTATCCTGGTAGAAGCCGCCGATCGCCGCGGCCTTGTTGAGCGCTTCTATCGCCGCGGCGGACAGGGCCCCGAAACTCATCGCCGAGATATTCAGCAGCGCGGCCGCGTAGGGCTGCGAGCAGCTTTCCGTGCCCACCTCCACGCGCGCGTCGGTTTGCGGCTTTTCCGCCGGGGCGATCGAATGGGCCAGCCAGGAATACTCTTCGGAGTCCACGTCGTACTCGGTGCCGAAGGGGTGCAGGTCGGAAGTGCCGTCGGCGCGGGCGTACACCAGGCGGCGCGCCTCGTAGCTGAAGGGCTTGCCCTCTTCGTCGCCCTCGACCACGTAGGCCCTCAGGTAGGGCCGCAGGTTGAGCGCCAGCCAGCGGATACGTGTGGCCACCGGGTAGTTGCTGAGGATGGTCGAATAGCGCTGGGTCATGTCGTAGGCGCCCAGCGCCAGCAGCGACAGGCTGGCGAGCAGGCCGATCAGCCACCAGGGGCTGGCAAGGACGGCGAGCAGCAGGAAAAGCGGCGCCGTCACTAAAGCGGCGAGGGGAATGATGGCGCGCTTGAGCCCGTTTCTGCCGGCATAGGCGCGCAAGACTTCGGCAATCTTCATTCAGAGCGGTCCGTTGTCTGCGCTGGAGGGTGCAATAACAGAGTGTTGTTATTGAAACTAGGTTATTTTCGCGGACCCTGCCGGATCAGACCCACATCCGGTAGTGCAGGTTGTACATGATCCACAGGCTGCCGCCGATCATGATCAGGATCAGCACGGCGGCAAAGGCGAGGGCAAGCAGCCGCTCCGGCGGCGTGGAGCGCAGGCCCAGATGCAGAAAGTAGCGCAGGTGCACCAGCACCTGGAGCAGCGCCGCGGCGCCGATAGTAATCAGGGCGCTATGCCTGGGGAGCGCGCCGGCGGCCACTACGCCAAAGGGAATGGCGGTCAATGCCAGTGCCAGCAGATAGCCGGTCAGATAGTTTTTCATCGCAGCATGCCCGGCAGATAGACAGCGGAAAAAATACCGATCCAGACGATATCTAAAAAATGCCAGAACAGGCCCAGCCGCTGTAAGCGCGAGTGCACCGGCCGGCTCAGGCCCTTGACCGCCACCTGCACCATCATCACCAGGATAAACACAAGTCCGGCGCTGACATGCAGCCCGTGGGTGGCCACTAGGGTAAAAAACGCCGACAGAAATCCGCTGCGGTCCGGCCCCGCGCCCCGCGACACCATGCCCTGGAACTCGCGGATCTCGAGCCCGACGAAAGCCAGCCCCAAAACGAAGGTGACCGCGAGCCAGATCAGCAGCCGGCGGCGCTTTCCCGCCTCCAGCGCCAGAGAGGCAAAGCCGAAAGTGAGGCTGCTGGTGAGCAGCAGCAGGGTTTCGGCGAGGGTGTGGGGCAGGCTGAACAGGGCTTCGCCATCCGGCCCGCCGGCGGTGTTGCCCAGCATGACCAGATAGGTCGCAAACAGCAGGGCGAAGAGGATCGCATCGCTCATCAGGTAGAGCCAGAAACCGAAGAGTCTCTGCTCATAGACTTCGGCTTCCGGCATCACGCCGCTGCTTTCCAGGGCTCCTTTCACAGCGCTCTTCCTCGGGCGAGATTTTCAAAGCGCCGCGCTTCGATTTTTTCCACTTCGCTGGCGGGCAGGCGGAACTCGGTCCTGTCGCAAAAACTGCGCGCTATGACCGCGGCCAGTATGCCGAGCAGCGCGGCGACGGCGGCCCACCAGATATGCCACACCACGGAGAAACCGAACGCGAAGGCGAGCCCGCCCAGCACCACGCCGGTGGCGCTGTTTTTCGGCAGCAGTATGTCTTCGTAGCGCTCCGGTCTGGCGTAGGCACAGCCGCGCAGTTTCATATCGTGCAGCGCGTCGATATCGCGCACCTGCGGCAATACCGCGAAGTTGTACGGGGCGGGTGGCGATGCGGTGAGCCACTCAAGGGTGCGCCCGTTCCAAGGGTCGCCGGTCAGATCCCGCGCGCGCTCCCGGTTGCGGATGCTGACGATCAGCTGGATGGCGAGGCAGGTGATGCCGGCCATCACCACCACCGCGCCCAGCGCCGCGACGGCGAGCAGGGGCTGCCACGCGGCGACGGTGTAATGTTCCATGCGCCGCGCCATGCCCATAAAGCCCAGGGCGTAGAGGGGCATAAAGGCCAGGTAGAAACCGACAAGCCAGCACCAGAAGGCGCGCACACCCCAGCGCGTGTCGAGCGTGAAGCCGAAGGCCTTCGGGAACCAGTACATATAGCCCGCCAGGTAGCCGAACAGCGCGCCGGGAATCAGCATGTTGTGGAAGTGCGCCACCAGGAAGGTGGAGTTGTGCACCAGATAATTGGCCGGCGGCAGGGCCAGCAGCACGCCGGTCATGCCGCCGATCACAAAGGTGACGATAAAGCCGAGCGTCCACAGCATCGACGGGTGGAAGGTGATGCGCCCGCGAAACATCGTCATCAGCCAGTCGAAGACCTTCACTCCGGTGGGTACCGCAATGACCATGGTGGCGATACCGAAAAACGCGTTGACGTTGGCGCTGGCGCCCATGGTGAAGAAATGGTGCAGCCAGACGGTAAAGGAAAGCAGGGCGATCACCGTGGTGGCGAACACCAGGGACTTGTAACCGAACAGGCTCTTGGCGGAAAAGGTGGTGACAATTCCGGAATAGATGCCGAAGGCCGGCAGTATCAGGATGTAGACCTCCGGGTGCCCCCAGATCCAGAACAGGTTGGCGTAGTTCATCATATTGCCGCCGTCGGCATTGGTGAAAAAGTGCATGCCGAAGGTGCGGTCTAGCGCCAGTGCGGCGGTGGCCACCGTGAGGGCCGGAAAGGCGAAGATCATCAGCGCGCTGGAGGCCAGCGCCGTCCAGCAGAACAGCGGCATGCGCATCAGCGTCATGCCCGGCGCGCGCCGCTTGAGGATGGTCACGACAAAGTTGATACCGGAGAGAGTGCTGCCGATGCCGCTCGCCTGTATCGCCCATATCCAGTAGTCGACGCCGACGCCGGGGTTGTACTGGGCGCCGGAATAGGGGGGGTAGCCGCTCCATCCGGCGGTGGAGAATCGGCCAATAACAAGTGAAATAAGAACCAGCCCGGCGCCGGCGGCGGTCAGCCACAGGCTGACGGAGTTCATCAGCGGGAAGGCGACATCGCGCGCGCCTATCTGCTGCGGGACAATGATATTGATCAGCCCGGTCAGAAACGGCATCGCCATAAAAAATACCATGATGGTGCCGTGGGAGCTGAAGATCTGGTCGAAGTGCTCCGGCGGCAGATAGCCTTCACCGTTGAGGGCAAACGCCTGCTGCGCGCGCATCATGATCGCGTCGATAAACCCCCGCAACAGCATCACCAGAGCCAGCAGCACATACAGGATGCCGATGCGCTTGTGGTCGAGGCTGGTCATCCACTCGCGCCACACATAGCGCCACCTGCCGAGCCAGGTAATTGCGCCGATCACGCCCAGCAGGCCGAGCACCGTAACCACGGCGCCGCTCACGGCGACCCAGCTGTAGGTGGGCAGTGCGTCGGCGCTCAGCCTTCCGAGCATAGGCGACTCCCTGTGTTAGCAGGCTGCTGGAAAAGTATTTTTCAGCAGTCGGGTAGCCCGGCCACGGATGGCCGGGTCGCAAATCGAGCACTTGAGTGCTTGATTTGTCGTCGGGGGTTTGCGACATGTGCGGCAAACCCGGGCTGAAAAAGCCGAGGATGGTTCTTTCAGCCACCTGTCAGTCTGCGTGAGCGCCGGCGTATTTCGCGATGATGTGCTCGAAAAGGCCCGGCGTGACACCGGAATAGTAGCTGACCGGATGGCCGATGCTGGGGGCCGCCAGCGCTCTATAGCTGGCGCCGTCCAGTGTCGAGGGCGATTGCCTGACTCTGGCTACCCAGGCGTCGAAGTCTTGCGCAGACAGGGCGAGAGCCCTGAAATGCTGGTCGGCAAAGCCGTCCCCGCTGTACTGCATGTTCCGCCCGCGGAAGCAGCCGGGCCTGTCGGCGAGCAGGTGGAGGCGCGTCTGCATACCCGCCATGGCGTAGATCTGGCCGCCCAGCGCCGGAATGAAAAAGGCGTTCATCACCGTGTCGGAGGTGATTTTCAGGCTGAGGGGGCGGCCGCTTGGGAAGGCCAGCTCATTGACGGTGGCGATCTGCAGCTCCGGATAGATAAACAGCCATTTCCAGTCCTGGGCGATCGCCTCGACTTCCAGCGCCTCGGCGCCCGGCTCCAGGGGGCGGTAGGGGTCCAGCCTGTGGGTTTCCGTCCATAAAAGGAAGCCCAGGGTTACGACCACGGCCGCGGGCAAAAGCCAGATGGCGGCGTCGACCTTGCCGGAGTAGGACCAGTCCGGCGCGTAGCGCCCCTTTCCGCCACCGGCGCGGTAGCGCCAGGCGAAGGCGAATGCCATGACGAATACGGGCAGTATCACGATCAGCATGATCAGCACCGCGGCAATCAGCAGGTCGCGTTCGGCGAGCGCCACCGGCCCCGCCGGGTGGAGCAGGGGGGTGAGGATGGGGTTGCAGCTGTCCATGGCCAGCTTTGCTCCGACAGTCTGTGGCTACTTTGCCTCCCACAAAGTAAAGACGTTTTCTGGCGAATTCGGCGGCAGGGAATTGGTTGGTGGTGCGGGCACGAAAAAGGGCGAACAAAGTCCCGTAGTCTGAAATGAAGGCAAAGCCCCGGGGCGGGTATTTCGAACCGTCGGCGACATGGACGTCGCCGACGGAGCGCACAGGGATGTATTTACAGCGTTTCGAAATACCTGCCCCGGGGCTTTGCCGCCACTGTGCCCGCTTAGAAGCGAGCGCGGCCCGCCAGCCGGGCCGGGGCGCTATTGCCCCAGCGTAAACAGCTGCGTATTGCCGCCGGTGGCCACGGTGTTGATGGTCTTGGTCTTCTCGTGGGCGAAGCGGAACAGGTAGTGGGGGCCGCCGGCCTTGGGGCCGGTACCGGACAGACCCTGGCCGCCGAACGGGTTGACGCCCACGACCGCGCCGACCATATCCCGGTTCACGTAGCAGTTGCCCGCCTTGACCCGCTTGAACACCGCGTGGGCGCGGCCCTCGATGCGCGAGTGCAGACCGAAGGTGAGGCCGTAGCCGGTGGCGTTGATACGGCGGATCACGTCTTCCAGTTCCTCGGCCTTGAAGCGCACCACGTGCAGGAAGGGGCCGAAGACCTCGCGCCCGAGTACGGAAATATCCTCTATCTCCACCACCTGCGGGCCGAAGAAGGTGCCTTTGGCCGGCTTCTTGCGCTCGTCGAAGGCGAACAGCGGCTTGGCTTCCTTCCGCATGCGCTCGCGGTGGGCTTCCAGCATGCCGAGCGCCTTGTCGTCGATGACCGGGCCTATATCGGTCTCCAGTTTGGACGGATCGCCCAGGGTCAGCTCCTCGCAGGCGCCCTTGAGCATCTCCAGCAGGTTGTCGGCGATCACGTCCTGCACGCACAGGATGCGCAGCGCGGAGCAGCGCTGGCCGGCACTCAGGAAGGCGGACTGGATCACATCGTCCACCACCTGCTCGGGCAGGGCGGTGGAGTCGACGATCATCACATTCTGGCCGCCGGTCTCGGCGATCAGCGGCGTGATGGGGCCCTCCTTGTCCGCCAGCTGCTTGTTGATCAGGCGCGCGGTCTCGGTGGAGCCGGTGAAGGCGACGCCGGACAGGCGCGGGTCCTCGATCAGCGGCGCGCCGACTTGGCTGCCTTCACCGGTAATCAGGTGCAGCACCTTCTCGGGGACGCCGGCCTCGTGCATCAGCTGCACCGCGCGCGCGGCGATCAGCGGGGTCTGCTCCGCCGGCTTGGCCAGCACCGCGTTGCCCGCCGCCAGCGCCGCCACCACCTGGCCGGTAAAGATCGCCAGCGGGAAGTTCCACGGGCTGATGGCGACGAAGACGCCGCGGCCGCCCAGGTAGAGTTTGTTGTCCTCGCCGGTGGGGCCGGGCAGCTGGGTCGGCTCGCTGAAGTGCTGGCGCGCGCCGTTGGCATAGTAGCGGCAGAAGTCCACCGCCTCGCGCACTTCGCTGATACCGTCGTTCAGGGTGCGGCCGGCCTCCAGGCAAATGAGCGCGGTCAGGTCGTTGATATGCTTCTCGTACAGGTCGGCGATCTTGTCCAGGATCTTCGCGCGCTCGCTGCCGCCGAGGCGGTCCCAGGCGATCTGCGCCTCGGTGGCCGAGGCGTAGGCGCGGTCAATCAGGTGCTTGTCGGTATTGGCGGTGTGGCCCACCAGCTCGCCGCTGGCCGGGTTGTACACGGGCAGATCCGCCTCGCCCATGGTGCCGTCCACTATGGGCCCACCCTTGAACTGCTTGCCGCGCATCTTCTCCACCGCCTCCAGCAGCGGCTCCACCGCCAGCGGGTCGGTCAGCTCCAGGCCGTGTGAGTTTTTCCGTGGCAGAGCCTCTGCGCCCATATAGATGTCCTCCGGTAGCGGAATTTGCGGGTGGCGATAGGGGTTGCAGGCCTCGCTCAGTTCGAGGGTGTCCTGCACCAGTTCTTCGATCGGGGTCTTTTCGTCCATAAAGCGGTTGACGAAGGAGCTGTTGGCGCCGTTTTCGAGCAGGCGGCGCACCAGGTAGGGCAACAGATCCCGGTGCGCGCCCACCGGGGCGTAGACACGCACCGGCACGCGCTTGCCGTGCACCGCCTCCACCTGCGCGTACAGCAGGTGGCCCATGCCGTGCAGGCGCTGGAACTCGTAGTCGCCGCTGTCGCCGGCCATCTCCAGGATCAGGCCGACGGTATAGGCGTTGTGGGTCGCGAACTGCGGGTAGATGGCGTCGCGGGCATCCAGCAGCTTCTGCGCGCACACCTGGTAGGACAGGTCGGTGTGGCACTTGCGTGTGTATACCGGGTAGTCGGCGAGCCCCATCTGCTGGGCGTGCTTGATCTCGGTATCCCAGTAGGCACCTTTCACCAGGCGTACCATCAGCTTGCGGCCGGTGTCGCGACCGAGCGCGATCAGCCAGTCGGCCACGTGCGGGGCGCGCTTCTGGTAGGCCTGCAGCACGAAGCCGAGGCCCTGCCAGTTCTTCAGCTCGGGGTCGCGGGCCAGGGCCTCGAAGATATCCAGGGAGATATCCAGGCGCTCGGCCTCCTCGGCGTCGATATTCAGGCCCATATCGTATTTGGCCGCGGCCACACACAGGCGCTTCACCTGCGGCAGCAGCTCGTGCATGACCCGCTCGCGCTGCAGCACGCTGTAGCGCGGGTGCAGGGCGGACAGCTTGATGGAGATGCCGTTGGCCTCCACCACGTCGCGCTTGTCGTTGTTCTGGCCGATCTTTTCGATGGCCGTCATATAGGCGTCGAAATAGCGCTCCGCGTCCGCCATGGTGCGGGCGCCCTCGCCGAGCATATCGAAGGAGAAGCGGGTGCCGGGCAGGTTCTCCGCCGGGCCGCGCTTCAGCGCCTCCTCGATAGTGCGGCCGAGCACATACTGGCCCCCCATGATCTTCATCGCCTGCATCATCGAGGTGCGCACCATCGGCTCGCCGATGCGGCTGACCAGGCGCTTCATCCAGGAGGAGGGCTGCTCGGTGATATCCGGGTCCAGCTCGACAATACTGCCGGTCAGCATCAGCCCCCAGGTGGAGGCGTTCACGAACAGCGAGTCGGATTGGCCACGATGGCTGGCCCAGTTGCCGGAATGCACTTTCTCGGCGATCAGTTTGTCGGCAGTATCCGCATCCGGCACGCGGAGTAGGGACTCCGCCAGGCACATCAGGGCCACGCCCTCCTTGTTGGAGAGGCCGAACTGCTGCAGGAAGGCATCCAGAGTGCCGCGCTTGCTGCGGTGCTGGCGGGAGTGGCGCACCAGCTCGCGGGCGGTGTGCAGGATTTTCTTGCGCAGCGCGTCGCTGGGGCGCGGGGCGGCCAGCAGTTCGCCGACGCATTGGTTTTCGTCGGCGTGCAGATATTCGCGGGCCCGCTGGCGGGCACTGTGCAACTCATTGGTGAATTGGCCGGCGACTGTTGTCGACATAATGTCTCCCAAACTCTGTGGCTGAGGTACAGTATAAAAACCCGGATTATGTGGGAAAGCTCTCAGAATTAATCGCCATATTGCCGCCGGTTGTGGTTAAATATAACGCCTATTTGCGTGATCACCAGTAGGGTATGTTGCTATGTCTCGACAGTTGGAAGATCTGGACCGTATCGACCGCCAGATACTGCGCATCCTGCAGCGCCACGGGCGCCTGCCGAACGTGGAGCTGGCGCGGCGGGTAAACCTGAGCCCCACGCCCTGCCTGGAGCGGGTCAAACGCCTCGAACGCGAGGGTTTTATCCGCGACTATGTGGCGCTGCTGGACCCGCTCAAGGTGCACGCCGGCCTCGTCGTCTATATCCAGGTCACGCTGACCGACACCGCGACCGAGGCCCTGGAGGCCTTCAACCAGCATGTGTCCAGCCTGGAGGAGGTGCAGGAGTGCCATATGGTCGCCGGTGGTTTCGACTATCTGGTGAAGATCCGCATCAAGGATATGCTCGGCTACCGCCGCTTCCTCGGTGAGAAACTCGCCTCCATCCCCGGGGTGCGCGAGACCCACACCTATGTGGTGATCCAGGAGGTCAAGACCGACACCGCGGTGGCGGTACCGGACCCGGAACCCAAGGCCAAGGGCGGCAAGCGCTGACATAAGGGTAGTGTTCCCGGCCGGGACTGCCGAGCCACTCGTTGACGCCTGTGGCTCAGCCCCGCGCCCCCTGTATCTGGCGAATTGAGAAGTAGCAGCCATGACCATGCCCCCGTCCGTCGACAACCGCCGCGCCTATTTGCTGGCCCTGGCGGCGGTGCTCTGCTGGTCCACCGTGGCCAGCGCCTTCAAACTCTCCCTGCAGTATCTGTCGCCGCTGCAGCTGGTGACTATCGCCGCGCTGACATCCACCCTGTTGATGACCGCGGTGATCAGCTGGCGGCGCGGCTGGCACAGGGTCCCCGGCGCCTGGCGGCGGAACTGGCGCTGGTATCTGGCGCTGGGTTTCTGCAATCCGTTCCTCTATTACCTGGTGTTGTTCAATGCCTACGACCTGCTGCCGGCCCAGCAGGCGCAGCCGCTCAACTACACCTGGGGCGTGCTGCTGGCGCTGCTGTCGGTGCCGGTATTGAAGCAGCAGCTGCGCCGCCGGGACCTGGTGGCCGCACTGGTCTGTTACAGCGGTGTGCTGGTCATCGCCACCCGCGGCGACTTGCTGGGGCTACACTTCGATCAACCCCTGGGTGTGGCTCTGGCGCTGTTCAGCACGCTGATCTGGTGCTGCTACTGGTTGCTGAGTACCCGTATCGGGGGCAGCGCGGAGATCAACCTGCTGCTCAGCTTCCTGTGCGGCCTGCCGTGGCTGGTTATGGCGCTGGCGCTGCAGGGCGATCAGTTCCAGTGGCCGCCGCTGGCCGGCTGGGTGGGCGCCATTTACGTGGGCCTGTTCGAGATGGGGATCGCCTTCCTGCTGTGGCAGGCGGCGATGATGTACTGCGACAACACCGCGCGCATCAGCAACCTGATTTATCTCTCGCCGCCGCTTTCGTTGCTATTGATTGCGATTTTGGTCGGCGAGCGGATTCATATGGCAACCATTGTCGGCCTATTTTTGATTATGCTCGGTGTGGCCATCCAGCAGGGCAGGATCGCAAGCAGATCAGGCGCAGCCTGATTTGCGATCCTGCGACCCGCCATGGGTGGCGGGGCCGGGGCTGAAGCGAACACACAGACGTCGCGCCATGGATGGCGGTGATAGAGTGACTTACCTCTACGCAAACGATGACCGGATGAGAGATCGCTGTAACGCTGTAGGAGCCTGCTTGCAGGCGAAGATCCCCGGGGTTTTTGGTTGACCCTTGAATTCGCCTGCAAGCAGGTTCCTACATGAAAACTTCGAGATAAGTATAAAGAAGGTACTGTATGGATTTCGCACTCACCGAAGAACAGCAGATGATCCAGGAGGCGGCGCGCCAGTTTGCCGACAGCGAACTGAAACCCGTCGCCGCCGAGCTGGACAAGACCGGTAACCGCCAGCTGCTGCTGGAAAAGCTCAAGCAACTGGCCGAACTCGGCTTTATGGGCATCAATATCGATCCCGAGTACGGCGGCACCGGCGCCGGCACCATTGCGTTCAGCCTCGCGATCACCGAGCTGGCGCGCGGCTGCGCCTCCACCGCGACGACCACCTCGGTGACCAATATGGTCGCCGAAGTGATTCAGGCGGTGGGCAACGACGCGCAGAAGGCCAAATATCTGCCGAAAATTTGCAGCGGCGAATACGCCGCCGGCTCCTTCTGCCTGACCGAGCCCGGCTCCGGCTCCGACGCGGCCGCGATGCGTACCCGCGCGGTCAAAGAAGGCGACGAGTACGTGCTGAACGGCAGCAAGCTGTTTATCAGCAGCGCCGAATTCGCCGGTGTCTTCGTGGTCTGGGCGGTGACAGACCCGGACGCGCCGAAAGGCAAGGGCGTATCCTGTTTCCTGGTGGAGGCGGGCACGCCGGGTCTGGTGATCGGCAAGGCCGAGGAGAAGATGGGGCAGAAGGCTTCGGTCACCAACGAGGTGGCCTTCGAGGACTGCCGTATCCCCGCCGCCAATCTGCTCGGCGAGGAGAACCGCGGCTTCCGCATCGCCGCCGGCGAGCTGGCCGGCGGCCGTATCGGTATCGGCTCCCTGGCCCTGGGTATCGGCCTGGAGGCGCTGGACTGCGCCCGCGCCTATCTGCAGGAGCGCGAGCAGTTCGGCAAGAAGCTGGCCCAGTTCCAGGGGTTGCAGTGGCAGCTGGCGGACAAGTACACCGAGATGGAAGCCGCGCGCCTGCTGCTGATGCAGGCCGCCTGGCAGAAGGACGCCGGTATGCACTTCGGCCCGGCGGCCTCCATGGCCAAACTGTTTGCGAGCGAAAAGGCCAACGAGGCCTGCTATGTGGCGCTGCAGATGCACGGCGGCGTCGGCTACACGCGCGAGTTCCCGCTGGAGCGCATGGCCCGCGATGTGCGCATCACCACCATCTACGAGGGCACCAGCGAGATACAGCGGCTGATTATCGCCCGGCACCTGCTCGAAGGCGTGCGCTGATCCTGCGCCCTGCCTGTGCGCCCCACCATGCGGGTGGGGCGTCTCATCCCCCATCATTGCAACGCGCTATCCGACGGCTCCGCGTCGCGCGCCAGGTAAGTTGTCGGAGCAATCCCCGCGAAAATATCGGCTGGCGATGCCGCCAGGCCATTCCGTTCTATGCTGTATTGAGCGGCACTGTATGTGCCATCTGCTGGAATGTGCCATGTGCTGGAGAAGCGTCCACGGAGGGGGAATATGCGTCTGGAAAAGTTGCGACCACTGAAAAAGTATTCGCCCTTTTTCCTCCTCTCTTCGACTCTGTCCATTTCCGCGGCGGCGCAGGACGACAGCAGCGCCGCCGCCCAGGCGAACAACCCGCTCGCCAATATGACCGCCTTCAATTTGCAGAACTACTATATCGGCGATCTCAGCGTCATCGATAAAAGCGCCAATCAGTTTTGGTTCCGCTATGCGAAACCCTTTTCAATTGCGGACGGCGACTGGCTGATGCGCGCATCGCTGCCGATCAACACTTTCCCCACTGGTTCGTCCCTCAGCAGGAATACCGGCCTCGGCGATCTCAATGTCTTTGCCGCCTACCTGATCGATACCGGCAATCCGGCCGTCAGCTTTGGTATCGGGCCGCAGATTACCGTGCCGACGGCCAGCGAGGACGGGCTCGGCAGCGAGAAGTGGTCGGCGGGTTTCGCCAATGTGCTGTTCAATGGCAACAGCGCGAAGTTTCAGTACGGCTACCTGCTGACCTGGCAGCACAGTTTTGCCGGGACAGGCAGCGCGCCGGATGTCAACGTCGGCGCCCTGCAGCCATTTGCGTTCTACCAGGTCGGCGGGGGCTATTACCTCAGAAGTGCGCCCATCTGGGTCTACAACTTCGAGAACGACAACTACAGCGTGCCGCTCGGTATCGGAGCCGGGAAGGTTATCAAAAGCGGCAAGACGGTCTACAACGCCTTTGTCGAACCCCAGTGGTCCGTCGCCGACGACGGTCCGGGTCAGCCGGAATGGCAGGTCTTTATGGGCTTCAATATGCAGTTTATGGAGTAGACAGGGCAGTAAGCGCCGGGCAATCGACGGAACAGGTGTTCTTATGCCCAGTACCGAAAGGAGTCGGTCTTGAACCCTCATATCTTCTCGCCCCCAAAATTGGTAGTCGCGTCTGCCGTGATCGTCTGTCTTACATCGCCGGCGATTCACGCCGGCGGCCTGATGGTGTGGGAAATCGGCACGCCGACACTGGGTACCGCCGGCGCCGGCTGGGCGGCCATGCCGGAGGATGCGGCCACCGCCTATACCAATCCGGCCGGTACCCTGTGGCGGGACGGCACAGAGACGATGGTTTCGGCCCAGCTGCTCTACGGCGACCTCGAATTCAGCGATGGCGGTGGCAGCAACATACCCGGCAGCGATGGCGGCAACGCGATCGAGTGGTTTCCGGGCGGTGGCTTCTTTGCCGCGGGGCGCTTGAGTGAACAGTTCGGCTGGGGATTCGCGATGTCGGGCAATCTCGGCGGGGTACTGGATTACGACGATGGCTGGAAGGGACGCCGCTTCGTCACCGAGACCAGCCTGATCGGTATGAGCCTGCTGCCATCGCTGAGCTGGAAGGCGAGTGACTGCCTGTCTTTCGGCCTGGCCCTGAATATCATGGGAGGCTATTTCAAATACGAGTCCCGTCCGCGCGCGGGCCTGGCGGGCGGCGACGCGCGTTTGAAATACGACGACACCGATATCGGCTACGGCGGCAATCTCGGTGTTATCTACAAACCGAGCGGCGCCACGACCCTGGGCTTGACTTACACCTCGCAGGTCGATTGGGAATTCAGGGACGATCTGCGCCTCGCCGATTTCGGCCCGCTCTTCTCGGAACTGGTGGCGAGACTCGATGGCGCGCGCACGAATATCGACATGAATGTGCCGCAGACGGTAACCCTCAGCCTGCAGCAATCCCTCTCTCCGGCGACCACCCTGTATGCGAATCTGAACTGGCAGCAGTGGTCCGACTTCGGCCTGGTCGGTTTTGAAATCGACAACCCCAATCAGACCAGTGCCACGGTCAATCGCGAGTACGACGATACCTGGCACGGGGCCCTGGGTGTGCGGCACCGGTACAGCGCGGGTGCGCTGCGGGGGTGGTCACTGTCCGCCGGGATCGCCTACGACAGCAGTATGGAGGATCTCGGTTCGCGCACCGCGGACGTGATTGTCGACAAAACCTGGCGCCTAGGGTTGGGCGCCCGCAAGGAGCTCTGTCCGGGGCTGCGCTTGGACGCCGGTTATACCCTGGGGTGGGTCGGAGACCCGAAGATCGATCAGAGCGGCCGCCCGCCGTTCAACCCGCGCCTGCAGGGGACCTACAAGGACACAGCGCTGCATTTCTTCGGCGCCTCGGTGCAGTTCGAGCTTTAATTCCACAGGTCTCTATGTAACTGAAAATCGCGTTTGGGAGTATCCGATGAAACTACAGAAATGGCCCTTCGCTGCATCAGTTTGTGTCTTAACGGTAGGCGTGTTCTTGGCCTGTGGCGGCGCCGTTGCGCAGGAGCCCAAGCCGGCCACTTCCACCACCAAGAAGGCCAACGCCGGGGTGCGGAAAGCGCTGCCGTTCAAGGATCAGCAGGACTTCAAGGATATCAAGCGCGGCTTTATCGCACCGCTGCCAGACAAGGGCGTAATCAAGAATGCACAGGGGCAGCCGGTGTGGGATCTGAGCGCCTATGAGTTCGCCCAGGGCAAGGAGGCACCGGACAGCGTCAATCCCAGTCTGTGGCGCCAGCTGCAGCTGCTGTCCGAGGGCGGCCTGTACGAGGTCGCACCGCGTATCTACCAGGTGCGCGGCGCCGATCTGTCCAATATCACCTTTATCGAGGGGGACAAGGGCGTCATCGTGATGGACCCGCTGATCTCGGTGGAAACCGCGAGAGCCGCGCTGGATCTTTACCGCAAGCACCGCGGTGACAAACCGGTGGTCGCGGTGCTGCATACCCACAGCCATATCGATCACTACGGCGGCGTGCGCGGTGTTGTGGATGAGAAGGAGGTAAAGGGCGGCAAGGTCAAGATTATCGCGCCCGAGGGTTTTGTCGAGGAGGCGGTCAGCGAGAACGTATTTGCCGGCAATCATATGGGGCGCCGCGCCAGTTATATGTACGGCAACCTGATTCCGAAAGGCCCCGAGGGCGGGCTCGGCACCGGCCTCGGTCTGGGCACCTCCACTGGTAACGCCACGCTGATCGAGCCCACCGATATCATCAGCGAAAATGGGCAGCAGCTGAAGGTGGACGGCTTGACCTTCGAGTTCATTATGGCGCCCGGTTCGGAAGCGCCGGCGGAGATGCACTTCTATATTCCGGAGCTGAAGGCGGTCAGCGCCGCGGAGAATGCCAATCATACGCTGCACAACCTCTATACGCTGCGCGGCGCCAAGGTGCGCAATGCGCGCGCCTGGTCCGGCTACCTGCACGACACCATACAGCGCTGGGGTGACAAGGCGGAAGTCTTGTTCGGGCCGCACCACTGGCCCACCTGGGGGCAGGAGAAGGTGGTCGATCACCTCAAGAAGCAGCGGGATCTGTACAAATACCTGAACGACCAGACGCTGCGCATGGCCAACCACGGTTACAACATGGTCGAAGCCGCCGAGATGATGCAGCTGCCGCCGGAACTGGCCGACTACTGGGCCAACCGCGGCTATTACGGCAGCGTCAACCACGATACCCGCGCTGTGTGGAACTATTATCTGGGATTTTTCGACGGCAATCCGGCGCGCCTCTATCCGCTGCCGCCGGCGGAGGCGGGCAGAAAGTTTGTCGAGTATATGGGCGGCGCCAACAATGTGATCAGGCGGGCGAAAAAAGACTATGATGCCGGCAACTACCGCTGGGTGGCCCAGGTACTTGATCAGCTGGTGTCCGCCGAGCCCAATAACAGGGCGGCGCGCAAACTGTTGGCGGACGCCCTGGAGCAGATGGGGTATCAGCAGGAGAATGGCCCCTGGCGCAACTTCTTCCTGAGCGGCGCAAAGGAACTGCGCGAGGGGGTCAAGAAACTGCCGGTGCCTATCACTGCAAGTCCCGACACCATCCGCAGTATGCCGATCGAGATGTTCTTCGACTTTCTCGGTATTCGCCTCAATGGCCCCAAGGCAGCGGGTAAGAAGATTGCCATTAATGTGTCACTGCCGGATGTGAACGGCAATTATTCCCTGGTGCTGGAAAACGCCGTGCTCAACTACGGCCGGCCGGTGGACAGGCCCCACAGCACCATCACCATCAACCGCAATGATCTGAACGACGTTATCCTCGGCACTGCGACGATCAAAGACAAGATCGAGGACGGATCGGCCAAGGTGACCGGTGATCAGGACCAGTTCGAGACACTGCTGTCGCTGCTGGATACCTTCGACTTCTGGTGGAATCTGGTCACGCCCAATCCGCCGCCAAAAAACTGATAGCGAGATAAAAAGGAAATCCGATGGGAGCTCCTACCCCAACCGTGGTTACGGTTACAGAAACTCTGGAGGGAAAATTTGTCCAGCAATTGCAGTCAGGGCCACACCAGCTGGTCGCCGATGAACCGGAAGACCTGGGCGGCGACAACCTTGGGCCCGGTCCCTACGAATACGTCCTGATGGGGCTCGGCGCCTGTACCAATATGACGCTCCGTATGTATGCGGATCGCAAGGGGATACCGCTGGACAGAGTGCAGGTAATTTTGTCTCACCAGAGGGTGCACGCGCGGGATTGTGAAGACTGTGAATCGAAAGAAGGCCGAATCGACGTGATAGTCAGGGAGATCATCCTCGAGGGGGCGCTGACCGGTGAGCAGCGGCAGATGCTGCTGGATATCGCCAACCGCTGCCCGGTGCACAATACACTGACGACGGAAACCGTGGTGCGTTCGCGTTTGTCTGCGGCCGGATAGGAGCTCCGGCAGCGGCTGTCCGGACTCTCAGATCTGAGAGTCGATCGGCAGTATCGACAGCAGCCAAGACAGAAAACGCTGCCAAAACGTGCTTTGTGGATCTCTGCACGCCGCTATTTCATGACCGTCCTTGCCGGCACCGTACCAAGTGATATTGCCGTCCCTCCCAAGTTCGAGCCGCCAGGCTGCATCGGGTGCGGTCCACTCGGTAAAGATCCGATCCAGCTGGCGATTGATTTCGCTGCTCTCGATCAGAATACCGATTTCCGTATTGTACAGAATCGAGCGGCTGTCCAGATTAATGGAGCCGACAAAACTGCAGTTGCCGTCCATCACAAAAGCCTTTGCGTGCAGGGTTGCCCGGGATTTGTCCCTGAACCAGTGTAGCCGGTGCTGCCTTTCTGCCGTTGGGCGCAGCTCCCATAGTTTTGCGCCGGCGCGTAACAGAGACTTGCGGTAGCGCGAGTAGGCGCCGTGAGCAGCGGCCGTGTCGTTGGTGCTGAGTCCGTTGGTCAGTATGCCGACCTCCACGCCTCGCCCCATCAGTTCGCAAAGCAGGTGCATCCCCGGCCTGCCGGGAATAAAGTAGGCATTGCTGATCAGCAACCGCCGGCGTAAATTCTGCACGACCTTTTTCAGCTGGTAGCCCGGGTATTCAGTGAGCGGGATACGCTTGTGGTCCATCACCTTTTCCGGCGGGTCGGAAAACAGGGTGGCGTTTCCCCAGTGAAATGCCAGATTGCCGCCCACCAGCGTCTTCGCCAGTGTGGAATTCCGCAATGTGCGGATTGACTCGGATTGCCCCGCCGTGTATTCCACCAGCCGGGCGCGCAGCAGATGCAGGGGGTTATCCCCGTCTTGACCCTGTGATAGTTCGCTTACCGGCACCGATGCGGGACTGCTCCAGAAGTCGTTGAAGGTCGAGGCTGCTTCCGCAACAACCGCGCCTATTGCTATCACATCGATATCGAGGAATTCGACCTCTGCGTCGGAGAAATAGCGATCGGAGACATTGCGGCCTCCGAGGATGATGGCCAGGCCATCGGCAATCAGCAGCTTGTTGTGCATGCGGTGATTGATTCGCCAAAGGTTCAGCGCTTCGACAAGGCTTTTCCGCAGACCTCTATGGCCACCCACAGGATTGAATATCCGCACCTGCATATTGGGATGGCTGTCCAGTGCTGCTATCCAGGGATTGGTCATTCGGGTACCGAGATCGTCCACCAGTAGTCGCACACATACGCCGCGGTCCGCGGCTTCGAGCAGCTTTTCGGCGAGCATGGCCCCGGAAGTATCATCGGCGTAAACGTAGTACTGCAGATCCAGAGAAACGACCGCCTCCTCGATCAGCGTTGCACGGGCGGCGAGTGCGGGTAGCCCTTCGTGTAGCAGATGAACGCCGGATTGCTGCGCGGGGTGCCGGCGGATCCCGGCACGGATGGCGCGCCCCAACCGGGTATCGACGGCTTCGGGCGGGGTTGCGTGGATTGAAGGATGGGGAGAGCCCTTTTTCATGGATAGATATCCGGCGCCCGACGGCCCGCTGCTGAGGTCAAAATCCCCGCCGTCAGTTGTTTTTTTTCACAGCGACATCCGCGTTCTGCCGGCCCTGCAGCCTGTCTGGACATATCTTCAGGAACAGCCCCAGGGCGATCAACAGGATTGCCGCGCAGAATATCACGGCGATGGGTGCCAGCAGCTCCTCGGTCTTTTCGTCCTGAACCAGCTTGATGACCAGTACCAGCCCCTCCAGCGCCAGTGCCACGCAGACGACGATAATGAAGCGCGCGGCGGACTCCAGCAGCACGAAGAAGGTGGAAATCCTGTGTTCCGAATACAGGTTGATCTTTATGACCACATAGAGTTCAAACATTGCCAGGGAGATAATCAGGTTGCTGATGGCGTTGATCACTACCTCTGGGATTTCGTTCTCTATGTAATAGATTTCCGAGGTCAGGATAAAGTGGGTGAAGGTGGCAACCGTGGAAATGAATATCGCGGCGCACAGTATCAGGAAGAAGGCGGAAAACAGGTTCAGGAATACGAGATTCACCGAGAGCTTTGAGAATATTGATTTCGCCATTTTTTCCCTGGAATACGCTTGGCGCCCTTTGGGGGAAGTGCCGACCGGGGCATATCACCGAGTGGTCGGGGGACTTAGATTAGCCTAGCAGCCCCGGGGGAAAGAGCGGTACGGCCGGATCCGGGTAGCGGTGTCGCCACCTGTTCGAGATCAATAACTAGTCGACTGTTGGGGATCAGCGCAGCATCTGCTCATAGCGATCGGCGGCCTGTCGGTTGCCCCTTTCCCGGTTGATGGAGGCGAGCGCCGCGAGAATATCCCGGTGGGCGGGAAAGCGCTGCCGCCCGCGCTCCAGTTCCGCCAGGGCGGTATCCGGTTTGCCGGAGGAGTTGAGGGCGATGGCGTAGACATAGATATAGCGCGCGGTGGCGGTTTCGCTGTGCGCGGCTTCGCGCAGGTAGTTTAACGCCTCCGAGCTGCGCTGCTGGCGCACCAGGGCGAGCCCCAGCGCGTGCTGAACCGGTGTCTTGTCGCGGACATGATTGAGCGCTTCGCGGAGCAGCGCTTCCGCTTTATCCTCTTCGCCGAGCGCGCGGTATAGATCGGCCAAGTTGATGTAAGCCGGCGTGTAATAGGGCGCTACTTTCATTGCGCGCCGGTAGAAGGCCTCGGCCTGTTGCGCGTTGCCCCGCTGTGCGTGCAGTCCGCCCAGATTGGCCAGGGACTCGGGGCGATCGGCATTGAAGGACTCTGATACCAGGTAGTGATTCAGCGCGCGGGCAAAGCGCTGTTGCACTTCCGGCGGATAGCCATCCACCGGCAAATCCGACAGCGCGTTGGCCGCGAGTGCCGCGATTACGCGCTCATCTTCATATAGCAGCGGAATAGCAGCGGCGGGGCGTATCTGTGGCGGCAGCGCTTGCAGGGATTGCGCCAGACCGAGCTGGAGCAGGGGATTGTCACCCTGGGCGATCGCCTGTAGCAGCTGGGCCGACTGCATGGACAAGTAGCGCGGCAGCAGGCTGACCGCCGTGGCGCGGGCAATATCCGCCTGGGACTCGTCGCCGATCAACTCTATCAGTTTTGCTTCCGCGCCGGGGAGGCCGTGGCGGCCGGCATAAATGGCCTCGCCATAGTGCATTCCCGTAGGCCTGCCGAATCTCTCTTTCAGCACCTGCGCGGCCCAGCTGTCCGGCTTGTTCCTGTGGCAGTCGGTACAGGCGTTGGGTGTTTGCAGTTTTTCCGACAGCTCCGGACGCGGGATACGAAAACTGTGGTCGCGGCGGGCGTCCACCTGCATATAGGTCCTGGCCGGCATATGGCAGCTGACGCATTGAGCGCCGGCGCTGTCCGCCGGATGGAAGTGGTGGTCAGCGCTGTCGAACTTTTCCGGCAGGTGGCATTGGGCACAGACCGCATTACCCGGGGCGCGCAACTGCAAACTGTGCGGGTCGTGGCAATTGCTGCAGGTCACGCCGGCTGCGTGCATCCTGCTCTGCAGGAAGGAACCATAGACGTAGACCTCGCCGTCGATCTGCCCGTCTGCGTGGTACAGGCCCTCTTCAAGCAGCGACAGATTGAAATGGTCCATAAAGGGCGCGCCCGCCTGGGCGCCGGGAAAGGCGGTGGTGCGGCGGGAATGGCACTGGGCACAGGTCGCCAGTTCCCGCTGTGAGTCCGCCGGATCGGCGAGTTGCGCGATACCGCTCGCGGTGTTCATCCGCCAGGCGGCGCTTTTGCGCCCGCTATAAGAAACGGCGAGGCCTTTGTCGACAATATCTGCGTTCGGGTTCTGTGCCCACTGCAGGTGGCGCGAGCCCGGTCCGTGGCAGGCCTCACAGGCAACGTTGATCTCGGACCAGCGCGTAGTGTATGTCTGGCTGGCCAGATCGTAGTTTTTCTGTAGATTGGTCGAGTGACAGTCGGCGCACATAAAGTTCCAGTTCTGGTTGAGACCGGTCCAGTGCAGCTCGTCGCCGGATGCTATCTGCTCGTTCGGGTAGAGGTGGAACCAGCGCTGACCGCCATCTTCTTTGCCGCGCGAATCCCAGGCGATACTCAGCGCCTGCAGCCTTCCGCCGGGAAGCTCGAGCAGATATTGCTGTAGCGGATAGACGCCGAAGGTATAGGCGATGGGATAGTCTTGCAGATCGCCGTCCGGGCCATCGGTTTGCACAAGGAACTTGCCATCCTGGCGGAAAAAGCGCGATCTGATGCCGTTGTAGCTGAATTCGGCATTGCCGAAGTCGCCCAGTACCGTGGCCTCACTGGCTTCTTTCATCGCCAGATCGTGGTGCGAACCCTGCCACGACTGGAACTCCTGCCGGTGGCAGGAGACGCAGTGTTCACTGCCCACATAAGTGGTGGGCGGCATGGTCCCGGGGGCGGCCCGATTTTCCCGATCCGGCGGCGCGCTTGTGTCGCAGCCGCTGAGCACCAGGGCGAACAGCAGGGTCCTGATGAGTAGCGGCATATTTGTCCCGAACAGTGCCATGGCGTAGTGGGGCAGGTGATTGAATGCTGTGTCGTTGTTGTTGAATCCGCGGCCAGTCAGGTGGCGTGGGTCTCATTAGGTTAGACCAGACTGTGGTTGAGCCGCGTAGATTCCGAGTCTATCCGGCGCAAGCGACCACACAGATCCCGGCCGATCCCGATAACAGCTTCTGCCGGTGGCCCTGCCGAGCCGTGTCGGAGCGCGTCAGTGCCGGGCCGGTAATCCATCTGTAATGGTGACCGCCAAGTTCTCGCCGGGTATCTGCAATCCAGTTGCCGAAAAGTGCGCTAGGGTAAATTTGTACGCCATATTCCATCAGACCTTCTGATCCGCGTGGCAATGCGTGCCGAGGAGTAATTATGAGAGCCTGGCGCTTGCTCCGTACCCTGCTGGCCCTGGGATTTGTCCTGGTAGGGCTCGGTGGAGCCGCAATCGCACAGGTGGCGGACCCGCTGCCATCCTGGAATGCCGGTAAAACCCGGCAGTCCATTATCGATTTCGTCGACAAGACCACCAGCGAGGGGTCCGCCGATTTTGTGCCGCCCGAGCGGCGCATCGCCACTTTCGACAACGACGGCACCCTGTGGGCGGAACGTCCGATCTACTTCCAGCTGCTCTATGCCATCGACAAGGTCAGGGAGATGGCGCCGCAGCACCCGGAGTGGAAACAGAAAGAACCCTTTGCCTCAGTACTGAAAGGCGACACGAAAAAGGCGCTGGAAGGCGGAAAACCCGCCCTGATGCAGCTGTTGGCAGCAACCCATGCCGGTATGACCGGCGAAGAGTTCCAGCTCAGCGTCAAGGAATGGCTGGCGAAGGCCCGGCATCCAGAAACCAAAAGGCCCTATACCGAGATGGTCTACCAGCCAATGCTGGAACTGCTCGACTACCTGCGAGCGAACGGCTACAAGACCTTTATCGTCTCCGGTGGCGGTATCGATTTTATGCGCGCCTTCGCCGAAAAGACCTATGGAATCCCCCCCGAACAGGTGGTGGGAAGCAGCCTTAAGGCCAGGTACGAAGTGCGCGACGGCAAACCCGCCATCGTCAAACTCCCCGAAGTGGATCTGATCGACGACAAGGCGGGAAAACCGGTGGGTATCTATCAGAATATCGGCCGCCGCCCGGTCTTTGCCGGGGGCAACTCCGACGGAGACTTCGAGATGTTGCAGTGGACCACTGCCGGCGGCGGAGCGCGATTCGGCCTGCTGATTCACCACACCGATGCCGAGCGCGCGTGGGCCTATGACCGGGACTCGCCGGTGGGACGCCTGGACAAGGCCCTCGATGCCGCACCAAAGGCGGGCTGGACGCTGGTCGATATGCAGAATGACTGGAAAGTGATATTCCCCTGGGGCAACCGGTAGCCCTGAATCAACCAGGGAGCCTCTGAATAAGTCCGCGATACCTCTGGCTTGCAGAGCGGTTCACAATCAAGGCGCGGCTTCGCAGGAGTGTCTGGACCTTTCAAGAAGCCGCAACGCAGAGTGTGGATCGCTCTGCAAGCCCCGCAGAGACATTACGGACTTAACCAGAGGTTCCCTAGCAGGCCATGGATGGCCGGGTCGCAAATCAAGTACTTAAGTGCTTGATTTGTCGTGGAGGGTTTGCGGACATGCGTCGCAAACCCGGGCTGAAAAAAACCATGGATGGTTTTTTTCAGCAGCCTGCTAGAGGCTGTTTCATAACGTAGCGAGCGGGTGACTGGTGGTGGCCGCCGGAGCGGAGGCACCGCAGTGTACAAGTAGTACGTGAGGATGCCGAGCACCGCCGGACGCCGCCAGGCGCCCGTGTAGTAGTTATGAAACAGCTTCTAGTCTTGTATTGTGCCGGAGGCCCCTCGTCCTCCCGCATGGCTATATCAGGACAAAACCCGGGAGAAAGCGATGTATCTGTCCTCACCGCGCTGGCTGCTTCTGATTCCGTTATCCCTGTTTCTACTCTACCAAAGCGCCGCCTGGGCCCAGGAGAAGCCCAATATTCTCGTGATCTGGGGCGATGATATCGGCATTACCAATATCAGTTTCAACAGCCGCGGGCTGATGGGCTACCAGACGCCAAATATCGATCGCATTGCCAAAGAGGGGTTGTCCTTTACCGACTACTATGGGCAGCAGTCCTGCACCGCCGGGCGGGCGGCCTTCCTGGGCGGCAATGTGCCGGTGAGGACAGGCATGACCAAGGTCGGCCTCCCCGGGGCGAAGGAGGGCTGGCAAGAGTCCGATGTCACCATCGCCACGGTGATGAAGAGCCTGGGGTATGTCACCGGCCAGTTCGGCAAGAACCACCAGGGGGACCGCGACGAGCATCTGCCGACCAATCACGGATTCGATGAGTTTTTCGGCAACCTGTATCACCTGAATGCCGAGGAGGAGCCAGAGCACAGGGACTACCCGAAGGATCCGGAGTTTCGCAAGAAGTATGGCCCGCGCGGTGTGATCCGCTCCAGGGCGGGCGGAAAGATCGAAGACACCGGTCCCCTGACCAAAAAGCGCATGGAGACCATCGACGATGAAACGTTGAATGCGGCGATCAATTTTATCAAGCGGGCACACGAGGCTAAGAAGCCCTTTTTCGTGTGGTGGAATGCGACCCGCATGCACTTCAGAACCCATGTGCGCGAAGAGCACAAAAACCTCGGCGGTCCAAACAGCAATGAATATATCGATGGCATGGTAGAGCACGATCAGCATGTGGGAAAACTGCTGTCTCTACTCGACCGGCTGGGTATCGCCGACAATACCCTCGTGTTCTACTCCACCGACAACGGTCCCCACTACAACACCTGGCCCGATGGGGGGATCACACCGTTTCGCAGCGAAAAGAATTCCAACTGGGAGGGCGCCTACCGGGTTCCGGCTTTCGTGCGCTGGCCGGGAAAATTCCCGGCCGGAAAAACCCTCAACGGAATCGTCTCCCATGAGGACTGGCTGCCCACACTGGCGGCTGTGGGCGGGAATCCGGATATCAAACAACAGTTGCTGAAGGGCGTCAGACTGAACGGGCGCAAGTATCGCAACTATATAGACGGATACAACATGCTGGACTACTTCAGCGGTAAAACAGAAGAGTCACCGCGCAACGAGTTTATCTATGTCAACGATGACGGCGCCATAGTGGCGATGCGCTACCAGCCGTGGAAGGCGATCTTTCTGGAAAACCGCGCCAAGGCCTTTGAAGTCTGGAGAGAGCCATTTACCGAGCTTCGCGTGCCATTGCTGTTCAACCTGCGACGCGACCCCTATGAGCGGGCCCAGCACAATGCCAATACCTACAACGACTGGTTTCTTGAAAGAGCCTTCGTATTGATTCCGATGCAGCAGTTTGCGGCCAAGTTCCTGCAAACCATGAAGGACTATCCACCGAGCCAGACACCGGGCTCGTTCAATCTGGAAAAGATACAGAAGCAGCTGGAAGCGGGCGCTTCCGGCAGCAACTGACAAGCTATGATCAGAGGGCCTGTCCCGGAAACCGGACAGGCCCTTTCTTATACTGGGATTCTCTGAAAAGTGATCAGTTGCCGGCCGGCAACGGCAGGCTGAGCCCCTCTTTTTCAAACGCTTCCCTTACGTATTTGTCGCGCCGCGCTGATGGTAACCGGGCCAGCGTAGGTCTCTGCACTTTTCTCGGCGGGTAAGCTGTTGATAAACAGGTCATGGCGCTCCTGCGGATCCTGCCGTTGCGGTTCGGAATGCGGCCCGTCTGTATCGCCGCCCGACCCGGGGTGCAGCTGGGCTGCGTGTAGAAGGAGAAGAAGGTTATGCCGCCGGCGGCACAGGGGCGATATTCGGTGTGGGCATGCCGCGCCCTTCGCCGCCTGTCATTTCACCGGCTCGATCTCTCCGGGACGCCACCGCTTGGTGAAGAAGGGTTCCAGCGGGCTGTATAAACGCAGTATCGTGAACCAGCCCTTGCCCGGCGTCGTCTGGATCCAATTGCCGCGATCGACGCCCTGTGGCTGTTCCGGACCGAAATAGACGGTAATGGAGCCGTCGCGGTTCGGCTTCGCGGCCGGAGTGGGGTAGCTCTGGCTGCCGGCGCGGGGATAGCGCTGCGGTGTGGCCAGCATCGAGCGGGTCTGGTTGTCGTAGACGGTGAGCGACCAGAACTTTGCCGCGGGGATATTCTTCGGCAGAGTGACTTTGTAAGTCTTGCCGCCGTCGTAGGGGTTGCCGTTGGCATCGAGGAAGGCCATCAGATACTGCGAGCCCACCTCGGGTATGCGCATGATCATACCGGGGGAGTCGAGGGTGTAGCCGTAGTAGAAGGCCGTGCGCGAGTCCAGGGTGCGCGCGCCGGTGGGCGGGTAGGGTTTGAACATCCCGTCTTTGGTGAACCGGGGCGGCGGCGTCTCGAAGAAGGCGCCGCCCTGCCACAGCATACTGCCCCACTGGGAGCCGGGGTAGTAGGCCCAGTCCGGGTGCACCATCGCGTAGCGCCAGTTGAGCAGGCGGCCGGTGGCATTGCCGACCGCGGCGGCATCGGTGAGTATTTTTTTCATGCGCGCATCGGGCTTGAACGGCTGGCCCTTGACGATGCCGATGGCCGCCAGCTGTCCGGCGAGCTCCACATCATAGCTGCCGGCGGGTTCGTTTTGCACATTGGCGTTGATCATCTCGTAGAAGCTGAAATCGTTGGGCGGAATGGTGTTGAACGCCTTGCCGCTGCCTTCGATAAATTGGGTTTCGGGCAGTGGCGGGTTCTTGCTCAGACGCACCTCTCCCTGGAGCGCCGTGGCGATACTGGTGCCGACCCCGCCCGGTGTGTAGGGATAGATCCTGAGGTGCCGTTTGATATTGTCGACAGTCGGTTTGGGATCGTTGTCGGTCAGGAAGGCGCGCCCGGCGTAGAGCACGTGATTGGTTTTGGCGCGCGCAACGTAGAAGCCGCCCTCCGGCAGCGGGCCCTCGTAGCCCGGCGGCACCAGCAGATACTTACCGCCCTGGCCGCGGTCCGGGCCGGGAAAGCCGATATCGATGATCCAGCTGAACCACATATCGTTGATGGTGCCGAGGCCCATCGGCGGCTGTTCGATCACCATCGGGCCCTTGGACAGGTCCACCGCCGACAAGTAGTAGACGGTGTCCGCATTCGCGGTGAGGAAGAGTGAGTTGGCGTCCATCAGTTCAGAAAAAATAACGACGCTATTGTCTTCGGCGCCGATGCTGTGGAAGCCGGCGCGGATGGCGTAGGCGGAGGCGCCGCGGAAGCTGTTGTTGAATACGTTCAGCGCGCGGGTGAAGTCCAGGGTGTCGCGCACCCGCTCGGCGGTTTCCACACTCGGCACACCGTCTTTGTACTCGAGCGGGCCTATGCGGGTCTCGGTTTTTTCCGGCGTGGTAATGGATTGCGGGACTTTGGGGTTCACCTGGGCCGCGGCCAGGCAGGGCAGGGTGGCTGCCGTGGCCAGCAGTGTCAGTTTACTGAGAAGGTGCACTCGCCGCTCTCCGTGTCGATGGACCGTTGAGCAAAAGCATAGAAGCTGTTTCACAACGTAGCGAGCGGGTGACTGGTGGTGGCCGCCGGCGGGTCCGGCCGTGTTGCGTAATAGCAGCCGTTTTCGGATAGCGGCGTCGCAATGGCTGCTGAAACGGGGCAAAGACCGCACTGTCGTTCGCAGCGCCGCTGCGCTAGAGTAGCCTGCGCAATCGGCTGTACATTCAATAAATACAGAGGAAGTTGGGACAACCCATGGCACAAGGATCAAAAAGAGCGGTGCTCTACGCCATCTGCGTCAATGCGATAGTCACTGTGCTGAAAGGCCTGGCGGCGCTGGCCACCCACTCGGCGGCGATGATGAACGAGGCGGTACACAGCCTGATGGATACGCTCAACCAGGTGTTTTTGCTGCTCGGCCTGATTCGCGGCGGGCGGCCGGCGGACCGCGACTACGCCTTCGGGCACGGGCAGAAGAAGTATCTGTGGAACCTGTGGAGCGCCATCGGTCTCTTCTCCATCGGCTGCGGTCTGGGCCTGGCCCACGCCTGGCATGCGTACCAGCAGCTGCATGTGATCGCGCGGCCCGATGCGGTGTCTATCCTGGGGCTGCAGGTGGCGCCTATCTGGATCTCGGCAGTGGTGCTGCTGATCGCGCTGGTGCTGGAGGGCTATGTGCTGTGGGTGGCGGCCACAGAGTTTGTTTCGCGCATGCGTGCCGCCGGAGTCGGGAATCCGCTGCGCTATCTGCGCGACGCGGACGACCCGACGCTGATTGCGGTACTGCTGGAGGATTCGATCGCGGTTACCGGCGTGTTGCTGGCCGCCACCGGTATCGCGATGACACAGCTGACCGGCAACAGGCTGTGGGATATCGGTTTCTCCGTCATTATTGCGGCGATGCTCGGGGTCACGGCCATCTTCCTCGGCATGGTCAATATGCGCTTCCTGACCAGCATCCGCGACCAGGGGGCCGAAAACGCCTTTCGCGAGATCTGCAGTGCGCACCCGGAGGTGGAGCGCTTTCACGACCTGCGCTCGGTGATCGTCGACGAGAGGCACACGGTGGTGGTGGCCGAGGTGGAGCTGCGCGAGGAGCGGCTGGTGGGGGATCTGCGCGAGCGCATCGATGCCCACGAGCGCGCGCTGCTGGCCCGGGTGCCGGAGGAGCGCCTGAACGAGCGGGTGCGCGAATACGCGGAAACCCGCGCGGTGATTCAGGCCACGCTGGAGCGCACCGAGCGCATCGTCGACGAGCTGGAGCGGGAGCTGAAGGCGCGCTGCCCGCGGGTCTTCCACCTGACCGTAGAGGTGGAGGGTATAGCGCCGTCGTCGAAGCTGGATGAGCCGGGGGCCTTGTGAACTCCGGCCGCAGTCGCTAGTCTGCCCGCCTTTCTTTCACTCCGCACCAGATGTAAGCACGGATATGAGTAACAAAGACAAACGCCCCCTCTATATTCCCCACGCAGGCCCCTCGCTGCTGGAGATGCCGCTGCTGAACAAGGGCAGCGCCTTTACCCTGCGGGAGCGCGTCGAGTTCAATCTGATCGGGCTGCTGCCGAACAATGTCGAATCCATCGAGGAGCAGGCCCGCCGCGCCTACCACCAGTATCTGCAGTGCCGCACGGACCTGGAGCGCCATATCTACCTGCGCGCGATACAGGATGACAACGAGACGCTGTTCTTCCACCTGATCGAGCGGCATATCGAGGAGATGCTGCCGATCATCTACACGCCCACGGTGGGGGCCGCCTGCGAGGAGTTCTCGAATATCTACCGCAACCACCGCGGCCTGTTCGTGTCCTACCCGGACCGGGCCTATATGGACGATATACTGCGCAGCGCCACCAAGGAGAACGTCAAGGTGATCGTGGTCACCGACGGCGAGCGGATTCTCGGCCTCGGCGACCAGGGTATCGGCGGCATGGGTATCCCGATCGGCAAGCTGTCGCTGTACACCGCCTGCGGCGGCATCAGCCCCGCCTATACGCTGCCGGTGATGCTGGATGTCGGCACCAACAACCGCGCGCTGCTGAACGACCCCATGTATATGGGCTGGCGCCACGAGCGCATCTCCCAGCAGGAGTACGACCAGTTTGTGGACGAGTTTATCGCCGCGGTGAAGCGCCGCTGGCCGAAGGTGCTGGTGCAGTTCGAGGACTTCGCCCAGACCAACGCCATGCCGCTGTTGCAGCGCTACCGCGACAACCTCTGCTGTTTCAACGACGATATCCAGGGCACCGCGGCCGTGTGTCTGGGCACTATCCTCGCCGCCTGCAAGGCCAGGAAGGAAAGCCTCGCCGAGCAGCGGGTGGTGGTCGTCGGCGCCGGCTCCGCCGGCTGCGGTATCGCCGAGCAGATAGTGATGGCCATGGTGGGTGAGGGCCTGAGCGAGCAGCAGGCCAGGAGCCGCATTTTTATGTTCGATCGCTACGGCCTGGTGACGAGCGGCATGAAGGGGCTGCACGACTTCCAGGCCAGGCTGGCCCAGGACCCGGCAGCCCTCGAGGGCGCCGCAGACTGGGAGCTGCCGGAACTGATCCGGCGGGTCAAGCCCGGCATTCTGATCGGCGTATCGGGGCAGGGCGGCCTCTTCACCCAGGAGGTGATCGAAGCGCTGCACCAGGGTTGCGCCAAACCGCTGGTGCTGCCGCTGTCCAATCCGACCTCCCGCGCCGAGGCCACGCCGCAGGAAATCCTGAGCTGGACCAACGGCGAGGCGCTGGTGGCCACCGGCAGCCCCTTCGAGCCGGTGGAGCTGCACGGCAGGCGCCACACCATCGCCCAGTGCAACAATGTCTATATTTTTCCCGGAGTAGGCCTGGGGGTCATCGCCGCCGGCGCCTCCCGCGTCACCGACAATATGCTGATGGCCGCCTCCAGCGCGCTGGCGGAACAGGCGCCGGTGGTGAAAAGTGGCGCCGGCGCGCTGCTGCCGCCGCTGGCGGAGATCCGCGACGTGAGCCGGGCCATTGCCCTGGCGGTGGGCCGCCAGGCACAGGAAGACGGCGTGGCGCCGGTGGTCGACGAGGAGAAGCTGGAGCGCAGCATAGAGCGCAATTTCTGGACCCCGAACTACCGCTGCTATCGCCGGCGCGCTTTCTAGCAGGTGGCTGAAAAAACTATCCTTGGTTTTTTCAGCCCGGGTTTGCGGCGCATGTCCGCAAACCCTCCACGACAAATCAGGCACTTATGATTTGCGACCCGGCCATCCATGGCCGGGCTATCCGACTGCTGAAAAATACTTTTTCAGCAGCCTGCTAGGGCCGATAACGCCACGGTGCCGGGGCCCTAGCGCACCGTGGCGGTCAGCGTGAACGGCTCCGGCGTCAGCGAGCGCATCGGCTGGCTGACCGTAATCCGGCAGCTTTTCTTTTCGGTGGTGAAACTGTAGTTATCCCTGCCTGTCCCTACGCCTTCGATCGCAAAAAATCGTGTTTCGGCTGCTGGTGGTCAGCGTCGATCGCTATTTGGGCCAGAGCAGCACCACGGCCAGCCCCGCGGCAAAGGGCACGGCAAACAGCCGCAGCAGTTGCCGCAGCAGCGCGCGGCCGCCGAGGGCGCCGGCGGCGCCGGTCTTGAACAGCATATTGGCCAGCGTCGCGATGACCATCGAGCGCCAGGCGGTATCGGCTTCGAGGGCGCCGGCGTCGGCGAGATTGGCGGTGGACAGGGTGATCGCGTCCACATCGGTAAATCCGGAAATCAGCGCCACCACATAGATACCCCTGTCGCCGTAGTAATCGCGCGCGGCGGCGATGGCCAGCAGGATCACCGCGTAGAAGGCGGCGAATACCAGCGCGGTGGCCAGCTCCGCCGGGTTGCTCTGTTGCGGCATTTCTTCCGCGCGGTGTTCCACGAAGCGGTAGCCCACCGCGCAGGTGGTCGCACTGACCGCCAGCAGCACGGCCAGCGGCGGCAGCAGTTCCGGCAGCATGCGCGGCGCGACCACCGCGATCTCCACGAACATGCGGATAAACATACTGGTGGATGCGATCAGTATCACCAGCGCCGCCAGGCCGGCGACGCCCTTGTCGACACCGGCGCGGCGCGCATAGCTGACAGTGGTGGCGGTGGAGGAGATCAGGCCGCCGATCAGGCCGCTGAGCAGGGTGCCCGCGCGCGCGCCCACCAGCTTGTAGGCGCCGTAGCCACCGAGGCCGATACCGACGATCAGCACCACCAGGAGCCAGATCTTGAACGGGTTGAGGACGTCGTAGGGGCCGAAGGTCCTGTTCGGCAACACCGGCAGTATGATCAGCGAGATCAGCGCGAACTGCATGATCGCGCGCAGGTCTTTTTCCGGCAGGCGCCGCGCGAACTGGTGCATGCTCGGCTTCAGGTGCAGTAGCACGGCGATGGTGCCGCCCACGGTGACAGCCACGGCCCTCTCCCCGACCACCAGAAAGGCGCCGAGCAGGAACATCAGCAGCGCCGATACCTCGGTGGTGATGCCGCTGCCTTCCCCTTCGCCCCGCATCCGCGCCAGGTTGCCGAGCACGATCAGCACCGTCATACACAGCAGGCCCGCCGGCACCAGCCAGGGGGAAGCGTACAACTGGCCCAGGCGGGCGGCCACAGCACCGAACAGGGCGATCAGCGGGTAGGTGCGGATACCGCCGAGGCGGTCGGCGGTGCGCTCGCGCTGCAGGCCGATCAGCAGGCCCAGCCCCAGGGCGATCGCGAAGGACACGACACTCTCGGAGTCGATAAATGTCGCCAGCGTTTCCGGGACTCCGCCCGCGCTGTCCGGGGCTTTTCGCATTGGGTTCCCGTGGTTCGGCGCCATGGATTTATTCTAGGGCACTATCGGCAACGGCTATGGCGCAGACGGGAGGTATCCCGCGCCGGGCGGCGCGGGGGGACATTGTCAGCCGTTGGGGCCGCGGCCGCAGGAGCCGATGCGCTCTTTGTACGGGTGGTGCTCGTCGAGGAACGCGACAAACCGCTGGCGGAAATCCGCACAGGAGGCGGTGCCATCGTCGGAGGAGGCGCAGCAGCGCAGCGCCTCGCGCAGTTCGCGTTCCGACACGGCGTCGAAACGCTCGGAGCCGTGCTGGCCGTACATGATGCTGTCGTCCCAGGTCTTTACCGGCCGCCAGGAGTTGTTGCCGTAGGCGCCGCCGTAGAAACAGCCGGTGTCGGCGAGGCAGTTGAGGCCGATATCCTCGACGCCCCATACCGGCGTGCAGTTGGAGTTGAAGTAGTCGTCGCGCTCCTCGTCGGACCAGGCGCAGCAGTCGTAGTGGCCGTCGCCGTCGGCGTCGCTGCAGGCGCCTTCCTCGTCGCGGTTGAAGGCCAGGCACTCGGACCTGCTGTCGAAACCGGGGCAGGCGGCGCTGGTGGACAGGGTGTATTCGGAGGCGGGTTTGAAGCCGTTGCACCACTTGGAACAGCCCGGGCCGTCCAGGTTGGACCACTCCCGGGACATATCGCTGGGCCAGCCTTTCTCCGGCGAGCCGTCGTGATTGAAGGCGCCGCCGTAGAGGTCGGCGAGGCCGAAGTTGTGGCCCACCTCGTGGACGACGGTATTGCGCTGGGCCCTGAGGGCCTTTTCGGCGCTGGTCCAGTCGGGGTCGGCGCCGATATAGATGACCTCGCCGGCGGCGCCGCCGTTGGGCGACTCGGCGAATACGATCTTGATCAGGCCGTTGATATCGTCCGCCGGGCACTGTTCGGCGATGGCCTCGTGGATTTTTTCGTTGTCGCAGCTGAGACTGTTGCCGCTCAGTGCCCCGTCGCGGCCCACGCAGTTGTAGTCCCGCCCGTCATCGATCTCCATCCGGTAGAAGGCCAGGTTGGAGAAATATTCGCTGAAGGGGGCGATGGTCTTGAACTGGCGGTAGACGGCGTCCTCGACCAGCTCGTCGAAATAGGGCGCGCCGTTCAGGTTGATAAAGAGAATTTTCAGTTCCGCCGATTCGCTGCCCTCGAAGGGCACACAGGAGGGCAGGGATACATAGCTGCCGGGCGCCAGGTAACCCCCGGAGCCCGAACCCGGGCTGCCGCCGGAGCCGGACGAACCGCTGTCCGCGGCCCCACCGGGAGAATTCGTCTCGGCGTCGTCCCCGCCGCCTCCACCGCCACTACATCCATATAGGGCGCCCACAAGTGCAATGCAGAAGCAGAGATTCAGAAACCTGGTCATCGGAATTATTGGCCTACAAATAAACGCTGTGCGCCGCAACGAGCAAGCCGTCGCCCGGAACGGAGGAACGGGTTGCAGCGCGTTGGATCTTTTATTGTTTTTTCGTCAGCGACTTGCGCGCGAAGGGAGGGTCCTGGTGTCCCGGGAGAGGGGCGGACGTCTTCAAGCGCTGTACCCTGCTGTGGGCCCGGCAATGCCGCGGCCGGCTTTGGACGTCCGTGTAGTGTCGAGAGTGGTTAATAAGTAACCAGTTTGTTTTTTGACGACGCGGGGAGTTTACCCGCTCTGCAAAGGTGCTTCCACCGTTGCGTACCAATTTGATTGATTTATCAACAGCAAATGTTTTCAAGGATTGGTTTGGTTAAATATTGATCGGCTGGGCGAGGGCCGGGAGCGGCAGATACCTGAAGCGTGTGGCGATCGCAGTCGCCATTCCCGTCGATGGGGGGCCCTATTGAAGTGTGATATGGTTCTCGGTGCCGCCGGGTGGCGCAGTTTTTCCCCGGTATGGCCGGCGCTCGGGTTTGCGGTGGGTATCCGGGCCGGCCTTGCAACGGAAAATCAACAATAAATGGAATATCACCATGGGGAAATCGAGACGCCGCATCGCGCTGTGCCTGCCGCTCGCCTTTCTGCTGGCGCTGTCGGCCCGGGCCCAGGAGACGGATGTGGTTTATGTGCCGTCAGTTGCCTATCACATCGAGTCGGTGGTGGAGATAGGGATCGAAAAGCAGGGCAGTTACAATTCACTGATCACCACCACCCACAACGCCTCCACGACGACGACCTCCAATACCGCCTCCAGCAGCGAAAACGCCCGCGAAACCTCCACCACCAAGACCCGCAAGAAGACCACCAACCCGAGGAAAAGGGCTACCCGCCCCAAGGCCAGTGGCCTCTTCGGCGGAATCGCGCGCGCCTTTGGCGGGGACTTCAGCGGCCTCGCCGAGTGGGGCGGCAACTTTGTCGACCATATGGCCGAGCCGCGCTACAACTGGGATGTGGCGGAGACCTACAGCACCAAGGAAAACGCCAAGACCACGGCCAGCCAGTCCATCGCCACCGCCTGGGAGAACAGCAGCGCGCTGAGCGCCAAGATCACCGAGGAGCTGAAATACGATATCAACAAGGGCTTTATCAGCTTCTCGGTCAATGTGCGCAATATCGGCGAACGCACCATTCGCATTACGGAGCCGTCGTTTGTTATCCACTTGCAACTGGATGAGGGCGGCAAAACCCTGGTGGGGCACACGGAGCTTGCCGGCGGGCAGGGCAGCCTTATCACGATAGCGCCCGGGGAGAGTTACTCCATTCCTGTGCGGGTGCGCAACCTGGACTTTCTCAGCCTGTCGGATAAATACCGCCAATCCTCCGGCATTGTCATCAAGCTGCAGGACCTGCGCGTACAGCACGGCGGCGAGCTGCTGGCGGTGAGTGAGATCAAGGAGCGTTTGCGCGGCACCCATGCACAGCTGGATTATTTTGACGGGCGGCGCCGCACGGTGCGCTATATCAATATTCCGCAATCCGGTATGGCGCTGCGCGATTTCTACCCGCTCGCCCTGGCCAACAAGAACCACCGGCTGAATGACGGCGCCGTAACCGGCAACGACCGCGAACCCTACATAGAGGTGATTAGCGGGCTGCGCAGCAGCCGCCGTACCTTCGATGAACTGCAGACCGCGCGCGAGCGCTATCAGTGGCGGCGCTGGTTCACGTCGGTGGTGGACGACAACGGCCAGGTATTCGACGCGAACCTGGATAGCCGTATTTTCCCCGGCTATGAGGTCAAGCTCGGCTACTACGGTGCCAAGGATATATTGCCGCCGTCGGAGTACCGCCCGGTGGTGTACAGCAAGCCGAATGTCCAGCTGAACAGCGACGCCCTGATCCATATTCCGATAGGTCTGCGGCCCGGGGACATTATCGAGTTCACGGACCTGTCGTTCGGCGATCGCTTCCTGGTCAATGAGGTGCGCCTGGATTTCACCCCGGTCTCCCAGGAGCAGGTGAATGCGCCTCCGGCGGCCGCTGGCGCTTTCGGCGGCTTTGGCGGGATCGGTTTCTCCGCGCCCTTCGACGCCCGGGTGCAGCGGATAATGCTGGGCAGGGATCGTGGGCAGAACGGTTTGTTTTCTTTCTCCCCGGCCGGCGGCCGCCACTACGAGATGATCCCGAGATCCTCGCGCCTCGTCAGCATCGATCCGAAACACCTGATGATCAACCGGTTGGATGGTTTTTCCTTCCGCAACGACGAAGCGCTGTTGTTCCTGCGCCATATCCAGGTGGAAGGTCTCAAGGACAGGTTTGTTCACTACGGAGACAGGTTCGATGATCTGAAAACCAGTTTCCAGCCGGGTTCCATGCACTTTACCGGCACGGCCGGTCAGAGCATCTCGATGGATAAAGTCATGGAGGCGGTAGGTATGATGCGCCGGCCCGGGGAGTCCATGCAGGATCTGATGATGCGTATGCTCAACAAGGGGGATCTGTTCCGCTACGAAGTGACGGAATCCATCGGCAGGGAAGACAATTACTGGCGCTTCGCCACGCCGAAGAATCAGCTCAAGGCCTCCTATATCCGCGTGGAGGACGATAAGGTTGTGCCGCAGGCGCAGATGACCGGCTATCTGCTCGGCAACGGCTACTCGGTGCTGCCGCTGCATATCTCTGCTTCGCCCCCGAGCGGCGGCGCTATGCCCTTGGGAATGGCGGGCCCTTGGGGCATGGCCGGCGATAGTGTCGACGAGCGCAACCTGCTGTATGTCCAGGATCTCGCATCACCCTTTGCGGTGGTGCGGGAAAGTGGCGGCGGCAGCCTGAGTCTCAGCAGCAATATCGGCTCGCCGATCAGCGGCACGCTGCGGGTAGTCCGCTATTGATACGCCTGTGTGCAACCCGATGGAGAAAATTATGAAAGTTATCGTATCGGTTGTCGTGTGCCTGTTGGCCAGCGCCGCCGCCCTGGCGCAGGACGAGCGCCCCAAGTGCCACGTCTATCTGCCCCAACAGGGGTGGTCGGTCAACGTGCGCGAGCAGGTGCGCACCCGCTACAGCAGCAGCGACCTCTGCGCCACGCATCTGTCCGGCTACCCCTGTTACGCCTACTTCGAGACGGAAGCGGGCTGTAGTGCGGATGACGATTCCCTGGTCGACCTGTTCCTGAAAGACGCCGAGCGGGACGGCGTCATAGTCCCGTAACGGGGTTACAGGCTGTTGGAAAACAGCCTGCTAGCCCGGTCGTGGACGGCCGGGCCGCAAATCAAGCACGTAAGTGCTTGATTTGTCGTTGAGGGTTTGCGGGCATGCGCCGTAAACCCGGGTTGCAAAAGGTCAGGGATGACCTTTTGCAACAACCTTCTAGGGCTCGTAGCGGATATCCACCACGTAGTAAGTCGCCCACTGGTCGCCCATTTTCAGTTCCACCTCGTCGTCGAGGCGCCGCCCGAGCAGGGCCCTGGCGACCGGGGAATCCATGGAAATAAGTCCCGCCTTTACGTCGAACTCGTCGGGGCCGACGATGCGGTAGGTCAGGGTTTTGCCGTCGTCGTCCTCCAGTGTGACCCAGGCACCGAAGAAAACTTTCTCGCGGTCTTCCGGGATGCGGTCCACGACGGTGACCTCCTCCAGGCGCTTGGTGAGAAAGCGCACGCGGCTGTCGATTTCGCGCAGACGCTTCTTGCCGTAGATGTAGTCGGCGTTTTCCGACCTGTCCCCCAGCTTGGCCGCGTCGCTGACCGCCTGGGTGACCCGCGGGCGTTCCTCCTCCCACAGGCGTTTCACTTCCGCGCGCATGCGCCGCGCGCCCTCGGGGGTGATATAGCGGGAGCCGCGCGGGCGCGGTGGTCTCCATCTTCCCATCGTTCACTCAATCCAGGTTTTCGATAGTAATGCCCGGGCCCGGTTCCGGCAGCGGGAAATTGAAAATGCGGCTGTAGAACTCCAGCTCGCCCTCCAGGGCCATTTTGATACTGTCGCCGCTGCGGAAGCCGTGGCCCTCGTTTTCGAAGGTGATATAGGCCACCGGTATACCGCGCGCCTTGAGCGCATCCACCATTGTCTGCGCCTGGTTCGGCGGCACCACCTTGTCTTCCATGCCCTGGAAAAAGATCACCGGGCAGTTCAGCCGCTCGACGTAATTGATCGGTGAGCGCGCGCGGTAGACGTCTTCCGCCGCGGGCCAGGGGCCCACCAGTTTGTCCAGGTAGCGGGACTCGAACTTGTGGGTATCCCGCGCCAGCGTGGTCAGGTCGCCGATACCGTAGTGGCTGGCGCCCGCCTTGAAGGTGTCGTGGAAGGTCAGGGCGGCCAGCACCGTGTAGCCACCGGCGCTGCCGCCCTTGATCAGCAGCCGCTCCGGGTCCGCCAGCCCCCGGGCGACCAGGTATTCGGCGCCGGCGCAGACGTCCTCCACATCGGTCAGGCCCCAGCTGTCCTTCAGGCGCTCGCGGTATGCGCGCCCGTAGCCGGTGCTGCCGGAGTAATTCACATCGAGGATGGCGAAGCCGCGGCTGGTCCAGTACTGGACCTTCAGGTTGAGCCCGGCGGAGGTGGCGCCGGTGGGGCCGCCGTGGCTGAATACGATCAGCGGCGGCTTTTCCCCCTGCGGTGGCGCAAAGTGCGGGTTGTGGGGCGGGTAGTAGAAACCGTACACGCGGCGCTCACCGACGGGAAACTCGACCGCCTGGGCGATGGAAAACAGATCGTCCGGCAGTGGGTTGCTGTTGCTGCTGGCGATGGTCTCGAGCTTCCCGCTGTGGTGGTCATAGGCGACCACCGCGGGGAAGCTGCCTGCGCCGGCGGCGATCATCACCGCCCGCTGGCTTTCGCAGCGCAGGCTTTCAATATCGCAATAGGGCTGATCGATAATGCGGTGCTCGCCACTGTGGATGTCGATACTGGCCAGGTGCCAGCGGCCTTCCTCCGTATAGGTGCACAGGATTTCGTCGGAATTCAGGAAGCCGTAGGTGGACATGCCGAACACCCACTGCGGGGTAGCGAACTCGGCGTCCTTCTCCCACAGGGGCTTGTCACTGCCGCGGCGGTAGATATTCCACCAGTTGTTCCTGTCGGAAACATAGAAGAGTTCGCCTTCCGGGGACCACTGGGGTTGGAACAGCGATTCGCCGTCGCCGCCGGCGATTTTCTCACTGCGCGCCACCAGGCCCTGCGCATCCAGTTCGGCCAGATGCAGCTCGGTGGCGTCCCAGGGCATATTCGGGTGCCACCAGCAGAGGTAACTCAGCCGTGCGCCATCGGGGCTCAGGGCCGGGTTGGAATAGAAATCGGCGCCCTCGGCAAGCACCTGCGGCGCGCGCTGTAAGGGGGCGTTCAGGTCTATCGCCAGTATGCGCGCGATCGGCTCGCCGCCGCCGTCGCAGGGGGCGTGATCCTCCTCCACACACAGCAGCCGGTTGCGGCGGCGGTCGAGGGTCAGGTCGGCGTAGCGGCTCCTGTTCTCCGCGGTGATGGGCTCCGGCAGCCGTTTGTCCAGATTCATGCGGTAGATGCGCTGGTCCTCGGCGAGCACGAAGTAGACAGTGTCGCCGTCGACCAGGTAACTGGCGCCGCCGTATTCGTGTGCCTTGGAGCGGATGCTGAGTGGCGCCGGCAGCAGGTCGCGCCGGCCCTGTTCCCGCGAGTACTGTACCAGCACCGAGCGGCCCTTTTCCGCCGGGCGCGACTCCAGCCAGTAGTAGCGCCCGTCCACCAGGCTGGCCTCGCTCAGGCGCACGCTGCCCTGAACCAGCAACTCGGCGTCGATGGCGGATTTCCAGCTGCCGTAGGGGGCCGTCTTCACTGCCGGGGATTCACTCATGGATATAGCTCCTTCTGGCGATTCGCGCCGCATTCTGCCGGGCGCGGCGCGGGGTGACAAGATGCCTTTGTCCCGGCGGCCGCCTGTGCTAGCCTGTATGACCAAGCAAGCGCTTGGTGTCGAATAAGCGCGGAATCCAATGCAGGGCGATGGAAGGCGGGCATAGGGCGGCCGGAATGTCCGCATCTCAATGAATGTCCGCATCTCAATGAATGTCCGCATCTCAATAAAGATAATTCAGGAGGCGCTGCGATGTCCGATGAGGTGGTGATTACCTGTGCCCTGACCGGGGTGCTGACCAATCCCGAGCAGCACCCGGTGCCGGTGACTCCGGCGCAGATGGCCCAGTCTGCGCGCGAGGCCTACGACGCCGGCGCCTCGGTCATGCATGTGCACTTCCGAGCGCAGGAGCCGGGCAGGGGGCACCTGCCCAGTTGGGACCCTGATGTGGCGCTCGCGATTGCCGACGCGATTCGCGACGCCTGTCCGGGCGTATTGCTGAATTTCACCACCGGCACCATCGGCCGCGACCAGCGGGGCGCGCTGGAGTGCATCCGCGCCGGCCGGCCGGAAATCGCCGCCTGCAATGCCGGCAGTCTCAACTACCTCAAGGCGCGCGCCAACGGCACCTGGGCCTGGCCGCCGCTGCTGTTCGAAAATCCGGTGGAAAAGGTGCAGGAGCTGCTGGAGGTCTGCAGGGAAACCGGCACCCGCCCCGAGTTCGAATGCTTCGATGTCGGTATAGTGCGCTCGGTGGGCATGTTCAGCGACGTGGGCATGGTGGACAGGCCCAACTACAATCTGGTGATGGGCGTGGCCTCCGGTATGCCGGCGGATGTGGAGCTACTGCAGCTGCTGCCGAAATATATGAAGCCGGGCGCCCTGTGGCAGACGACGCTGATCGGCCGCGGGGAGATATGGCCACTACATCGCAAGACCGCGGAAATGGGCGGACACCTGCGCAGCGGCGTCGAGGACACCTTCTATCTCCCCGGTGGTGAGCGCGCCGGTGGCAACGGTCAGTTGATCGAGGCGCTGGTGGGCATCGCCGAGGACTGCGGGCGCGCGGTGGTGTCGCCTGAGCGCGCGCGGGAGATATTTCTATTATCACATGGTTAGCGGACATCGCGGGATTGCTTTCCTGCAATACCGCTGGCAAGCGGTGCGGTACTGATAGCGAAAACGTTACATTTCCGGCGTTTTCTGCATAAACAGGAACTGCTCGACCGCCTCTTTGGATTCCGGTCGCAGGTTCTCTATTCCTTCATAGGGAATTCCCGTCGCGGGCCCGCTGTCCGGGTATTTCTTTTTACGGGTCATATGGCGCTGAATCATCCGTACGAACTTACCTCCACCCCAGGCGCCCAACTCGGTTGAAACCGGATGTTCCTCACGGGGATCCCGGAACAAATCGTAAAACTCAGCTAGAATTGCATTCTTGATTGAGCCGGGAAAGGCCAGTTTATACTGCTCCTTAACCACGGCCTCCAGTGTGTCAATGTTGTAGAGGAAGACATAGTCGCGCCGGCCATGGGTCTCGCCATCCAGCCAGAGAGCTGTCTGGTCGACCCCATCGATAATGCGGTCGGTGGGGATTTCGTCAGTAGCATCCGCGATGCGGGCCAGGGTGGTGAATAGATCGGATACGTGTACTATATCCCCAACCACGGAGCCAGCCTCAATCATATCCGGCCAGCGAACAAAGGCGTCCACCCGCACCCCTCCTTCCGTCGTATCCCCCTTGCCGCCGCGGAAAATCAACGGCGTATAGCCGGATTTTGACGAGTATTTGGTGAAGTGGCCGTTATCGCTCATGATGATGACGACGGTGTTGTCGGCAATCCCCAGTGAGTCTATCTCGCTCATCATCTCGCCGATCCACTGGTCCACCAGCTTCATTTTTTCCACGTAGTGACCACCATTTGGGGTGGTGTAGCGGTCGGTAGTTGTTCGTGGCCCGGTTAGTGGGTAGAGGGGCCAGTAATTCAGGAAAAACGGTTTGTTCGCCGACGCCAGTTTGCGCAGCTGCTCCATGGCCTGCTCTTGATATCGCACATTCATTTCATGGTATTTGGCCTCATTCCAGCGTTCTCCGGGCTTCATGTGCACTTCCCGCACGTCCTTGTTGCGAGTGCCTTCCACACCGGTGACCATGGCCGAGGCATCAGTGCGTAACCAGCGGTCCATGGTGAAGCGGTTGTCATAGTTGTTGTCGCCGATGCCGATTGATACCTCTTCATCCGCTGCGTCGTCGTGGAATATGCTTAGCTGCCCCTGCTGATGAATCGGAAATGCAGTATAATCGAAACCCTGAAAGTTCGGCCACGCTTCCCGAATGTCGCCCATATGCCATTTTCCAATGTGCACGGTGTTGTAGCCGGAGGCAGAAAGAATCTCGGCGAGTGTGACCTCCCCTTCCGCTAGTCCAAAACCTGAAATATCGACCGATGTATTCCCCATTCCATTGCGGTACGGCTGTCGGCCGGTCATAAAGGCGACGCGAGTGGGAGTACAGGAGGGCTCCGTATAAAAACGAGCCACGCGCATGCCTTCCTTTGCAAATTCGTTGATCGAAGGTGTCTTATAACCCCGAATGGCATTCAGAGTCTCACTGCCAAGATCCCCAA
Source organism: Microbulbifer sp. ABF4_143 (assembly GCF_056160225.1). NCBI lineage: Bacteria > Pseudomonadati > Pseudomonadota > Gammaproteobacteria > Cellvibrionales > Microbulbiferaceae > Microbulbifer > Microbulbifer sp. ABF4_143. Next base: position 116,064 of record NZ_JBSWWT010000008.1, read on the forward strand.
AGCCGATGTCGTCAATAAGGATGTAAACAATATTGGGGGGATTTCCGCCATTGCGCCTTTTGAAGGCTGCGAGTTTTTGCGACACGATTCTATCCTGTTGCGCCCATTTTTCTCCATTCTGGGCTTTCAAGATGTAGTATTCGGCGTCGTGCACGATTTTGTCGGCATGTGCAAGGGAGGAAATTAGTAGTAACCCTGCGCCAATTTTCGCGAGTAACTGTAGGTTCATCGGCCTTGACGGATTCGTGAGTGGGTTGGTTGGGCTTTACTGTTTACTGAAGGGTGTCTAAAGCGCGTCGTTACATCGTAAGCAGTATAGCAGTGGGGGTTTCTTTCAATGAGCCACTGCGGCACTGGAGATAACGATTGTTTGTGATGAGGCTTGTCTCAGAAGGCTTTTACGCGTCATGAGGGGAGTCAAAAAAATCTATACGGAGTGCACATGCAGGCCTTACTCGATACCCTCGGCGGCTTTATCGGCTGGGGCAACGCGATTACCTGGGGTGGTATAGGTGGCATCTGGTGGCTCGGAATACTGGTGGCGGGCCTGCTGCCGGCCGGTATCTATTTCACTTGGCACAGCCGCTTTATCCAGTTTCGCCACTTCGGACATATGCTCGCGGTGATGAAGCGCAGTTTCCGCAAGGAACACTACGATTCCGTGTCCTCCTTCCAGGCGTTCGCCACCAGCGCCGCGGCCCGGGTCGGTACCGGCAATATCGCCGGAGTGGCGGTGGCCATTACTGCCGGCGGGCCGGGTGCGGTCTTCTGGATGTGGGTGGTGGCCTGGGTGGGCATGGCCACCAGTTTCGTGGAGAACACGCTGGCGCAGACCTTCAAGGAACGCGGCGAGGAACACGGTACTTTTCGCGGCGGCCCCGCCTACTACATCGAGAAGGGGCTCGGCAAACGGTGGAAATGGCTGGCGGTGCTCTTCTCCGTCTTTCTGGTGATCTGCTTTGGGTTCTTTTTCAACGCGGTGCAATCCAACGCGATGGCGGAGGCCATCAGTGGCGCCTGGGGCGTGAATCCGCTGCTGGTGGGGCTGGTGGTGGCGCTGCTTGCGGCGATCATCGTCTTCGGCGGCATCCACTCCATCGGGCGCTTCGCCGGAATCGTCGTGCCCTTTATGGCCCTGGCCTATCTGGCCGTGGCCTTCGCCGTGATACTGATGAATCTGGGCGAGCTGCCGAAGGTTTTGGCGGAAATATTCGGCAACGCCTTCGGTTATGAAGAGGCGGGAGCCGGCGCGTTCGGCGCGGTGGTCGCCAATGGCATCAAGCGCGGCCTGTTTTCCAACGAGGCGGGTATGGGGTCGTCCCCGAACGTGGGCGCCGCGGCGGATGTCAAACACCCGGCGGTGCAGGGCTATGTGCAGATGGCCTCGGTATTTCTCGATACCATCCTGATCTGCACCGCCACCGCGGCGATCATACTGCTGGCGGATGTGCATATGGTCGGCAATATCGAGGGCGTGACCCTGACCCAGGATGCGCTGGCCAGCGAGGTGGGTGCCTGGGGCGGCAGCTTCGTGGCCGTGGCGCTGCTTTTCTTCGCTTTTACCTCGATTATCGCCAACTACTACTACGCGGAAACCAATATCTTTTACCTGTGGCATTCGCGCCTGTCGATTTTCTGTTACCGGCTGCTCTACATCGCCTTTATTCTGTTCGGGGCCTGGGTCGCCTACAGCGGCAGTTCGGACAATTTTGCGCTGCTGTGGAATATGGCCGATATGTCCATGGGCTTTATGGCCTCGGCAAACCTGCTGGCGATACTGCTGCTGTCGGGGGTGGCCTTCAAGGTGCTGGGAGACTACGAGGCACAGCGGGCGAAGGGCATCGAAGAGCCGGTTTTCGATGCGCGCCAGTATGATATCGGCGGTATAGAGCACGATGTCTGGGACGGCGACGCGCGCTGACTTTGCGGGCTGGTTTGGCACGGCCGTGTGCCGTCGAGTGAAGTGCGGGCGACAGGCAAATAGTTCGGGGCCAAAGGCGCCGAGATAGCGGCCGGACCGAACTATTTGATTCCCAGGTCAATGGAAAATCTGCGGTTTCTGTATCGCCAGGTAGAAGATCAGCGCCACCTGCAGCAGAGCGCAGGCGAAAGCAATAAGCCGCGGGCGCAGGCGCAGCGACTGGCGAAGCGCGATCACACCGGCTGCGATATAACCCAGCAACAGCACTATCTTGGCTGCGAGCCAGGGGTATCGCAGCGGATTCCAGCCGCCGATGAACGCCAGTGCGACGGCGGCGCCCAGCAGCAGCGTGTCGTTCAGGTGCGGCACCCAGCGCAGCGGTGTCCGCCGCCACCCTGTGCGCCCGAAAAAATCCAGAAGCACGCGCAGTACGAATAGCGAAACCGTCAGTACCGCGCAGGTGATGTGAATGAGCTTGATGGTCGGGTAGTCGAGCATCGCGTTTCTCAGGTTTCGCTCGCAGCCGGGTCTCTATCGGCGACTGCGGCCCCGATCTCTATCTGCGCCAGCAGCTGGCCGCCGCGCACCTGTTCGCCGGCGGCGGCCGCCAGCTTAGTGACGGTGCCGTCGCAATCGGCTTTGAGCGGGTGCTCCATCTTCATCGCCTCCATCACCGCGAGTGTCTCCCCGCGGCGCACGCGCTGTCCGGCGCCGACGAGTATTTCCACTACACAGCCGTCCATCGGCGCGGTGATCCGGCCGCTGCCGGCACTGTCGGCGCTGCTCGCCGGCGCCTGGGTGATATCCCGCAGCTGCCACTGGCGCCCGCCCCACAGCAGCTGGAGGATATCGCCGGTGCGGATAAACGCCTGGTTTCTGCGCACGCCGTCGACGGTCAGGCGCGCGCGCCGCTGCGCATACTGCTCCAGCTCGATATGGAAATCCCGCCCGTCCAGGGTCGCGAGGTATTCGTTTCCGCCCCGGCAGCTGAGGTGGCAGTCGAAGGTGCGCGTTTCACAGCGCAGGCGGTAGTGTAGCGGAAGGCTGTTGTCGCCGCTGCGCCAGTTGGCGCGCCCGCTGCGGCGGTCGGCCGCGCTCAGCTGGCACTGGTGATTCAGTACCGCGGCCACGGCGAGCATCTCCGCTTCCGGCTCAGGCGCCTCGATTTGCGGAAACGCGTTTTCCAGGAATCCGGTATCGGTGCGGCCGGCGCCGAATTGCGGATGCTGCAGCAGCTGCTGCAGAAAGTGGATATTGTTCGCGGGCCCGATAAATTCCATCGCGTCGAGCGCGCGCAGCAGGCGCCGCCGCGCCTCCTCCCGGTCCCGGCCCCAGGCGATCAGCTTGCCGAGCATCGGGTCGTAGAAGGGCGGGATTTCGAGCCCCGCGCGTATCCCGTGGTCTATGCGGACGCCCTCGGCGCGCGGCTGTCGCCAGTGGAGGACGGGGCCGGACTGGGGCAGAAACTGGTTTTCCGGATCCTCCGCGCAGAGGCGCACCTCGATGGCGTGGCCGCGCCGCTGCACCTGGGCCTGCGCAACCGGCAGCGGCTCGCCGCGGGCCACCGCCAACTGCCAGGCGACCAGGTCGTAGCCGGTCACCATTTCGGTCACCGGGTGCTCCACCTGCAGGCGGGTGTTCATCTCCAGAAAGTAGAAATCGCCCTGGCCGTCGAGCAGGAATTCCACGGTGCCGGCGCCGACATAATGGCAGGCCCGGGCCGCGCGCACGGCGGCGGCGCCCATCCGCTCGCGCAATTGCGCATCCACCGCCGGCGACGGCGACTCCTCGACGATCTTCTGGTGGCGCCGTTGGATAGAGCAGTCGCGCTCGCCGAGGTGAATGACATTGCCACGGCTGTCGGCGAACACCTGTATCTCGATATGGCGCGCGTCGGTCAGCGCCTTTTCCAGAATAATTTCGTCGCTGCCGAAGGCACTCAGCGCCTCGCTGCGCGCCGAACGCAGCTGTGCCGGAAAGCTGTGCGCATCCCGCACCAGGCGCATGCCGCGCCCGCCGCCGCCGTCGGCGGCCTTGATCATCAGCGGGAAGCCGATGCGCCGCGCTTCCGCTGCCAGGGCGTCGTCGTCCCGCCCGTCCCGGGAGACGCCGGGGATACAGGGCACGCCGGCGGCGGCAACAAACGCCTTGGCCTTGCGCTTGTTGCCCATCAGTTCGATCACCTCCGCCGAGGGGCCGATAAATTGCAGTCCGTTCACCGCACAGGCGCGGGCGAATTCGGCATTCTCGGCCAGGAAACCGTAACCGGGGTGCACGGCGGTCGCGCCGGAATCTCTTGCCGCGGCAATGATCCGCCCGATATCCAGGTAGGACTCCGCCGCTGTCTGGCCGCCGATGGCGACGGCGCGGTCGGCGTGGCGCGCGTGCGGTGCGTCGCGGTCGGCGTCGCTGTAGATGGCGACGGTGCTGTAACCCTCGTTGCGGGCGCTGCGCAAAATACGCAGGGCGATTTCACCGCGGTTGGCGACGAGCAGGGTAGGGGGTGTGGTCATCGGCACTGCCACTCCGGGGATCTCTTCTCTTGCAGCAGCTTTTCGGCCATCTGCCGGTTGACTGCGTTGTGTTGCACCGGCCCGTTCAGGGGGGCCGACTGAGCGGTAGCGCGCCTCCTGGCAATGAATGTGTGCATAGGTGTCCTCAGCGACCGGATTGATGTCTGCGCGGCAGTATGCCCATCAGTTTGCAGATAATGCCCAGCATGACCTCGTCGGCGCCGCCGCCGATGGCGGTCAGGCGGCAGTCGCGATAGGCGCGGTTGACCGCCGTCTCTTCGATGTAGCCCATGCCGCCCCAGAACTGCAGGCACTGGTCGGGAATGCGGCGGGACAGGCGCCCGGCCTTGAGCTTGGCCATGGAGGCGAGGGTGGTGACGTCCTCGCCGCGCACATAGTCTTCCACCGCGCGCCAGGTCAGCGCGCGCAGGCACTCCACTTCGGTCTGCATCTCCGCCAGCGCGAAGTGCACCGTCTGGTTGTCGAGCAGCGGCGCGTCGAAGGTGCGGCGCTCGCGCGCATAGTCGATGGTGGCGGCGACGCAGTTCTCCAGGCCGCGGATGGTGAGCGCAGCGCCGGCCAGGCGCTCCTCCTGGAACTGCAGCATCTGCAGCAGAAAGCCGGCGCCCTCGTCGCCGATGCGATGGCTCCGGGGCACCCGCACATTGTCGAAAAATACCGGCGCGGTTTCCGAGGAGCGCATCCCCAGTTTGTCCAGCTTTTCGCCGACGCGCACGCCGGGAGATTTGGCCGGGATGATCAGCAGGGACTTGTTTTTGTGGGGCTTGCCGTCGCCGGTGTTGACCAGGGTGCAGAAGAAATCCGCGCAGGGCGCGTTGGTGATCCACATCTTGCTGCCGTTGACGATATAGTCGCCGCGATCGGCCACCGCGGTGGTTTTGATCGCGGCCACGTCGGAGCCGGCGCCGGGTTCGGACACCGCGATGGCGCCGACCATCTCGCCGCGGACCGCGGGGGCGAGGAACTGTTCGCGCAGCGCGTCGCTGGCGAAATTGGCCAATGCCGGTGTGCACATGGCGGTCTGCACCGCGATGGAAAGCGGCACGCCGCCACAGTGGGCCGCGCCCAGCTCTTCGAGAAACACCGCCTCGTAGCTGAAGTCCAGCCCGAGACCGCCGTAGTGCGGGGGTTTGCTGATGCCGAGCAGCCCAAGCGCGCCAAGCCTGCGGAATATTTCACGGATCGGAAAGGCGCCGGCCTTCTCCCATTCGGGTATGTGGGGGTTGATTTCCTGCTGCACGAAATGGCGCACTGTGCGCTGCAGCTCCCGGTGTTCGTCGCTGAGTAACATTATTTTTATTCCCGTTGACCTGATCCGTGTGATTTGCGCGCGACCCCGGCCGTTTCCGCGGCGATCTCAGAAGCGCGCCACGCCGAAGCTGTTTTTCCTCGGTGCCGACCGTTCCGCCTCGCGGCAGATCTCCAGCAGCAGGCCCAGCAGCTTGCGCGTATCGCGCGGGTCTATGATGCCGTCGTCCCACAGGCGCGCGCTGCAGGCGATGGCATCGGCGCTGCCTTCCATAAAGGCGGCGGTATCGGCTTCCAGCTTGTCCAGGGCCGCCTCGTCCACCCGGCCGGCGCGCCGCATCTTTTGTTCCGTGACAATGCGCAGCACCCTGCCGGCCTGGGCCGCGCCCATAACGGCGGTGCGCGCGTTCGGCCAGGCAAAGATAAAGCGCGGATCGAAGCCGCGGCCACACATGGCGTAGTTGCCGGCGCCGTAGGAGCCGCCGACCACGATGCTGATTTTCGGCACCGTGGCGTTGGCTACCGCCTGGATCAGTTTCGAGCCCTGTTTGATGATGCCGTCCTGCTCCACTTCAGTGCCCACCATAAAACCGGTGGTGTTGTGCAGAAATAGCAGCGGCGTGCCGCTCTGTTCGCACAGCTGGATAAACTGCGCGGCCTTGCCGGCGCCGCGGGGGGTAATGGGGCCGTTGTTGCCGATGACGCCGAGCGGAAAGCCCTCGATGCGGATGTGGCCACAGAATGTCTGGCGGTCGTACTCCGGTTTGAAATCCAGCAGTGCGGAGCCGTCGGCGATGCGCGCAAGTATCTCGCGTACGTCGTAGGGTTTTTTGCTGTCTGCGGGTATCAGTCCCAGCAGTTCGTCGATGGGATAGCGCGGCTCGGGGTAGGTCCGCGCCTGCGGGTCGGGATCTGGGCGCGGCAGGCTGGCGACTATCTCCCGCGCGATGCGGATGCCGTCGGCGTCGTTTTCCGCGAGGTAGTCACCGCTGCCGGACTGGCGGCAGTGCATTTCCGCCCCGCCCAGACGCTCCTCGTCGGCGACCTCGCCGGTGGCGGCCAGTAGCAGCGGTGGGCCGGCCAGGTACATGCCGGTCTGGCCCCGCACCATTACCACATAGTCGGACAGACCGGGCTGATAGGCGCCGCCGGCGGTGGCGCCGCCGTGAACCACGGTGATCTGGGGGATGCCCGCCGCCGAGAGGCGGGCCTGGTTGGCAAAGCCGCGGCCGCCGGGGGCGAAGGTCTCGGCGGCGTACATCAGGTTGGCGCCGCCGCTCTGCGCCAGGGTGACGAACGGCAGGCGGTTTTCCAGCGCGATCTGCTGCATACGCAGGGCCTTTTCCATACCGGCCGGGGAGATGGTTCCGCCTTTCACCGCGTAGTTGTCGACCCGGATCATGCAGCGCCGGCCGGAAACCTGACCTATACCGCAGATAGCACCGCCGCCGGCACCGCTGCCGTCCCGGTCGTCGTAGAGCTTGTAGCCGGCCAGTGCGCACAGCTCGACAAAGGGCGCGCCCGGGTCCAGCAGCCGGTTGAGGCGCTCCCTCGGCAGCAGCCAGCCGCGCTGCCGGTAGCGTTCGGACTTCTGCCGCTCCGCCGCGACTGGCTGCTGTTCGGCGGCGCGAAACAGCGCGATCTTCTCGAGCATGGCCGCGCGGTTGTCGTTGAACTCTGCCGAGCGGCTGTCCAACTGGGATTCGATGGGTTGCATCAGCGATTGTCCTCTCCGATCGCTCGCGGGAACTTGCGCCGGCGAAGTCGAAAGCGCAGAATGTGATAACGCTACCAAGCAAGCGCTTGGTATTCAATAGTTGCATGGTAGGCTTTCGGACGAGGGGACTGAGGTGCAGAAATCCGCGCAGGCGCCAGCAGGGCATGGGGAAGCGCCGTCGCCGCGGCAATTGATCGCGGCGCTGGTGGAAGAGGGATTGCTGACGGCCCCCGATTCTCCCCGCGGGCGGCTGCTGAACGCGGCGGCCCGGCTGTTTGAACAGAAGGGCTTTGCCCGCACCACGGTGCGGGATATCGCCGCCGAAGTGGGGATACTCTCCGGCAGTATCTTTCACCACTTCTCCAGCAAGGAGGAGATACTCTGCCGCGTTATGCAGGAGGTGACCGTGTACGCCCGCGCGCGTATGGCCAGCGCGGTGGCGCGGGCGGACTCGCCGCGGGAGCGGTTGCGCGCCTGTATTCTCTGCGAACTGGAGGCCATACACGGGCTCGCCGTGCCCGGTTTCTCGATACTGGTGGTGGAGTGGCGCAGCCTGTCGCCGGCGAGCCAGAAACTGGTGCTGCGCCAGCGGCAGGATTACGAGCAGATCTGGCTCGAGGCCATCGCCGCCGCCGGTTGCGCCGGCGGCGACCCGGCGCTGACGCGCCGCCTGCTGCTCGGGGCCCTGAGCCATACCCACAGCTGGTTCAAGCCGCGCGGCCGCGGGCTCTCCCTGGCGGAGCTGGCCGATCGGGTGCTGCAGGTGTTCGCCCCGCAATAGACTTGTGTGACCGGTTGCGCTTCTCAGTTTTTCTGTGCGCCCTGCCGCCCTTTGCATCAACCCCCCCTCCACCGCGCCCCTGGTGAGAACCAGTGCGCACCGCGCACCCTGGGTTTCTTTTAGTCTCCCGCCTCCAAACATCCGACATGTGACACTGGATGTCACATTTAACCCGGCAACTTTTCGTTGTCGGGCTAGTAATTGACAGGAGCGCTCAAGTGTCCGGCCAGGAAAAGTTTCAGCTGGTTTCCACGGGTAAGACCCTGCGTGGCAAGACGGCGGAGGCAGTGCTGCAGGAAGCGGCGAAGGCGTTTTCCCTCCCGCTGCCCCAGGCGCGTAGGCTGATGGTCAAGGGCTGGGTGATCAAGGACCGGCTGACCTCGCAACAGGTAGTCGAATACCGCTCCCGCCTGCAAACGATCGGGCTGCGGGTGGAGGTCTTCCCCGCGGGCAAGTTCGACAACCGCGCCCTGATCGCCAAGTTGCAGTTCGCGCAGAAACGCCGCGCCCGGTCGGGCGGCGCCGCCACAGCGAGTGCGCCGCCCGCGGAAAAAAAGGGTGGCGAGGGGACGGCCGGGGCCCGCGCCCAACTGGCGGCGCTGTTCGGTGACCTGCAGCCGTCGCTGGGCGAGAGCGTGGCCGGGCGGGTTCAGCTGATGCTGGGGTTCCTGCCCGCGGCCCTGGTACCGGCTCTGTTTCTGTCGCTGTTGTGCCTGTGCGGCTACGCGACCGCGCGGGCCCTGTGGCAGATCCTTTTGGCTTTCTTCGACGGCGCGCCCGGTTTTGTCGGCTTGGCTGTAAACACGCTCTCGATAGCGCTGGCCGGGTTTGTCGCCGCGCTGCTGGCACTGCCTTTTTTCTCCTCCCGGCGCCTGTATCCCGTCGAGCCGGGCGCTAAGGCACTGGACGCCGCCGACGCCCGAGGACTGCACCTGCTGCTGGAGCTGCTGGCGGAAAAAACGCAGCTGCCGTCAGTGGAGCGGATTTACGTTACCGCGGGTGTGGAGGTCGTTTCCGATCCGGGCCTGGCGGAGATAGTCCGCCAGCGCCTGCCGCTCAGCATCGGCCTGGGCGCGGTGCTGTCCCTGGACGGCCGCGAACTGCTCGCCCTGGTGGCGCGGGCACTGGGCACCTATCGCGGCAGGCTCGGTGGCATTGTCGCGTGGCTGGTGCTGGATACCGCCGACCGCCTGCAGCGGATGCAGTGGGCGCTGGAAAACGAGCGCAGTATCCTCTGTGCAAGCGGCGAGGCGAGCGGCCTGCAAAAACCCCTGCACGCGCTGCTGTGCCGTTGCGGCAGGCCGGCGCTGGCCCTGGTGGATCGCCTGTTTCTGTTGCACAGGGCGCTCACCGCGCCGGTTGCGCGGCGGATCGAGCGGCGCGGTGACGCCTGGGCCGCGCAGTTGCTCGGCAGCGGGGGCTTTGTCGCCTTTGCGGAGAAGTGGCACCAGCTGGTGTACGCGGAGCTGATGGTGGGGGAAATCAACCGCGAGGCCGCGGTCGCCGGCCAGCGCCTGCGGGACTACCCCGATGCGGTGCGCTGGATGCGCTGCAGCCTGGATCGGGAGATTCGCTCCAATATCGAGCTGGCGATGGCGCAGCCCGGGGACCCTTGGGACCGAACACAGGCGGCGGACAGCGAGCGGATTGCCCGGGCAGAGGCATTGGCACTGGAGCCGCTGCTGCAGCGGGCCTTCTCCGCGCGCAAACTGTTCGACGACCTGGAGGGGCTGAGCGATGCCGTCAGTGCGGCGGTGGCCGGCGAGGGCTGCCGGGCGGTGGAGAACTCCCTGCTGCTGTGCGCGAGTCAGGAGGTCGAGCAGGCGGCGAAAATCGTCGGAGATTACTTTAACCAATTGCCGCCGCGTTTCTTCCTGCCGATGGAAGCGCCCGCCGGGGAAGAGCTGCGGTCGCTGGACCTGCAGGGCGCAATAGACTGGCTGCGCGGTAAACTGGTGGAGCTGCGCGATCTGAACCAGCGCCTGCAAAACCTGCGCCGCAGCGGTGCCGTCATGCGGCTGGGGGCGGGACTCGTCCGGGCACAGGAAAAAATTCAGCCGCAGGCGTATTCCCTCAGCGGCGCGACACCGGCGGCCGCGGACGAGAGCATCCGCGACAATCGCGCGCGCCGCGCGGAGGCACAGGAGCAGGTCCGGCAGATCTTCCGCGTCTTCTATCTGCGCGTCCGCCGCGCACTGGAATCCCTGCCGGCCGGCGAGCGGGAGGCGTCGGGCAAACTGCTCGACGGGCTGGCGGCCTACAGCGCTCTGGAGCCGCGCCTGGAAAAACTCGAGCACTACACGGATATTCTCGGGCTGATGATCGACCGCTTGTCGCTGGCGGAAGGGCAGCGGGCGCTTGTGCAGAAATACTTTGCGCTGGCCGCCCAGGAGCTGGAGGGGGTTTTCTCCGCGGTGCATGAATCGGAGCCGCTGCGCAAGCTGGCCCTGGCAGACGCTCTTCGGGAGCGGGGCGCAGGATCTCCCGCGCCCGAGCTGCCGGTGCAGCGCCAGGAGCTGGTGGACGCGCTGCAGGCAATGGAACTGAAATGCAAGAGCGCCGCAGCCGCTATTGTGGAACACTACCGCATCCAGCTGGCGAAACTGCTAAAGATCTGTTTAAAGCGGGAGCGGGCGCTGAATGTGAAACCCCTGCGCTTGATTCGGGTGGATGGTCAGTAATACTTTTTCAACTAGGGAACCTCTGAATAATTCCGCGATACCTCTGGCTTGCAGAGCGGTTCACAATCAAGGCGCGGCTTCGCAGGAATGTCTAGACCTTTCAAGAAGCCGCAACGCAGAGTGTGAATCGCTCTGCAAGCCCCGCAGGGCGGGGCCTGAAGGCCGCATCTGCGGCGTTGCAGCTCTTGCAAAGGGCTGGGCCATTCGCGGCGAGCTGCGCCTAACAGCTGCAGCCTTCAGGTCCCGCAGAGGCATTGCGGAATTATTCAGAGGTTCCCTAGCCACCGGCCAGCTTCACCCTGTGGCCCTTGGCCTCGAGCAGCGTCTTGATTTCGTCGCGCTTGTCGCCCTGAATTTCGATCACACCGTCCTTGAGGGCGCCGCCGCAACCGCAGCGCTTTTTCATCTCTGCGAGCAACAGCTTCAGTTCCGCATCGGTGCCCGGCAGGCCGCGCACACAGGTCACGCCTTTGCCTTTACGGCCCTTGGTTTCCCGCTGAATGCGCACTATGCCGTCGCCGGTGCGGCGGCTTTCCTGTTGCGGCTCTTCTTTTATCCTGCCGCGATCGGTTGAGTAGACCAGGCGATTTTCTCTTTTCATGGCAGATTCTGTCGGCTGTGCAATCCGGGCGCGCTAGGGAACCTCTGAAAGCCAGAGACATTACGGACTTAATCAGAGGTTCCCTAGATTACAGGGAAAGGGCCGCGGCTGTCATCTGGCGGTATCACCGGGCTGGCGTTATAGTCGCTATTTTCTGGAGGGATCATGGCTCTGACCGGCAGGCGCAAGTGGCTCAACGAAGTGATCTTTGGCACCGATACCCCTGCGGGTCGGGGTTTCGATGTCGTTTTGATCTGGGCCATTCTGATCAGCGTCGCGCTGGTTATGCTGGCGTCGGTGGAGCAGATTGCCGGCCATTACGGCGAGTGGCTGTTTGCCCTCGAGTGGCTGTTTACCGCTCTGTTTACCGTCGAATACCTGCTGCGGATCTACTGCGCGGTAAATCGCCGCTCCTATATTTTCAGTTTCTACGGCATCGTCGACCTGCTGGCGATTCTGCCCAGCTACCTCGCGCTGTTGTATACCGGCGCCAGCTACCTGCTGGTTATCCGCCTGCTGCGTGTGCTGCGTATATTCCGCATTCTCAAGCTGGTGCGCTATCTGCGCGATGCGAACCTCTTGTTGCGCAGCCTCGGGCTGGCGCGGCGCAAGATACTGGTCTTCTACGCCAGCGTGCTGGTGATGTGCGTTATCTTCGGGGCGCTGATGTTTCTGGTCGAGGGGCCCGTGCACGGGTTTACCAGTATTCCGAAGAGCATCTACTGGGCGATAGTGACCATCACCACCGTGGGCTACGGAGATATATCGCCGCAGACCCCCGTGGGGCAGGGGATCGCCGCCCTGACCATGCTGATCGGCTATTCGATCATCGCCGTGCCCACCGGCATAGTGACCGCGGAGCTGGCCTCGGAGTTGCGCCACGAGCGCACCCTGCACCGCTGCGACAACTGCAGCCGCGCCGGCCACGACCGGGATGCCGAGTACTGCAAGCACTGCGGTTACAAGCTGGCGGATCCGGAGATGCCGGACTGACGCCGGCGGGGCGCGGCTACCAGTTGTCGGGCACCCGCACCGCAACCACTTCGGCCGTGGCGCAGATCCGTCCGCCACTGCTGAGGCTGCAGTGCAGCAGCGTCTTCCGCTCGCTGCGCTCGAGGATGCTCGCCTCGAGGATGGCGGGGCTGTCGATGGCCGCCGGTGCGCGGTAGCGCACATCCAGCTTGCCGGTCGCGTACCATATCTTGTCCCCAGTGCCCACCTCGCGGCCGGCCTGGAGGTAGCCATCGGCAATGGCCGTGCAGATGGTGTGGCAGTCGATCACCGTGGCGATGATTCCGCCGTTCAAGTACTGGAGCGGGCCGGCGCTGTGGTGGGGCTGCGGCACAAACTCGCAGCGGGTCTTGTCCGCGCCGTTCCAGTAGCTCTTGATCCGCAGTCCGCGCTCGTTGTCGGGCCCGCAGCCGAAGCAGTGGTTGCCGGGTATCTGGTCCTGGATTGCCTTCTGCTCTGTCATAAGTACTCCCCTCTGGCTGGCGCCATGCTAACGATTTGTTCCTGTCAGGGGAAGGAAGCGGTGTATCGCCATTTGGCGCGAAGCATTACACTACTGCGCCTCGAATTTCCTGCTGGACGGAGACTCATGGATATCTACGGCTTTTGCGCTCCCGGCTTTGAGGCGCTTTACGACAGCTTTGCGCGCAACTTCCGCGAATGTGGCGACACCGGCGCGGCCTTTGCGGTGCGCCAGCACGGCGAACTGATCGTGTCCCTGTGGGCGGGCAGCGCGGACCGGGGGGGCGAAACCCCCTATACCGAAGATACCCTGGCGAATGTGTTTTCCTCCTCCAAGGGGGTGCTGGCCCTGCTGGCGCTGCAGCAGGTGGCGGCCGGCAACCTGGATCTGGACCGCCCGGTGGCCGACTACTGGCCGGAATTTGCCGCCGGCGGCAAGGCGCAGGTGACGGCCAGGCAGCTGCTGTGCCACCGCGCCGGCCTGGTGGCCTTCCGGGAAAAGGTCGCCGATGGCCTGATCTACGACTGGGCCGGCGCCTGCGCCCGGACCGCGGCCGAGGAGCCCTGGTGGGCGCCGGGCAGCCGCCAGGGCTACGCCCCGTTTTTGTACGGCTGGAGTCTCGGCGGCCTGCTGGAGCGGGTCTCGTCCACGCCGCTGGCGGAACTTTACCGCCAGGGGCTGGCCAAACCCCTCGATCTGGACGGGGGCTTCGGCGCCCTCGGCCATAGATCGACCCGTATCGCCGATGTGGGCCCGCTGAAGCAGCCGCTGCCGGAGCTGCGCGAGAATGCCGTCGGCCGGGCGATCAAAGAGGACCGCAAGGGGCCCGTGGCCATGGCCTTTACCAACCCTGTGAGCCTGATGATGGGCACCAACAGCCCCGAGTGGCGCGGCGCGCTGATCCCCGCTGCCAACGGCCATTTCAGCGCCCGCGACCTGGCGGCGGTCTACGGGGATCTGGCGCTGGACGTGCCCTCGCTCCTGCCGGCGGAGCTGGTGCAGGAGGCAACGCGCGAGCAGAGTCACGGGCGCGATGCGGTGCTGCAGGCGGAGGTGAGTTTCGGCTGCGGGTTTATCCGCAGCGGCAGGGCGGCGGATCTGCGCTTTGGCGGCGAGCGGGGCTTCGGCCATCCCGGCGCCGGTGGCAGTGTCGGCTTTGCCGACCCGGAGCGGGGCATTGGCTGCGGCTATGTGACCACGCGGCTGGGGCAAAGCCTGTTTATGGACCGGCGCTCGGTGAGCCTGGTGGAACATCTATATAGGTTGCTGTAATGGAACGGAAACTGGCGGAGCTGACCGCGCGGGTGGAGGAACTGGAAAGCCGCCTGGCGTTTCAGGAGGACACCCTGTCCCAGCTCAACGATGTGATCGCTACCCAGGACGCCAATATCCGCGCCCTGATGGCGCGCCTGCGCGAACTGGGGGACAAGTACCAGGACCTGGCCTTCGAGATGCGGGGCGACGCGGGTGGGAATGAAAAGCCGCCCCACTATTAAATGACCGTATTCCCGGTGCCCGGTCACGCCCGTAGCGGGACTCAGTTAGCACCACCGTGCACTAATGTCTGACGGTGCATTTGCGCAAGCCCCTAATCAGAAATTTTTCTAAAAAATTTATGCGCGGCCCGCCAGTCAACTATTGACAAATTTTTTCCACATGTCGATCCGGGCCTCGCGCAGCCTGTGGGCGCATGCCAAAAATTGGTACGCAAAATTTCGAAATACTTGTAACTCTTTGTTTTTTAAGGGGAAAATGCAGGAGTTTAAAAAGTGCGCAAATTGCTGGGGGCAAGAGTCTGCGCCGCCTGGCGCCGCCTTTTACCACTTCATGCACAGAGTTATCCACAGAACTTGTGGAAGACCGCCGGGGTGGTCGGTGCAGCCGGAGCAACTGCGGCCGCAGGTTCCTCCGGCCACAAATGTGGAGCAGACGGTAGACCTGCCCGGGGATTCGCCCTAGGCTTCGGTACCCATAAAGAGGGGGCCGATTCAGCTGCCAGTCAGCTGCAGCTGGCAATACTTTCACCCAATTCGCGGAGCCAAATTGGCGCGCCGCGCGTTTAACACCCGTTCATCGACAATGCGTTAGGAGAACCTTACATGAAAAAATGGGTAGCAATTCTCGCACTGGGCTCACTGGTAGGTTGTACCACCCTCGATCCCTATACAGGGCAGAGCAAGACCAGTAATGCGGCCAAGGGCGCCGGTGCCGGTGCCGTGGCCGGGGCCATCATCGGTGCGGCTACCGCGAGCAAGAAGGACCGCAAGAAGGGCGCCATTACCGGTGCCGTCGGGGGCGCGGCCATCGGCGGTGGCATCGGCTACTACATGGACCGCCAGGAAATGGCCCTGCGCCAGCGCCTGGAGGGAACGGGTGTCAGGGTGCAGCGCGAGGGTGACAATATCCGCCTGATTATGCCGGGCAATATCACCTTTGCCACCGACCGCGCGGAGATCCGCACCGACTTCTACGACACCCTGGATTCGGTTGTCCTCGTACTGAAGGAATTCGACCAGACTGCGATCCGCGTCAGTGGCCACACCGACAGCACCGGCTCTGACGTCTACAACCAGACTCTGAGTGAGCGCCGCGCCAACTCCGTCGCCAGCTTCTTCACCGGCCGCGGTGTTGCCGCCGGCCGCGTACAGGCGGTGGGTTACGGCGAGCGCTACCCGATCGCCAGCAATGACTCGGAAGCCGGCCGCCAGGCCAACCGCCGCGTGGAATTGGAGTTGCTGCCCCTCAAATAATATGAGACAAAACGGCATGGATGCCGTTTTGCGCAGCCGCAGGCTGCCCGAAGGGCGAGGGCCAGGATGGCCCGAGCCACTAAACGGCATGGATGCCGTTTTGCGCAGCCGCAGGCTGCCCGAAGGGCGAGGGCCAGGATGGCCCGAGCCACTAAACGGCATGAACGCCGTTTTGCATTCGGGACACAGCAAAAGGGCACCTCGGTGCCCTTTTTATTGGGTGGCAAAACGGCACGGGGCGTTTACTCCCCTCGGGAATGACCCTGTGTTTCGAAAAATGGAGAGTTCGCGTGGCCACAATCGGGAAAACAACAAGCCCCTGGTGCAATGCACTGATCTTCGGTTTTTTAGCCGCCTGTATTTCGACAGCCGGTGCGCAAGAAGCGCCGTCCGGCGAAGGGCGGGACGCCGCGCGCTATGGCGCCGAGGATAGCCTCGCACAGCGGTACGCGCAGGCGGACCTGGTGGCCCAGGTACAGGTGACCGGTATTCACAGGGATATCGACAACGCCCTGTCAGAGCCGGGTATGGTTGCGATTTCCGGTTATGTCTACTCCGGCGTATCCCGCCGCCTGTGGAAAGGCCGGGCCAACCGCCTGATCGCCTTCCGCGTGGCGCTCGAGTCCTGCGACAGAAAGCTGAAAAAGGGCGAGCACTACCTGATCTTTGCCCGCGCAGACAGTTACGGCCGCCTGCAGCTGCACAGTTGCGAAGCGGCCGTGGCCGAACCGGATGCGGCGCCGCTACTGGCGCGCCTGGAACAGTTCGACAAGCAGGGTTGAGTCTCTCCCGCTATTCCCGCCCGCCGGGGCGGCGCCAATGTCACCGCAGCTCCGCGCCATTTTCCCTCCGAGCCGTCCCGCAGCCTCCTTTTTTAAAACTTCAGGTTCTAGCCGGAGCTTTGTATACAGCAATCCGAACTGGCTGAGAGGAACAATGTTCCTTGAAGAACCCCAATGGCGAGTTATTCTTATCAATGTTGGCGTCGCCTTCTTCCGCGGCTTTTCCAACTGCGGAGAACGCCTTGGCGCCAAGAGGCTAGGGTAGGGCATGTTGTCGTCACGAATCCGCCGGGCCAGGGGAAAACTTTATGCTTCCCGCCCGGCCCGTTACAACGCTGTAGGCCCTGCGAGCGATGTCTCCATTTACGAAACAGCCTGGGGTCCAGAGGTGGGTTTATGAAAAAGCTACTGCTTCCGCTGATAATTCTGCTGCTGATTATCGGTTACTTCATGTCGCGCGGCGGCGATCACGAGGCCAAGGACGCCTACGATTCGCTCGAGCAGCCGAAGAGTGAACAGATGGACGATACGACGACACCGCCCGACGACACCGGCACCCCGCCGGATGGCATGGGCACGCCGGATACCCAGATGCCGCAGGAGTCCGATGAGACGGATACGACTCCGCCCGGCACTTCCGATGACTCCAGCCTGAGGGACAAGGCTGAGGACGCGGCGAAAGATGTCGGCGAGGCCGTCGGCGGTGCTGCGGAGAAAGCCGGTGAAACCGTCGAGGAGGCCGCGAAGAAAGCCGGCGAGGCGATAGAGGACGCCGGCGACGCGACCAAGAAGGCCGCCGAAGATGCCGCCGACAAGGTGCGCGGAGAGGACTCCGACAGTGACGACGGTTCGCAGAACTGATATTCGGGTAATCGCTGACGAGAGAACGGAAGCCGCTGTACCCAGCGGCTTCCGGCGTTTTTTATGATCGATCACAAATGGCACCGGGGACACCGCATACTCGAGGTGCAGCCGCTGGGGCCGCTGTCGGAAGAGGACTTCCATTCACTGGAGGCGCAGGTCGATCCTGTGATCAGTGAGCACGGGCGGCTGGCCGGCCTGCTGATCAACGCGGAGAACTTTGCCGGCTGGGAAAATTTTGTCGCACTGGTATCCCACTGCCGCTTTATCCGCGACCACCAGAAACACATCCACAAGATAGCGGTGGTTTCCGATCACACGCTGCTCGGTTTTATGCCGCGTCTTGTCGACCACTTCGTCAGCGCGGAGGTCCGCCCATTCGGGTCGGGCGACTATCGGCAGGCGCTAGATTGGCTCGGCCAGCCGGGTTAGCATCCCGCCCGAATTTGGAAACCTGCTGGAAGAATAGTGAGTGACGCATTGGCGGTCGTTGCCGACGCGGCCGAACACCTGTCCGCGGCCCGCGCGCTGGCGCGTGAACTGGATATCCCCTGCCTGGACTGCCGCGATATAGAGAGGATCGAAGACCCGGCCTATGTGCTGAAAGTCGGCGGGCAGCTGCAGCTCTGCGCGACCGGACGCAAGGCGCCGGGACCGGTCTTTGTGGATTTTGTCGGTGGCGCACTGGCGCACCGGCGCAAGTACGGCGGCGGTAAGGGGCAGCAGATCGCCAGGGCGGTCGGCCTGCGCGGCGGTTTCTACCCGCGGGTGCTGGACGCCACCGCGGGACTGGGGCGGGATGCCTTCGTGCTGGCCTCACTCGGCTGCGAGGTGCAGATGCTGGAGCGCAACCCGGTCGTGCGCGCCCTGCTGCGCGACGGGCTGCGGCGCCTGCGCGAGGCCGCAGTGGAAGACGGCGAACTGGCCGCAATCGCCGCCCGCCTGACACTGGAGGAGGAGGGCGGCTCGGCGGTCGAATGGCTGGCGCGGCAGGCGGCGGAATCGCTGCCGGTGGTTTACCTGGATCCGATGTTTCCCGAGCGCGGCAAGAGCGCCAAGGTCAAGAAGGAGATGGCGGCTTTCCACCGGCTGGTCGGCGGCGACGAGGACGCGGACCAACTGCTGGCGCCCGCCTATGCGGCCTGCTATTTCCGCACCGTGGTCAAGCGGCCGCGGCTCGCCCCCTTTCTGGCCGGCCGCAAGCCGGCGCTTTCTCTGGAGGGCAAGTCCGGGCGTTTCGATATCTACACCAAGCACGGCGTGCCCGCTTGACAGGGCCTGCCCTAAAAAGGCTTCGAGAGTTTCAACGGGCCGGCCTGCCCGACAGGGCAGGCCGGCACCGGCATCAGCAGTTGACCGCGTTGACGGCCAGGCCGCCGAGTGAGGTTTCCTTGTATTTGCTCTGCATATCGATGCCCGTCTGGCGCATCGTCTCGATGACGCTGTCGAGCGGCACTATGTGTGCGCCGTCGCCGCGCAGGGCCAGGCGCGCGGCGTTGATGGCCTTGACCGCGCCCATGGTGTTGCGCTCGATGCAGGGCACCTGCACCAGGCCGCCGATCGGGTCGCAGGTCAGGCCCAGGTTGTGCTCCATGCCGATTTCCGCGGCGTTTTCTATCTGCTGATTGCTGCCGCCCTGTACCGCGGCCAGCCCGGCGGAGGCCATGGAGCAGGCCACGCCTATCTCGCCCTGGCAGCCGACTTCCGCCGCGGATATGGAGGCGTTTTTCTTGAACAGCATGCCGATGGCGCCGGCGGTGAGCAGGAATTTCACCACCTGGTCTTTCAGTTCGCCATGCTCCTTCGGGTCGTGCACGAACTGCACATAGTAGGCGATCACCGCCGGAATCACGCCGGCCGCGCCGTTGGTGGGTGCGGTGACGATGCGCCCGCGCGCCGCGTTTTCCTCGTTGACCGCCAGCGCGAACAGGCTGACCCAGTCGAGGATCGCCAGGCCGTGATTGCGCTCTTCTTCACTCTGCTTGCTCAGCTCGCGGTAGAGCTCCGCCGCGCGTCGGCGCACCTTCAGGCCGCCGGGCAGAATACCCTGCTGGCGACAGCCGCGCTGGATGGACGCGTCCATCACTTCCCAGATGCGCCACAGCTGGTCTTTCACTTCCCGCTCACTGCGAAATGCCTTTTCGTTCTCCATCGCCAGTTCGGCGATACTCCAGCCGTGCCGATCGCAGATTTCCATCAGCTGTTTGGCGGAACTGAAATCGTAGGGGAGCAGGGTGGCGATCTGTTCCCGGTGCGCGAAGTCGTCCTCCGACAGCACGAAGCCGCCGCCGATGGAGAAATAGCTGCGCTCGAACAGCAGCTCCCCGCCGGCGTAGGCCTGGCAGGTCATGCCGTTGGCGTGCTGCGGCAGGAACTCGTCGTTGTGGAACACCAGGTCGCGGGCGCGAACGAATTCGATATTGTGGTCGGTATTCAGCCGGAGCCGTTGCTCCCGCTCGATGGCCGCCATCTTGTCGTCGATGCTGTCCACGTCGATGGTGTCCGGCGCCTCGCCGAGCAGCCCCATCAGCACCGCCATGTCGGTGCCGTGGCCGATACCGGTCAGGGCCAGGGAGCCGTACAGGTGCACCTGTACCCGGTCGGTTTCGCGCAGCTGGTTGCGCTCTCGGAGGTCCTGTACAAACTGGCGCGCGGCGACCATGGGCCCCACGGTGTGGGAGCTGGACGGGCCGACGCCGATCTTGAAGAGTTCGAATACGCTAATGCTCATGGAATCATTCTGACTCGGGTTCGCCGCAGAGACGGCCGAAGCCGCTACCGCGAAGGATAGTATTGCACCAATAGGGGGCGAACTTTGCCGATGCAGGCGCAACAATCAAGATGGCACTGGCGATTCCGCACAAAATTCTATCCGCTTGCGGTTTGGCGGAATTAATGGCCCTTTGCGCCGCGGGCGTAATAGATGCTACGGCACATTCGCGACCAGTACGGCGCGTTTGGGCGCGGGGTGACCTTCGATGGTTTTGTCGGGGGCATCGGGATCGAGGAAATCCGCCAGGGACTCGAAACGCATCCACTCGGTGCGGCGCTGTTCGCCGAAGCTGGTGCTGTTCAGATCCACCGTTGTCGGCTTCTCGAAGCCGCACTTGCGCAGCCAGCTCTCCAGCGTGGCGCAGCTGGGAATAAACCAGACGTTGCGCATCTTGGCGTAGCGACCCTCGGGCACGAGACAGTCACCCAGATCGCCGTCGATCACCAGGGTCTCCAACACCAGCTGGCCGCCGGGGCGCAGCGTGCCGCGCAGCTCGCGCAGGTGATCCATCGGCGAGCGGCGGTGGTAGAGAACGCCCATGGACAAGGTGGTGTCGAAAGCCTGCAGATTGGGGGGCAGGGCCTCGATGCCCAGCGGCAGCAGGTCCACCGGTTTCTCCGCGCCGAGGTATTTTTTCAGCGCGTAGAACTGGGCCACATACTTGGCCGAGGGGTCTATACCGATCACGCGCCGGGCACCGGCGCCGAGGGCGCGCCAGCAGTGGTAGCCGTTGCCGCAGCCGACATCCAGTACCAGCCGGTTGTGCAGCGGTTCCAGGTGTGGCAGCACCCGCTCCCACTTCCAGTCCGAGCGCCACTCGGTGTCGATATACAGGCCGAACACCTCCCACGGGCCTTTGCGCCAGGGGTGCAGTCTGCGCAGCTGACTCTCCAGCTGCGCGCGTTGCCCGTCGCTGGCATCTCCGGCGCAGCCGATGCGCACCTGCTCCGCGAGGTCGATCGCGGACGGGGTTATATCCGGCAGGGCGTCCAGCGCGGCGCGCCAGTCCGGCAGGTCGCCCCAGCGGTGCGGGCTGAGGCCCGCGGCCACCTGCTGCGGCAGCTGCGCCAACCACGGGCGCAGGGCGGGGATATGCTGCAGATCGGCGTAGAGTCGGGTGTAGTCAATCACGGTTGCAGTTACTTCCCGGCGGTTCCCTTGATCGCGATCAGGGAGGCAAAGTTAAAACACTGGAACCAGACATCGACGCTGGTAAATCCGACTGCCTTGAGGCGCTCGCGGTGGGTGTCCAGCGTTTCCGGAATCAGCACATTTTCCAGTGCAGTGCGTTTCTGCGCGATTTCCAGCTCGCTGTAGCCGTTGGCGCGCTTGAAGTTGTGGTGCAGCTCGATCATCAGCTCGCGGTGGTCCGGATCCGTGAAGTCGACCTTCTCGGAGATGATCAGGATACCGCCGGGGCGCAGGCCGTCGTGGATCTTCTGCGCTATGGCCAGACGCTGCGCCACCGGAATAAATTGCAGGGTGAAGTTCAGCACCACCACCGACGCGTTTTCGATGGGCACATTCTGCAAATCGTCGCAGACGAGTTGCACCGGGATCTGGCCGCTGTCCGCCGCCAGTACCATGCGCGCCTGGTCGATCATCGCCTGCGAGTTGTCCACGGCGATGATCTCGCAGTCCGCCGCCGCTATGCGGTGGCGCATGGAGAGGGTGGCTGCGCACAGGGAGCTGCCCAGGTCGTAGCAGCGGCTGCCGGCCTGGGCGTAGCGTTCCGCCAGGGTCCCGATCATCGCCACTATGGTGGTGTAGCCGGGCACCGAGCGCTGGATCATATCCGGGAAGACCTCGACCACAGACTGGTCGAACTTGAAGCCGGCCACTTCGCCGAGCGGGTTTGCGTAGATATTGTCTTGTTTGCTCATCTTCGAGTCGTCAAAAAAATGGCTCGCAGCTCTGTAGGAGCGGCCCATGGCCGCGATTGGGCCTGGCGGGCTGCGATTCGATCGACGGTGGATTCTTCCGGTATCGATCGCGGCCATGGGCCGCTCCTACAGGGGGCGTGTTTGGTGTTGGCTCAGAGCTTCTCTTCCCGCAGCTCCAGCTCGAGCCCCGCCTCGCGCCCCTGCACGCCGGTGACCACCGCGGTGCTGGCCTTCTCCGGCACCAGGTAGGTGGCGGCGACGCGCCGCAGGTCTTCCAGGCGCACTTCGGTCACGCGGCGGCGGAATTCCTGGCGCACCGCGTGGCTGCGGCCGTACAGGGCGGAGTGGAAGGCCTTCTTGGCCTCGCCGGCGGGGGAGCCGGGTTTGTCCAGGGCGCCGACCACGCCGAGTATCGCTTCCTCGACCTGTTCGTCACGGTGTTTCTCCTGCGCCAGCCACTCCAGCGACGCGTCGAAATCCTGCAGTGTCTCCGCCATGCGCGGGTCGCGGTAGGAGTAGAAGCGGAAGACGCCGATATTGCTGTCGTGGTTGGCACCGCCGCCGTAGGCACCGCCCTGCTCGCGAATGGTGCGGTGCAGGAAGCCGTTGCGCAGGAATCCGCCCAGCACGGACAGCGGCGCCGCGTCCGGGTGGGTCATCGGTACAGTGGCATAGGCCTTGGCACAGAAGTTGACCTGGCTGTTGGCAACCCACAGTTCGCGGATGTGGTGGGGGTCGAAGGGGGCGTTGGGGTCCGCCGCGGGCAGCGAGGTGTCGCGGCCGAGCGGCGCCAGGGCGCGGCTGAGTTCCGGCAGCTTGTCCTCTTCGCCTACCAGCAGGAACTGGCGTTCGGCGGCGAGGATCTTGTCGTGAATGGCCCTGAACTGGTCGGCGAGTCTTTCCAGCGCCCGTTCGTCCTCGAGTTCGCGCACCAGCGCCTTCAGTTGCCGCAGACCCAGCAGGCCGCCGCTGGCGTGGCTCTCGAAGGCGGCGCGGTTGTAGCCGGCGCTGGCGGCGGCCATGGCCAGTGCGTGGCCGTTGCCGACCACCCCCTGTTCGCGGCGCGCCAGTGTCTGTTGCAGCAGTTCCTTGATACGCGGCAGTTCGTCGAAGCGCACCGTTTCCATCGTGGCCTGCATCAGTTCGGTCAGCGCCGCCTGGTTGGCCGCCAGTGCCTTGCCGGAGAGCACGAAGTGGCCCTTCAGGCTGTGCAGGTCGTCGA
Organism: Microbulbifer sp. ABF4_143; assembly: GCF_056160225.1. Lineage (NCBI taxonomy): Bacteria > Pseudomonadati > Pseudomonadota > Gammaproteobacteria > Cellvibrionales > Microbulbiferaceae > Microbulbifer > Microbulbifer sp. ABF4_143. Next base: position 139,292 of record NZ_JBSWWT010000008.1, read on the forward strand.
TGGCGGTGCGGCTGCTGGTAAAGCCGTGCAGGGCGCCGGCCACTCTGGCCTGCCACTGCTGGACCTCCAGGTAGTCCTTGTCACCGAGGCCGACTTCGCTCAGCACCTGGCAGTAGTAGGGCAGCAGCTGTTTTTCCTCCTCGCTGAACTCCGGCAGGGCACACACCAACTGCTGGTAGACGAGGCCGTTGGTACCGGCGCCGTAGCGGGTCAGCTTCTGCCCGCCCAGCTCGATTTCCTCGCCCTCCACCTTGGGCAGCTCCGGCGGTATGTCCTCGACGCCGACCTTGGGTAGGATGGAGGCGTCGTCCTCGCGCTGTTGCCGCTCGGCCAGGGCGCGGGCGGTCTGCAGTATCTGCTGTTTTTCCCCGTCGCTGAGCTTGGCCTTGATCTCGGCCAGCCGCGCCTTCTCCTCGGCCTCGCGGCGCGCCGCCAGCTGGTCGTCCGGCGACAGTACCAGGCGCACCCGGTGCTGGTTTTCCAGCAGCAGCTCGCGCACCTTGTCGGCGATAAAGCGCGGGTTCTTGATCTGCTCGCGCAGCTTTTCGAGGATGGGGTCGATATTCAGCAGGCCTATGGCGTCGCCGCGGTGGGTGGCGCCGGTCAGGGCGGTGAGGATCAGCTGCAGGCCGTAGGGGTAGCCGTCGCCGGTGATCTCCCGCTGGTGCAGTTCCAATTGGTGCAGGCTGGCGGCGACCTGTTCGTAGGGCACGCCGTTTTCCGCCACATCCTCCAGTACGGCCAGCACCTGCTTCTCCAGCGCTTCGGCGTGTTCGCGCTCGCTGCCCTCGATACCGCATACAAACACCAGCTCGCGCTGCGAGTCGTCCAGGCCCACCAGCGGCGAGGGCGCGGTGCCGAGATCGGTGGTCTCCAGCAGCTTCATCAGCGGTGAGGCGCTGTTGTCCAGCAGCACGCCGGACAGCAGGTGCGCGGTCAGCGACTCCTCCAGGTCGGTGACATCGCCGAGCAGCCAGCCGAGCACTATATGGGTCTTCCTCTCTAACGGCTCGCCGCTGAGCGGATAGCGCTCCTCCACCGCGATCGGCGCCGGGTAGCGGTCCTCGCGGCCCACGGCGATGACCTTGTGCAGCGGCTCGAATTTGTGCAGCGCCTTCTCCTCGAACGCGGCCTGGTGCTCGGCGGCGGGAATGTCGCCGAAGGTCATGAAAATGGCGTTGCTCGGGTGGTAGTGGGAGCGGTAAAACTCCACCAGTTGCTCATAGGTCAGCTTGGGGATATCCGCCGGGTCGCCGCCGGAGTTGTAGTGGTAGGTGGTGGTCGGGAACAGATATTTGCTCAGGGTCTGCCACAGCTGGGAGCTGACGGAGCTCATGGCGCCCTTCATCTCGTTGTAGACCACGCCCTTGTACACCAGCTCGCTGTCCGGATTGTCGCCGTCGGCAAACTCCAGCCGGTGGCCCTCCTGGGCGAAGTCCAGGGGATCCAGGCGCGCGAAGAAGACCGCGTCCAGGTAGACGTCGAGCAGGTTGTCGAAGTCCTTGCGGTTCTGGCTCGCGAAGGGGTAGGCGGTCCAGTCGGAGCTGGTAAAGGCGTTAATAAAGGTGTTCAGCGAGCGCCTTATCATCATGAAGAAGGGGTCCCGTACCGGGTACTTGTCGCTGCCGCACAGCGCCGTGTGCTCGAGGATATGGGCCACGCCGGTGGAATCCTGGGGGACGGTACGCAGTGCCACGAGAAAGACGTTTTCCGGGTTGTCGGCGGCGATATGCAGGTGCTGGGCACCGGTTTTCAAATGGCGGTACTCCTCGACGCGCACGCCGAGGGATTCGATTTCTGCGCTGGTAACCAGTTCAAAAGCGGGATGTGAGTTGCTCAAAAGACAGCTCCGTGGATTTATACGAATTCTGCGGACGGCGGCGCAGGAGGCTGCTCCGGCCCGGCGATCGGGGCGCTATTCTACCGTCTGGCCCTACCGGAAAAACAGCGCCGCGGCTGAAAAAGCGGAGTCGCGGCGGGCGGATTCCGGTGTTGACAAGGGTGCCACCAGGTCGAAGACTGCGCTGGTTTCCCCGGCATAAATGTAGACGAACACGGAGAGATAAGTTGTCCCTGTTGGATATCGCAAGCGTCATTGGCTTTTTTATAACCTGGGCGGGGTATACCGTCTTCGCGCGCAAGCGGGCCAAGGTCATCTGGTCGCTGTCCTCCTCGCTGCAGTGGTACCGGGTGGAGTGGATGCTGCGCATGCTGGAGCGGGATATGCGCATGCCGGACGCGGCCATTATCGGCAACCTGGAGCGGGTCATCGGCTTCTTCGCCTCCACCAGCATTCTGATCCTGGCGGGCCTGGTCACGGCGCTGACGGCCAACAAGGCCGCCATCGAGGTACTGAGCAGCCTGCCGTTCGCGGAGCAGACCACGGTTGCGCAGTTTGAGCTGAAGGTGCTGTTGCTGATACTGATTTTTATCTTCGCCTTTTTCAATTTCACCTGGTCGCTGCGCCAGTACTCCTTCGCCAACGTGCTGATCGGCGCGGCGCCGCCCGCGGACGCGGACGAGATCTCCGAGGAGGAGCGCCGCCGTTTCGCTATCAGCACCGCCAAGGTCATCGACCAGGCCGGGCACAGCTACAACTACGGCTTGCGCTCTTACTATTTCGCCATGGCGGTGATGGGCTGGTTTGTGCATCCGCTGCTGTTTGTCGCCGGCTATCTGCTCGTGGTGCGGGTGCTCTACCTGCGCGAGTTCCGCTCGCGCACGCTGCAGTCGATCCTGGCGGCGGAGGGCCGTTCCTTGGGGCAGGCGGTGGGGAAATAGACATGGACACCGATGAAATACTGGCGGCCTTCGACGAAATCGCGCGGGCGCGCGGCTGGCAGCCGCTGCACACGCCGAAGAACCTGGCTATGGCCCTGTCCGTGGAAGTGGCCGAGTTGTGCCGCCACCTTCAGTGGCGCGACGACGGGGATATCCAACGGCTGATGGAGACGGAGGCGTCCGCCGCGGTGGCCGCGGAGCTGGCGGATATCCAGATGTACCTGTGCAAGCTGGCCGCGACCCTGGGTGTGGATATGGAGCGGGCGCTGCGCGACAAGATGGCCGAGAACCGGCGCCGCTGCGCCGCGGGAGCCGGCCCCCGATGATGGGCGACCGCAATTTCGACGATCTGGCGCACCGCTTCCGCAACCGCATCTATGGCGGCCTGAAGGGGGATATCCGCCTGGCCGTGTTGAACCGGGATCTGGCGCCGGTGCTGGCGGGGGCGGGGCGGGCGCTAAAAATCGTCGATGCCGGCGGCGGCCAGGGGCAGTTCGCACTGGATCTGGCCGAAGGCGGGCACCGGGTTTTCCTCGCCGATATTTCCGCCCAGATGCTGGAACAGGCCGCGCAGCGGGTGGAAGAGCGGCAGTTACAGGAGCGGGTGACCCTGCTGCACAGGCCGCTACAGGAGCTGTCGGCGCTGCCGGAGCTGCAGGGCGCCGATCTGGTGATCTGCCACGCGGTTCTGGAGTGGCTGGCCCGGCCGAAACAGGCCGTCGAGCAGTTGCGCGCCCTGCTCGGGCCCGGCGGTTACCTGTCCCTGACTTTCTACAACCGCCGCGCGCTGGAGTTCCGGCTGCTGCAGCGCGGCAGCTTCCGCCAACTGGACCGCAATATCGAATCCGACCACTGGGGCGGCCATCCCGGCAGCCTGACGCCCCAGAATCCGCTGCTGCTGGAGTGGGTGCAGGACTGGCTGGCGCAGGCCGGGCTGAGTGTCGTCGCCCACAGCGGCATCCGTTGCTTTCACGACTTTATGACACCGGCGATCCGGGACAAGCTGCCGGCGGCGGCGATCGTGGAGAAGGAGTTGCAGTATTCCCGCGTGGACCCCTACCGGCAGCTGGCGCGCTATATCCACCTGCTGTGCCGGTTGTAGGCTAAAGATCGCGCAGCAGCAGCTCCTTGGCGGCATTGACGCGCGAGGCGAGGTAGTCGTTGCCGCCCCGGTCCGGGTGCAGCTTCTGGATCAGTTTGCGGTGGGCGCCGATGATTTCGTCGCGGCTGGCATCCGCGCTGACGCCGAGGATCCGGCGTGCCTCGGTGGGCGTCAGGGGCGGGGGCTTGTCGGCGCCGCCGGTGTGCTCCTCCCCTTTTTTCTGCCCCCGCCTGGCCTGGGCATGTTTGGCGATCAGCGGCGCCAGCCACGGCAGGTGCCGGCCGAGCCAGCTCAGGCAGCGACCGAGAACCGGGAGGACCAGCGCTATGGCCGCGGCCACCCAGTGCAGGCGTCCGCTGATGGCGAGCAGCACCGCCGCCAACGCGAGGCCGATCAGCAGCCACTGCAACAACAGCTTGCGCCTCTGCTGCGGAGGACTGGCTATGAATTTTTGCCACGCCAGCCAGGCGAATATGCCAACGGCGATCAGCAGGATAATGCGGCCCAACGGAAATTCTCTCTCTAGTAGGCTGGGCCGCTAGCTTATCAGATATCGACCCTTACGCCTGCGGCGATAAAGTCGCCCGTCTGTTGGGCCACTTCGTTGCTGTCGTCGATACCGCCCTCGAGGTACAGCCGCACCCGCTCGTTCCACTGGTAGTTGAAACCGAGGAAAAACTTGCCCAGGCGGTAGCTGTCGCCGGTGACCAGTGCCGGGTGGAAGACGTCGTCGTCGTGGGATTTGAGCAGGTTGTGGCCGCCGTAAACCGTGTAGCAGTTGTAGGCGCCCCAGGTGTAGCCGACGAAGCTTTCGGAGCCGATGGCGTTGAAGAAGTTGGTGGCGCCCATGGTCGATCCGGGCGGGGCTATCTCGTTGTTGTGCGAGCGGTGCCAGTTGAAGGCGGCGTAGAGCCCTTTCTGGTAGGGGCCGGTACCGTAGGCGATGCCGCCGATAAAGGCAAAATCGCTGCTGGACGCGTTGATCACCACATCATCCCGGATCAGTATCCGGTTGTCCCCATCGGAGAGTTCGAAAAGCAGGCCGCGGTCGGTAAAAAGATCCAGATTGACCCGATTGTAAGCGGCGCCGAAAAACCAGCCTGCGCCGACATCCAGCTTGTAGGTCAGCGAGGCACCGCGAGACAGGCCGTACTCGCAGTCCCCCGGCGGGCACACCAGCAGGGTGTTGATTCCGCTGACGCCCATGACCTCGATAACCAGGTCCGCGACGTGCGCCGCGTACTGCAACCCTATCTGGAATTCTCCGCCGAGGCCCTTCCAGTCCTTGCGCCAGGTGAGTGCGGCATCGGCGCGCCCGGTACCGGTGATACCGCCGTCTCCGCCGAGGGCGAAGGCGCCGCTGGCCAAGCCCCCGGACACGTTGTACCAGTCGGTGATACCCGCCACGTCGTAATAGACGGCCCACTGCTTGCCGACGGCAAAATCGCCCCACAGCTCGTGCTTGGCATAGGCGTGGCCCTGTCGAACAGCCAGCGGGTCTGCGCGCTCCCCCGCCTCCGCCTGCTGGTCGCCGGATATTACGATTTGCTGATTGGGGGATACCAGCAGCAGCCCCCACTCGATATTGAACCCGACATTCCACTTGTCGTAGGCGGGCACGTCGAGGTTGAAGCCGAGACGCGAGGCGCCATCGATCAGTTCCGTGCTGCCATCGATATTGATCTGATGAGTGGTCAGATAACCGTGGATGTAGAGGGCAACTTCTTTTGACTCGTACACCGGTAACGCATGGCTGTCGGTCGCGGTCAGTGCGGCGAGGCCGGCAAGGCCAATCGGAATTAACTTGCGCATCTCTCTTTGAACAGCTTCCCTGTCGTGCATTTGCGGTTATTTCGTGAGCGGTCGACCTAAAAGGTAGTTCAGTAAATCCATGCGGTGATTCCCGGCTAAACTCGAGAAGGCGTTTTTGGCGGCCCTCGCCTTCTAGTGGCGGCGCAATACCCGATTCTTTTCGGTTAGTGGCGAGGGCGATCGGAGTGGGCGCCAAGGCGCATATCCACAGGGGCGGCTGAAAGCGGGTGTGTTTGCCGTTAGACTTACGTGTTTTTCCACAGCTACCCTACTTAACAGGAGGTGCCCTCGCACTATGTCTTCCCGCCAACTCAGCCGTCGCCTATTCGGTTTGACTGTTCGCCAGAATGCGCACCCGGACATGCGCCGCCTGCGGCGGGAGGCCGGGGAAGCCAGCCTGCACGGCAACAAGTTCTGGAAGAGCTCCTGCCTGACGATGGATTACCTGAAGAAGAATCCGCCGCGAAAGGGGGTGCGGGTATTGGATCTGGGGTGCGGCTGGGGGCTGGGGGGTATCTTCTGCGCCAAGCAGTTCGGGGCCAGGGTAACCGGTCTGGATGCGGACCCGAGTGTCTTCCCGTTTGCGCATTACCACGCCGAGCTGAATGGTGTGGAGCTGGAAACCTGGCGCTGCCGCTACGAGAAGGTGACCAAGGCCGACCTGGCCAGATTCGACCTGGTGATCGGTACCGATATCTGTTTTTGGGATCAGCTGGAGCCGGCGCTGTACAATCTTACCCGCCGCGCCCTGCGCGCCGGCGTAGAGCGGGTTGTCCTGTCCGATCCGGGGCGCTCGCCATTTCGCCGCCTGGCGGAGCGCGCGGAGGATAAGTTGGGGGCCCTATACCGGGAGTGGAGCGTCAGCCGGCCGTTGAAGGCCAGCGGCTGTATTCTGGAAGTAGGCAGTTAGTTTGCCCGAACCGGGTTTTGTTGTCAGAGGTCGAGAATGCAATACGACAAGTTCACCATTCCAAGTCCGGAAGAAGCGCTGCCCGGCCGCGACGAGGCGATGCCGATCAGCGGCGTGCACCATGTGAACGGCCACACGATGGTGGAGCCCTTTCCCGCGGGGCTGGAGAAGGCGATGTTCGGCATGGGCTGCTTCTGGGGCGCGGAGCGGCTGTTCTGGGAGATAGACGGCGTCTACAGTACCGCGGTGGGCTATGCCGGCGGCAGCACGCCGAACCCGAACTACCGCGAGGTGTGCAGTGGCGGCACCGGCCACGCGGAGGTGGTGCTGGTGGTCTTCGATCCGCAAAAAGTGACCTACGGCGAACTGCTGCGCCGCTTCTGGGAGGAGCACGACCCGACCCAGGGTATGCGCCAGGGCAACGACCTGGGCACCCAGTACCGCTCCTGTATCTACTGCTTCGGCGACGAACAGCTGCAGGCGGCGCGGGAGACGGAGGCGCGCTTCCAGGAGGCGCTGAAGGCGCAGGGGCTCGGCGCGATCACCACCGAGATAGCCCCGGCGCCCAGCTTCTACTACGCCGAGGAGGATCACCAGCAGTACCTGGCCAAGAATCCGGACGGCTACTGCGGTTTGGCCGGCACCGGCGCCTGTCTGCTGCGCTGATTGCCGATCATCGAACACCTCGTTGTGTAGGAGCGGCCGTGGGCCGCGATCGGGGTGCCGCCGGGTGAATCACTTCGAACGATCCTGTTGCCGGTCTGGGATTTATCGCAGCCCCCGGGTCTGGATCGCGGCCCACGGCCGCTCCTACAGGGGATAAGGCATCACAGGGGATAGGGGCCGTTATTTGCCGAGCCCGTCACTCGGCCCTGTCCTCTGCCCGCGGATGAATAATATGCGCGCACCAATCGCTCCAACTGCCCGGATAGAGCAGGGCGTCGGTGCGCCCGATCAGATGCAGTGAGAAGAGATTCACGCAGGCGGTGACGCCGGAACCGCAGTAGTTCACCAGCCGCTCGTCGGCCGGAATATCCTGCCAGTGCGCCAGCAGCTCGGCGCGGGACTTGATGCGCCCGTCGTCGTTGGTCACACCCTGCCAGGGTTTGTTGATGGCCGATGGAATATGTCCGGCGATGGGGTCCAGCGGCTCCTCGATACCGGCGAAGCGCTGCGCATCGCGGGCATCGACCAGTTGCCAGGGCGGGTTGTCCAGCCGGCTGTATATCTGCTGGTGATCGACCAGGCCGCCGTCCCGGGCTGCGGCGACGAAGTCGCCCCGCGGGGGCTCGGCGCTGTCGCCGCTTTGCAGGGGCAGCCCGGCCTCGCGCCACGCGTTGAGCCCACCGTCCAGCACCGCGACCTTCTCGTGACCAAAATGGTGGAACAGGAACCAGGCGCGGGCGGCAAAGGCGAGGCGGTGATCGTCGTAGACGACGACAAGGGTGTCGCGCTTGACGCCGATCCGCCGCGCGAAATGCTGAAAGGCTCGCGCACTCGGCAGCGGGTGGCGGCCGCCGTAGCGGCCCGGGGGGGCGGAAAGGTCCCGGTGCAGGCTGGCGTAGCGGGCCCCGGGAATATGTCCGCCGGCAAACGCGCGGGCACCGGCCTCCGGGTCGCTCAGGTCGTAGCGGCAATCCAGGATTGCCACCGGCGCCGCCGGATCCAGATCCGCCAGCGCGGAGACTTCGATTACTGCCTTGTCGCTCATGCTCGTCGTGTGGGTGCGCTTATCGTTGTTATAGGGGGAAATTAAGCGCAACCGGGAACTTTGTCCAGCCAGTGGGTCAGGTGCCCGCGAAAAGTCCCCGCAGCTATCCAGTTTGTGTACGGGCGCGGATGCTCGTTAAGCGATCAGTGCTGTTGGCTGTACTGGCCATCCGCCGCTGCTTCGCCACCGGCCGGCGCCCCCTCGCCGGTGGGCAGCTGGCCGGCGATCTCCTCCCGGCGGCAGGCCTCGACCGATTCCCTCTGGTCGGCGGCGGGGTCGTCGAGGAACTGCGCCGCCGCCTGCTCGGCGCAGTTGCTCGCCGAGATGATGTCATGGGCCAGCTGCGGGAACAGCAGCCACTGGTGATTGGGGAGTTTGCGCCGCGCCTTGTCCGCCTCGTCGGCGGCCAGTACCGGGTCCAGGCCACCGTGCAGCAGCATGACCGGCAGCGGCGTGGCTATGGCTTTGGATTCCTGTAGCGGCGCTGAGGGTATCGCCCAGATACGGCACTGCATCTGCATCAGTTCTATATCCGCGCGCACCGCGCCGCCGAGAATGCCGCTTTCCTCCGCGCTGGCACGGGCTTTGTCAAAGTCGACAAAGGGCGCCTCTTCGTAGCAGAAATGGCTGACACCGGCGGCATCGCCGAAATAGGGATCGAGGATGATGTCCATGAAATTTGCCGTGGCCCGTTGCACCGGCTCCAGATCCGCCTCTTCGCCGCCCTCCAGCGCCTCGATCAACCTGGGCAGATCGTCGAGAAAATTCTCGTCGTACAGCGCCTGGAAGACTACCCGCAGCAGCCGCTGGCCGGACAGGACGAAAGGGTATTCGCCGTCGGCGTAGCGGTGTTTGGTGGGGATGGTGCGCGGGTTTTCGTCCAGTGACTGCACCAGGTTTTCCAGGCGCCGGCGCAGATCCGGGTAGCGGCTGTTACAGAGCTTGTCTTCGATGCAGTGCTGCAATCCCCGCTGGTAGGCCGCCAGTGAATCCTTGGCCAGGTGTTGGACGTAGGATATCTGTGGGAATACGGCGCTGTTCAACACCAGTGCACGCACCGAGTCCGGGTAGTCCCTGGCCAGGGTCAGGGCGTAGCGGGAGGCGTAGGAGACGCCGTACAGGTTGAATTTCTCGACGCCCAACTGCCGGCGCAGGGCTTCCACGTCGCGGGCGACAGTGGCGCTGTTGTACTGGGCCAGGTCGGCCACCTTGCTCAGGCGGCTGTAACAGCGCTCCAGGCTGAAGGTGAACACCCGCGCCTCTTCGTCGGGGGAGAGGTTGCGCTGGAAGGCGGTGTGGGCGTCCTCGATAAACTCGCTGCAGCTCAGGCGCGGGCGGGCCATGCCGGTGCCACGGGGGTCCATCAGGATCAGGTCGCGGCCGCTGTCCACGGTCATCGCGGCGTAGTTGGCCCAGAGCCACTCGCTGGCGTTTTCCGGCTCGAGTCCCAGGCTGGCGCCGGGTCCGCCGGCGCCCAGGTGCAGCAGCGGCAGCTTGTCGGCATCCGGCTCGGCGGCGAGGAAGCGCACCACCGGGAACTGGACCTTGCGCCCTGACGGTTTGGCGTAGTTCTCCGGCACTTCCATCATAAAGCACTGGGTCACCGGCCAGCTGTCGTCGGTTTCGAACCAGCAGGGCTTGGGAATCAGGCGTGTGGGGTTGTCGGCGACGCCCGGTTGTGCGGGCCGGTCGCAGGCGCTGGCCAGCAGGCACAGGAGGAGTAGGGCGGCTTTCTGAAGACGGGATTCACACACTGCGAAATTACCTGTGAAAGACGGATCAGTTGTTGCCGAAGCGCGCGATGGGCGCGGACAGGTTCCAGCGCAGCGCCGCGAGTCGAATCGACAGGGTGACCAGCATGGCGACCGCGACCACCACCTCGCCCGGCACCCTGCCGCTGGCATCGAGCAGTACCAGTACCGCTGCGCCGCTCAGGGCCGCGGTGGCGTAGATCTCGCGGCGCAGCAGCAGCGGTATGTCGCCGGCGAGTATGTCGCGGATCAATCCGCCGAAGGTGCCGGTCATCACCCCCATCACTATCGCGATGGCGGGGGAGTGGCCCAGCTCCAGCACCTTCTGGGTGCCGATCACGACGAATACCGCCAGGCCCATCGCGTCGGCGATCATCAGCAGACGCATGGGTACCTGCAGGTAGCGGATCAGGTAGAAGCTGACCACGCCGGTGGTGGCCGCTATCCACAGGTAGTGGCTGTCCTGCAGCCAGAATACCGGAATATTCAGAATCATGTCGCGCGTGGTGCCGCCGCCGGTGGCGGTCACGCAGGCCAGTACCACGGCCCCGAACAGGTCCATCTGCTTGTGGCCGGCGGCCAGTACGCCGGTAAAGGCGAAGACCACTATGCCGATTAGATCGAACCAGTACAGCAGTTGTTCCATAGATATTCAGCTGTGTTGGGCGGCTTTCGCAGGGTGGGATATGTGGTTTCGGGGCGTCCCTGCTGCCGCGGGGCATTTCGCGGGACAAGCCGTGAATACAGCCGTGTAGGCTCTAATCGGCATCCATGCCTCATAAGGTCCCGCGAAATGCCCCGCGGCAGAGGGCCTTCGCATTGCACTTAGATATTCTTTTCAACGGTAGGGGCGAACCCTGTGTTCGCCCCACGGACCGCAGGTCCGGTTTTAGAAAAACGCCTGCAAACCGGTCTGTGCGCGCCCCAGGATCAGCGCGTGCACATCGTGGGTGCCCTCGTAGGTATTCACCGCCTCCAGGTTCATCACGTGGCGGATCACGTGGAACTCGTCGGCGATACCGTTGCCGCCGTGCATATCGCGGGCCACGCGGGCGATATCCAGGGCCTTGCCGCAGTTGTTGCGCTTGACCAGGGAGATCATGGTGGGATCGAACTGCTTGTCCTCATCCATGATGCGGCCGACGCGCAGCGACGCCTGCAGGCCGAGCGTGATTTCGGTCTGCATGTCGGCGAGCTTCTTCTGGAACAGCTGCGTCTGTGCCAGCGGCTTGTTGAACTGCTTGCGGTCCAGGCCGTACTGGCGAGCGGCGTGCCAGCAGTACTCGGCGGCGCCGATGGCGCCCCAGGAGATGCCGTAGCGGGCGCGGTTCAGACAGCCGAAGGGGCCGCGCAGGCCGCCGATCTCGGGGAACTTGTTTTCCTCGGGCACGAACACATTGTCCATCACGATTTCGCCGGTGATAGATGCGCGCAGGGAGAACTTGCCCTCGATCTTCGGCGCGGAGAGGCCCTCCATGCCCTTGTCGAGGATAAAGCCGCGGATCACGCCCTCGTCGTCCTTGGCCCAGACCACGAAGACGTCGGCGATGGGGCTGTTGGTGATCCACATCTTGGAGCCGGTCAGGCGGTAGCCGCCGTCCACCTTCTTGGCGCGGGTTTTCATGCCGCCGGGATCGGAGCCTGCGTCCGGCTCGGTCAGGCCGAAGCAGCCCACCCACTCGCCGGTGGCCAGCTTGGGCAGGTATTTCTGCTTCTGCGCTTCGCTGCCGTAGGCGGAAATCGGGTACATCACCAGGCTGGACTGCACGCTCATCGCGGAGCGGTAGCCGGAGTCCACGCGCTCGACCTCGCGCGCAACCAGGCCGTAGGAGACGTAGTTCAGGCCGGCACAGCCGTAGCCCTCGATAGTGGAGCCGAGCAGGCCCAGTTCGCCCATTTCACGCATGATTTCGCGGTCGAAGATCTCGTGGCGGTTGGCCTCCAGAACGCGCGGCATCAGTTTGGTCTGGCAGTACTCGCGCGCCGTGTCGCGCACCATGCGCTCTTCGTCGCTCAGCTGGCGGTCCAGCAGCAGGATGTCGTCCCAGTGGGCGAGGGGCTGATGTTTACTCATGCTGTATCTCGTCTACTTCCGTTATTGATTTCGGCTGGCGTGTCCGGCCAGCGCAATTGTGTGGCCGCTTAGAGCTCTGCGGCGGGGATCGCGGTCAGTTGCGCCGCGGCCATCCCGGCGCCAGGCCCAATGACCGACCAGTTTAGTGTGGCGCATCATACCTAAGTAGGGGCGCCGGAGCACTCCCGGCAGTGCCAAATTTTGCGCGACTTTTGCCAATAAAGCGTAAACAACCGTAAATCTGCTTGCAGGGGTAAATACGAATTCCATAATTAGAGCAATAATTTTCCAAGTTTCACGCTAATCCAGACACTTTGGTGAGTTTTCCTTGCGTTTTTCCCGCCTAGTCGCGATTTGTCTGCCGCTGCTTACCGCCTGTGCCTCACAGCCCCTGCCGCCGGATCTGGCGCGCGAGACCCTGGGGTTGCCGGACAGCTTCCGCACCTCGGGCAATGTGGCGCCGGAGATACGCTGGTGGCGCAGCTTCGGCGATCCGCAGATGGATCGGCTGGTAGGGCTGGCGCTGCAGGGCAGCCCCGACCTGCAGGCTACCCTGTGGCGGCTGCAGCAGGCGGAGGCGGCCGCCCGGGGCGCCCGCGCCGGTTTTTGGCCGCGACTGACCGCGGGGCTGGAAAATATCGAGCAGCGCCGCTCCTCCGCCGACGGCTTCGATTTCTCCGGCGGTGAGAACGAGGGCAACAGCTGGAGCGGGCGGCTGGCGGCCAGCTACGAGGTGGACCTGTGGGGGCGGGTGCGCGCCGGCGCCCGCGCCGCGGAGGCGGGCCGCCTGGCGCAGGAGCAGAACCTGCAGACCGCCGCGCTGAGCCTGGCGGCGGAGGTCTGTATCACCTGGCTGCAGCTGCGCGAGCAGTGGGGGCAGCGGGATCTGCTGCAACAGCAGCTGGAGACTAACCGCAAGACGCTGCGCGTCCTCGAACTGCGTTTCGGCCGCGGTGCCAGCGCCGCTGCCGATGTGCTGCAGCAGCGCCAGCTGGTGCAGCAGTCCGAGCAGGAGCTGCAGCAGGTGGAGGCGGATATCGAGACCCTCAAGGTCCAGCTGGCGACGCTGCTCGGGGTTGCGGAAAACGAACTGGACGGCCAGCTGCAGGCTGCCGCCGGCCTGCCGCCGATGCCGGCGCTGCCGGATACCGGCGTGCCCGCCCGCCTGTTGCTGCGGCGCCCGGATGTGCAGCGGGCGCAGCGGGAACTGCTGCAGGGTTACTACCTGGCGGATCAGGCCTGGGCGGAGCGGCTGCCGGTGATCAGCCTGTCCGCCATCGCCACCGGCGGCGGCTCATCGATCGGCGATATCAGCAAAGACTGGCTGCTGACCATTACCGCGGCGGCGGAGGGCGTCATCTTCGACGGCGGCCAACTGGCCGCGGCGCAGGCGCAGCAGGACGCGCTTCTACAGGAGCGCTGGGCCCTGTACCGCGGCGCGGTGATTCAGGCGCTTTCGGAAGTGGAGCGGGCGCTGATCCGCGAGCGCGCGATCGAGGAGCGCCTCGCCCACCTGCGCGAGCGCGAGCGCCTCTCCGATCTGATCGTCGTGCGCCAGCGGCGCGCTTACGCCCGCGGCGCGGTGGACTTTCTCAATGTGCTGACCGCAACCAACGAACAGCAAAGCTTGGCGCGCCAGATCCTGAGCGCGCGGCGCGAACTGATGGAGAACCGGGTCACCCTCTACCGGGCGCTCTCCGGCGGCCTTCCGCAAGAAGATCTGCCGGCGGCGCAACCGGTGGAGTTGAAGCAGTACCGGGAGGGGAATACTTGATACTGAAGCGGCTCAACTGGAATTTTGTCGTACCGGTAGCCCTGATTCTGCTGGCGTTGCTGATCGCCATCTGGCTGATGCGGGAAAAACCGACCCTGAGCCGCGGCGAGCGCAAGGCGCCGCCGCCGACCGTGGAAGTGGTGCGGGCGCAGCGCGGGCGCTTTCCGCCGACCGTTGCGGCGCTGGGCCGGGTCGCCGCGCGGGAGTTCGTGGAGCTCGAACCCCAGGTGGAGGGGCGTGTGGAGTGGCTCGACTACGACCTGGGGCCGGGCGCGATACTGGCGAAAGACCAGCTGCTGCTGCGCATAGAGCAGGAGCCCTACCAGCTGGCGTTGCAGACCGCGCGCAGTAGCCTCGCCGAGCGCCGCGCGGAATTGCAGCAGGAGCAGGGGCAGCACCAGGTGGCGAGAGAGGAATACGAGCTGCTGGGCAGCTCGCTGCCGGAGGCGGACCGCGCGCTGGTGTTGCGAGAGCCGCAACTGGCCGCGGCCAGGGCGCGGCTGGACGCGGCCGAGGCACAGCTGCGCCTGGCCCAGCGGAACCTGCGCCTGACGCAGATCCGCGCACCATTTACCGCGCTGCTGGTCAGCCGCAGTGTCGATATCGGCGATCGCGTCGCCCCGGGCAGGGTGCTCTACAGTCTCGCCGGCGCCGAGCGCTTCCAGATCGAGGTGGAGGTGCCGGCGCTGGCGCTGGAGCGGCTGAGCAGCCCCGCCGCGGTGCGTATCCGCGGCAGTCAGTGGCCGGCCGGCGCGTACCGCGACGGCGAGTTCGTGCGTGTGATCCCGGTGCTGGAGGAGCAGGGGCGACTGGCGCGGCTGCTGGTGGAACTGCCGGACCCGCTGGCCATCGAGGATCCGGCCCGGCCGCGACTGCTGCTCAACGACCTGGCGCGGGTGGAGATCACCGGCCGCGCCGAGCGGGAGCGGGTGCGCGTGCCGCTGAGCGCGGTGCAGGACGGTGACCGGGTGTGGCTGGTGCGGGACAACCGCATCGCGATCCGCGCGATAGAAATCGCCTACCTGAACGGTGACTACGCGGTGCTGGAGAGCGGCCTGGACGGCGGCGAGACACTGGTGACCACGCGGCTCGCCACGGTGACCGACGGCATGCCGGTACAGGTCGCCGGCGCCGAGGGCGACCCGGCGCGCGGGCGCGCGCAGCCGGCGCCGGAGAGCGAAAAGGGGGAGCGCGGATGAGCCAGGGCGGTGTAGACAGGCTCCGAGTGGATACCCGCGCCGGCGCCATCGCGTGGATGGCGCACAACCATGTGACGGCGAACCTGCTGATGCTGGTGTTTATCGCCGGCGGCCTGATCTTCTCCCTGACGGTCAAAAAGGAGGTCTTCCCCGAGTTCAGCCTGGATATGGTCAGCGTGCAGATCAGTTATCCAGGTGCCAGCCCGGCAGAGGTCGAGCGGGGCGTGCTGGTTGCGGCGGAGCAGGCGGTGCAGGGCATCGCCGGTATCAAGGAGATGCGCGGCGCCGCCTCGGAGGGCAGCGCGACACTGACCCTGGAGCTGGACGAGGACGCCAACGCGAACCAGGTCTACCAGGATGTACAGCAGGCCATCGACAGGGTCACCACCTTCCCGTCGGATATCGAGCGGCCCCAGGTAAGCCTGGCGGAGCGCAAGCGCGACGTTATGGATCTGGTCATTCACGGCGACCTCGACGAGCGCACCCTGCGCGATATTGCGATGCAGGTCTACGAGCGGCTGGAGGCGCACCCGCAGATCACCCAGTTGGAGACTTCCGGCGTGCGCGACTTCGAAGTCGCGGTGG
The DNA here is from genome assembly GCF_056160225.1 of Microbulbifer sp. ABF4_143. Taxonomy (NCBI): domain Bacteria; kingdom Pseudomonadati; phylum Pseudomonadota; class Gammaproteobacteria; order Cellvibrionales; family Microbulbiferaceae; genus Microbulbifer; species Microbulbifer sp. ABF4_143. The sequence goes on from NZ_JBSWWT010000008.1 coordinate 154,991, forward strand.
AAGTGGACCGCGACGACCTGCGCCGCTACGGCCTGACACTGCCGGCGGTGGCGCAGCTGGTGCGCGACGCCGCCGTCGACGTGCCCGCCGGCGGGGTCAAATCCGAGGCCGGCGAGATACTGGTGCGGGTGACGGAGCGGCGCGACTGGGCGCGGGAGTTCGGCGATATAGTCGTGGCCCGCGGCAGTGGTGGCGGCAGTGTCTACCTGCGCGATATCGCCACCATTCGCGACACCCTAGTCGATGAGCCGCGCGATATGCTGTTCAACGGCCAGCCGGCGGTGGGTATCGATATCTTCCGCATCGGTGAGCAGACGCCGATGAGCGTCAGCGAAGCGGCGCGCGAGGTGCTGGCGGAACTGGAGCGCACGCTGCCGCCCGGGGTACATATCAGTATCCGAGACGACGATTCGGAGATTTTCAAAGAGCGCCTGTCGCTGCTGCTGAAGAACGGATTTATCGGCCTGCTGCTGGTATTTGTCGTGCTGGGCGCCTTCCTCGAATTGCGCCTCGCCTTCTGGGTGACCCTGGGAATACCCACCAGCTTTCTCGGCGCGCTGCTGTTCCTGCCGATACTGGATATCTCGGTGAACATGGTCAGCATGTTCGCGTTCATTATCGCGCTCGGCATAGTGGTGGACGATGCGATCATCGCCGGGGAAAACATCCACGAGTGGCGCCGGCTCGGCTACAGCAACCTGGAGGCGGCCATCTGCGGTGCGCGCCAGGTGGCGGTGCCACTGACCTTCGCCATCCTGACCAATATCGTCGCCTTTATTCCGCTGATGCACCTGCCGGGCTTTATGGGCAAGATCTTCGGCATCATTCCGTTTGTGGTCGGATCGGTCTTCGTCATTTCCTGGGTGGAGGCGCTGTTTATCCTGCCGGCCCACCTGGCACACTCGCGCCGCGGTTACAAGAATGGCTGGGCGCGGCGCATTGCCGCGCGGCAGAAAATCATCGCGCGCAGCCTGGACAGCTTCGTCGAGGTGCGCTTCAAGCCGCTGTTGGATCTCTGTGTGCGCCACCGCTACACCACCATTGCGGTGGCGGTGGCTACACTGCTCGTGGTCGGTGGCTATGCGGCCAGTGGGCGCATGGGCTTCACGCTGATGCCGAAGGTGGAGCGGGATACCGGCCGCGTACAGGTCAATTTCCCGCCGGGCACCGCGGAGCAGCAACTGGCGCAGGCGCGCAGCCAGATAATGGCGGCGGCGGAGCGCGTGCTGGCGGAAACCGACCGGGAGCGCGTTTTCCTCGGCATGCGCGGGCTGGTGCGGGAAAACAATGTACAGGTGGATGTGTACCTGGTGCCCTCGGACCAGCGCCCCTTCACCACCGGCGAGTTTGTGCGCAAGTGGCGCCGCGAGGTGGGGCCGGTGCCCGGCGCTATCAGTTCCAGTTTTGCCGCCGACCGCGGCGGCCCGGGCGCGGGTGCGGCCCTGACGGTGGAGTTGAGCCACACCGATACGGGGATACTGGAGGAGGCGGCACAGCGGCTGGCGCACGAGCTGCAGAAGTTTCCCGCAGTCAGCGATATAGACGCGGGCATCTCACTGGGCAAGCAGCAGCTGGATCTGACCCTGACCGAAACGGCGAAGAGTCTCGGCCTCAGCGCGGAGGAAATAGGGCGGCAGCTGCGCGCGTCCCTGTACGGCGCCGAAGCCATGCGCCAACAGCGCGGCCGCGACCAGGTGAAGGTCATGGTGCGCCTGCCGGAACATCAGCGGGTTGGGCTGGACGATGTTTCGAGCATTATGATCCGCGCCGGCAACGGCCTCTGGCTGCCGCTGCCGGATCTGGTCGAGGTGGACAAGGGGCGCGCCTATGCGACGGTCAACCGCCGCGCCGGCCGCCGCGTTATGACGGTGACGGCCGATGTGGACCCGCCGGACCAGGCGGCACTGGTGATCAACGAGCTGGAACGCAGCGTGATGCCGCAGCTGCGGGCCGAGTTCGCGGGCCTCGGGGTCTCCTACGAGGGGCGCCAGGCGGAGGAGCGCGAGGGGCTCGCCTCGCTGGGGCTGACCTTTTCCCTGACCATGGCGGCGCTCTACCTGCTGCTGGCGATTCCGCTGAAAAGCTATATTCAGCCGCTGACGGTGATGGTCGCGATTCCGTTCGGCGTCATAGGTGCGCTGCTCGGCCATCTGATCATGGGCTACGGCCTCAGCATGGTGAGCCTGCTGGGCATGGTGGCGCTGGCCGGGGTGGTGATCAACGATACCCTGGTAATGATCGAGTACGGCAACCGCCTGCGGGAGGAGGGCACAGACATCGCCGACGCGATCAAGCGCGCCGCTGCGCGCCGCTTCCGCCCGATTATCCTGACCACGGTGACCACCTTCTGCGGCCTGATGCCGATGATTTTCGAAACCTCGGTGCAGGCGCGCTTTATGATTCCGATGGCGATTTCCCTCGGCTACGGCATACTCGCGGCGACCACCATCTCACTGCTGCTGGTGCCCTGCCTGTACCTGATGTTCGCGAAGGATATACCGCAGTTGTTCGGCTACTTGCGGCGCAACAGCAGAAACCCCGCCGGTGCGTAGGATGGGCAAAAGAGAGGACGTGCCCATCGCTGCACCTGATGGGCACGCTGCGCTTTGCCCATCCTACATCTGATCGGCGTCCATGCCTTATAAGGGCCCGCAAGAAGCCAGCGGCAGCGGGACCTTCGCATCTCGCCCGAATTCATTAATCCCGGCGCAGCTCGTCCTTGATCGCGATCGGGTTGGGGAAGTTCATCACCACTATGTAGGAGGAGACCAGGAAGGTCAGTATCGCCGTGGCCTGGATCAGGTGTGAGGCGGCGCTGCCGATCAGGTTGTGGCTGAAGGCGAGGAAGGCGATCAGCAGCGAGAATTCGCTGATCTGTCCGAGGCGGAATCCGATATCCCAGGCCAGCACCTTGTGCTCGCTCTGGTTGCCGAGCAGGTAGCGGAACACCACCGGCTTGATCAGCAGCACCGCGGCCGCGGTGACCAGTGCGGGCAGCGCGATTTCCGGCACCATCGACAGTTTGAATTGGGCCCCGAGGCTGAAGAAAAACAGGATCAGGAAGAAATCCCGCAGCGGTTTCAGGCTCAGGGCTATGTACTGGGAAATGGGGCTGGTGGCCAGGGTGATGCCGGCGATAAAGGCGCCGATTTCCCGCGACAGCCCGAGAATCTCCGCCAGTTCCGCCAGCCCCATACACCAGCCCAGCGCGAGCAGAAATACGTATTCGTGAAAGCGGTCGAAGCGGGTGAACAGCGGCAGCAGCAGGTACTTCACCACCACCCAGGCGAAGAATACCAGCAGGGGCAGGGCGGCAAAGGACAGGCCCAGCTGCGCCAGGTCCATCTCGCCGGTGCTGCCGGAGATCAGGATCATCAGGCAGGCGATGGCGACAAAGTCCTGAAACAGCAGCAGGCCCACCATCATTTCACCCAGGTGCTTGTGGTGCAGCACCGTGGTGGGCAGCAGCTTGATACCGATGATGGTGCTGGAAAACATCAGCGCCATGCCGATCACCCAGGATTCGGTGTCGGTAAAGCCGAACAGCCGCCCGATACCGAAACCCAGGCCGAGAAAAAGCACACAGCTGATAATGCCGACGAAGGTGGCCTTGCGCAGCACCGAGAGCAGCGCCTGCGGCTGCATATCGAGGCCGAGCAGGAACAACAGGAAGATGATGCCGACGCTGGACATCTCCGCCAGCAGCTGCACATTGTCCACCACTGCGAGGCCGGACGGGCCGAGCAGTACGCCGAGGGCGATATAGGCCACCAGTAGCGGCTGGCGTCCGAACAGTGCCAGGGACGCGACTATGGCCGCGCCGCTAAAGATCAGGAAAAAGGACTGGAAGAGAGAGTGTTCCGCCACTGGACATCCTTGCGTGTTGGGCAATGAGCTCCATTATCCATAGATGTTGGTACGGCTGGAACAGCGGGGGGGATTCCGGAGGCCCCAATGGTGCGGTAGGGGCGGGGGGGGGGGGGGGGGGGGGTTTGGGGGTCTGGGTTGTTTTTTGGTTGTTTAAGTGCGCTGGCTCCACCCCCCCGCCCGCTCCTACAGGAGAGCAGGGGCGTTACTCGCCGGGCGGTATCGGCAGCTCGGTAGTGCTCTTGATCTGCTCCAGCGCAAAGTTGGAGATGATATCGCTGATACCCACGCGGCGGATCAACTCCTTGTAGAAGCGATCGTAGGCGGCGATATCGCTGACCACTATGCGGAGCAGGTAGTCGTAGTCGCCGGCCATGCGGTAGCAGTCCACCACCTCGGGCAGCTCCGCCATATGGGCGGCAAACGCATCGGCCCACTCGGGGGTGTGCTGGTCCGTCTTGACCTGGGCGAAGACCGAAACCGGCAGCCCCAGAATCTCGGCGTTCAGCAGTGCCACCTTGCGACGGATAATGCCGCTCTTTTCCAGCTTCTGTACGCGGCGCCAGCAGGGGGTTTTGGTCAGGCCCACGCGCTCTGCCAGCTCTTCGATGGAGAGGCTGACATCCGACTGCAAGATGGCAAGCAGTTGTCGATCAATCGCGTCGAGTGAAGACATAATTCTACAAAGCTCCGTCAACTTCGGGGCCGTGTATCCCTGAGCGACAAGTCGGGCGCCGTCACTGGCGCGGCTACCTCTTTCGGTGGTCCCATGGATTGAGTGTAGTGGAGTTATCCGCCTTTCGGGGATGGTTGGGCTCACACCGCACCCACCGATGTAACGATAGGCTCCGATTGATCGTGTTGGTAGCGAAATATTTCAGTGCGAGTGGTTGGCGGTGGATGTAGGAGCGGCCCGGGGCCGCTCCTGCAGGCGGGGGCTTAGGCCGCGTCCTTCGGCGGGAAGCGCGGTTCGAACAGGCCCAGTTCCATGGCTTGGTGCACCTTGGCCATCAGGTCAATCTCGGTCAGTTGCTGCAGCTGCTGCAGGTCGTCGAGCACATAGTAGATCGGCTGCACTATATCGATGCGGTAGGGGGTGCGCAGCGCGTCCAGCACATCGAAGTCGTAGCGTTCGGGCTCGCCGCTCAGTGCGTACATCGTCTCCTTCGGCGACGACAGGATACCGCCGCCGTAGATGCGCAGGCCGTCCTTGGTGTTGATCAGGCCGAATTCCACCGTGAACCAGTAGAGGCGGGCCAGATAGGCGCGCTCTTTGGGGCTCGCGTTCAGGCCCAGCTCGCCGTACTTCTGCGTGAAGTTGGCGAAGGATGGGTTGGTCAGCATGGCACAGTGGCCGAAGATCTCGTGGAAGATATCCGGCTCCTGCAGGTAGTCGAACTCCTCCGGGGTGCGGATAAAGGTCGCCACCGGGAACTTGCGCTCTGCGAGCAGCCCGAAGAAGGTCTCGAAGCCGATCAGCGCCGGTACCCGGGCCACCTCCCAGCCGGTTTCGCGGCGCAACACGTCGCTGATCTCGTGCAGCTGCGGAATGCGGTCGCGGGGCAGGTCCAGCAGTTCCAGGCCGTGCAAGTATTCGTCGCAGGCGCGCCCGGGCACCACTTTCAGTTGGCGTTCGATCAGCCGCTGCCAGGTCTGGTGCTCCAGGTCGGAATAGTGGATAAAACCCCGCTCGTCCGGCTTGCGCGCGACGTATTTGCTGGGCTTTTTCCCTGCTTTCTTGGCATCTTGCTTCATGAGTCTGCTCCCGCGGCCTGTCGGCCGACCCCGCCGGGCCGGTACCGGATCGCCGCTCTGTGGTTGTTGTTATCTGTGTCCCCTATTTTTAGTCAGCGGAGCCGCGGCCGGGGAGGGCGGGAGTCCCTCTCTTGAAGCGCTCGCCGCGCCGGCGCTACACTTTCTGTAAACTTATTTTTACAGGTGGACCGTGCGAGTCGAAATAACCTGCGCCAACCGTGTCGGCATATTGCATGAAATAATGCAGATCTTCGGCGAATACCGAATAAACGTGACGTCGGGCGAGCTGGGCGGTGACAGTGGGGACAAGGTCTACCTGTCGGCGCCGAGCATGCTCGCCACCCAGTACCAGACCATCGAGAAGTCCCTGCTCAGGGTGCCGGGCGTGCAGCGGGTGCGGCGCATCGCGCTGATCCCGTCCGAGCGGCGCCACTTCGAACTGGACACCCTGCTGCGCCATGTGGCCGACCCGGTGCTGTCGGTGGACCGGGAGGGGCGGGTGGTGGCCGCCAATCTGGCCGCGGCGCGGGCCTTCGGCGTCAGTCTGGATAAGGTGCCGGGCCTGCAGCTTCAGCGCTTTCTGCCGCTGATGCAGGTGGCGGAGCTGTTGCGGGACTTTGCGGTACCGCGCTACGGCCTGCCGGTGACGGTGCGCGGCCGCGCCTATCGTATGGAGTGGTCACCGATCGCGCTGGCGGAGGGACGCGGCGGCCCCGGCGCGGTGGACTCCCTGGCCGGCGCCGTGCTGACGCTGCAGCGCTGGGATTCGGATCAGTCGCTGGGCGATCTGCCGCGACCGCTGCCGCTGTGGGATTTCGACCGCCGCCGCGAGAGTTGCCTGCAGCTGCAGGAGCTGGCCGCCCTGAGTGCGCCGCTGCTGATCTCCGGCGAGCGGGGCAGCGGCAAGAGCACCTTCGCCGCCGGGCTGCACTATCTGTCACCGCAGGCGGCCACCGGCGACTGCCACCGCTGTGTGCCGAACGGCGGCAGAGTATCGCTGCCCGCGCGGCCGCGCCCGGCGGGCACATTGATTGTCGAAGATCTGCACCGCCTGTCCGCTCCGGCGCAGTTGGCGCTGGTGCGCGAGCTGCGGGAGTTGCCGCCGCAGCTGAGGCTGGTCGGCACCTGTGGCGATGTCGAGCGGCTGGAGCCGGCACTGGCGCAGGTCTTCTCGTCGCTGGCGCTGTCGCTGCCGCCGCTGAGAGGCATGCGCCCTGCGCTGGACCGCTTCGCGACGGCCCTGCTGCGCCAGGAATTTGCCGGGGAGGCTCCGCCGCCACTGCGGGATGAGGTGCTGGCGCTGCTCAAGCGGCATGACTGGCCGGACAATTTCAATGGTTTCGGCGACTATTTGCGCGCGGCGGCGCGCCGCAGCCGCGCGCGCGGCGCGGCGGAAATCGAACTTGCGGACCTGCCGGATCTGGCCCTGTGCGCGCGGCTGCCTTGGCGCGACTGGAGCCGCGGGTTGACCTACCGGGAAATCATGGAGCAACTGGAAAGGGCGCTGCTCAGCGACCTGGCCGCCGCTCAGGGCTCCACCCGGGAGCTGGCCAAGCGCCTCGGTATCTCACACACGGCGGTGGCGAACAAACTGCGCAAATACGGCCTGCGGCGGAATGCATAGAGGGCGGTTTCGAGACGGCCGCTGCCGGAGCCGCCGGTCGCGAGCGGTCGATTACCACTTAAGCCTGCCCAGCAGTATGTCCTTGAACATCACGAAATCCCCCCACAGGCTGTAGAAGGGATTCTTGAAGGTGGCGGGCCTGTTGTGCTCGAAAAAGAAGTGCCCGACCCAGGCGAAGCCGTAGCCGGCGACGGGCACGGCGGCGAACAGCCGGTAGTCGCCGCCGATCAGCGCCGCGGCAACCAGCAGGATGACCAGCAGGGTGCCGAAAAAGTGCAGTCGGCGGCAGGTCGGGTTGCGGTGCTCCTGCAGGTAGAAGGGGTAAAAATCGCGAAAAGACTCGAATTTGCGCGCTTCTGCTGCGGCCATAGTTGCACTCCTTATTTTTTATTGTCGCCGCCAGTTTACGGGCATAGCGCGGCGTATCCAAGCCGGGCGGCGATCGGCCAAATCTGGTAGGCTGCGGCAAATTTTTGCTGTGACCAACAAGACGAGGAAGTTATGGCAGGTCCGCTAGCACATTTGAAAGTTCTCGATCTCAGCCGGGTCCTGGCCGGCCCCTGGGCCAGCCAGGTGCTCGCCGATTTCGGTGCCGAGGTCATCAAGATAGAGCGGCCGCAGCGCGGCGACGACACCCGCCACTGGGGCCCTCCCTACCTGAAAGACGCCGAGGGCGCCGATACCGCCGACGCCGCCTATTACCTCAGCGCCAACCGCGGCAAGAAATCCGTCACCGTGGATATCACCACCGAGGCGGGCCAGCAGCTGATCAAGGCACTGGCCGAGCGCTGCGACATCCTGCTGGAAAACTACAAGGTGGGCGGGCTGAAGAAATACGGCCTGGACTACGATTCCATCAAGGCGGTCAATCCCCGCATCATCTACTGCTCCATCACCGGCTTCGGCCAGACAGGCCCCTACAAGAACCGCGCCGGCTACGACGCGATGATCCAGGGCATGGGCGGTCTGATGAGTATCACCGGCGTGCCGGAAGGGCAGCCGGGCGCCGGCCCGCAGAAGGTCGGCGTGGCGGTGGCCGATCTGATGACCGGCATGTACGCCGTGTCTGCGGTGCTGGCGGCGGTGATTCACCGCCAGCAGACGGGCGTGGGGCAGCATATCGACCTGGCCCTGCTGGATACCCAGGTGGCCTGGCTCGCCAACCAGGCGCAGAACTATCTGACCTCCGGCAACAACCCGACCCGCCAGGGCACCGGCCACCCGAATATCGTGCCCTACCAGGCGGTGCCCTCCAGGGACGGCTACTTTATGCTCGCGGTCGGCAATGACGAACAGTTCAAGCGCTTCTGTCACATCGCCGGTATCGACGGACTGGCCGAGAACCCCGCCTATGCCACCAATGCCGCGCGGGTTCTGGCGCGCGAAGAGCTGATGCCGCTGATCGAGGCGGCCACGCGCAAGCAGGACTCCGCCTGGTGGCTGGAGAAACTCAGCGACGCCCATGTGCCCTGCGGCCCCATCAACAACCTCGACCAGGTGTTTGCCGACCCCCAGGTTCAGGCCAGGGGAATGGTGCTGCAGCAGGATCACCCCGTCGCGGGTAAGGTAAAAACCGTGCGCAACCCGGTGCTCTTCTCCGAGACGGCGCTGGAGTATGATCGGGCACCGCCGGTGCTCGGCCAGCACACCGAACAGGTGCTGCGCGAGCTGCTGGGAAAGAGCGACGACGAGATACGCGCGCTGCGGGAACAGGAAATCGTCTGACAGCGCGCTGGCGCGTCTCGGGGCGGCTCGAACAGGGAGTTCCGTATGCTCAACAAACTCGTTTCCAGCCTGGGAAGCACCCTGTACGTGCAGGTCTGGGAAAAGCGCATTCGCGTGACCAATATCGAAAGCGGGGAGATTTTCGACGAATCCCCGCTGGTTGCGCTGGAGGCGGGGAAGGGGCGGCCCACCGTGGTCGCGGTGGGCAACCGCGCCTCGTCCGTTTCCGGCCGGGATATCGAGATCGTCAATCCCTTCTCGCACCCCCGCTCGCTGATCAACGACTTCGCCGCCGGGGCAAAACTACTGCAGCATGTTTTTCGCAAGCTCACCGGCGACAAGCTGCTCTCGCCGTCGCCGCTGGTGGTGATACAGCCGATGGAGAAAAACCAGGGCGGCCTGACCGAAATTGAAGCGCGCGCCTTCCGCGAGCTGGCGCTCGCAGCCGGGGCGCGGGAAGCGCTCGTGTATCAGGGCGAGGAGCTGACCCGGCATACCTTCGATCTGAAAAAAATCCAACCAAAAAGCGCACAGGCCCAAAAGCCCTCGGCAGATGGCGCAGGCCAATCCGTGCAGTGGTTTCTGGTGCTGCTGTGGATACTGCTGATCGTGGCCATGGTCGTGTTTGGCAACCGCGGCCAATAGTTCTCGCCGAATTTCTTCAGAGATTTCTGCGGGGAAACCAAAAAGCCCCGCAGCGCGGGGCTTTTTATTAAAAGGCGATATTTTTCGGCGTGCGCGGAAATGGAATCACATCGCGGATATTGCCCATGCCGGTCACATAGGCCACGATGCGGTCGAAGCCGAGGCCGAAGCCGGCGTGGGGCACTGTGCCATAGCGGCGCAGGTCGCGGTACCAGTAGAGGTGGTCCTTGGGAATGTTCATCTCGTCCATGCGCTCGTCCAGCTTCTCCAGGCGCTCTTCGCGCTGGGAGCCGCCGATAATCTCGCCGATGCCCGGCGCCAGCACGTCCATGGCTGCCACGGTTTTGCCGTCGTCGTTCATGCGCATATAGAAGGCCTTGATATCCTTCGGGTAGTTCATGACGATCACAGGCTTCTTGAAGTGCTGCTCGGCCAGGTAGCGCTCGTGCTCGGAGGCCAGGTCTATGCCCCAGGATACCGGGAACTCGAACTTCTCTTTGCACTGCTCGAGAATCTCGATCGCGTCGGAATAGTTGATGCGCGCGAAGTCGTTTTCGATGATGTTCTCCAGGCGCGAGATGGCCTCCTTGTCGATGCGCTGGGCGAAGAAGGCCATATCGTCGGCGCGCTCTTCCAGCACCGCCTTGAAGACGTATTTCAGCATCTCCTCGGACAGGTCGGCGATATCCGCCAGGTCGGCGAAGGCGACTTCCGGTTCCACCATCCAGAACTCCGCCAGGTGGCGGGTGGTGTTGGAGTTTTCCGCGCGGAAAGTCGGCCCGAAGGTATAGACCTTGGACATCGCCAGGCAGTAACTCTCCACGTTCAGCTGGCCGGATACGGTCAGGAAGCTCTCCTCGCCGAAGAAGTCCTTGCTGAAATCGATATCACCCTTGTCGGTGCGCGGCAGGTTTTCCAGGTCGAGCGTGCTGACCCGGAACATCTCGCCGGCACCCTCGCAGTCGGATGCGGTCAGGATCGGCGTGTGCACCCAGTTGAAGCCCTGCTCGTGGAAGAAGCGGTGGATGGCCTGGGCGATACAGTTGCGCACCCGCGCCACGGCGCCGCTGACATTGGTGCGCGGGCGCAGGTGTGCGTGCTCGCGCAAATGCTCCATCGTGTGGCGCTTCGGCGACATGGGGTAGGTGTCCGGATCCTCGACCCAGCCGACCACATGCACCTCGCTGGCCAGCAGCTCGATGGCCTGGCCCTTGCCCTCGGACGCCTTGAGTGTGCCCTCTATCTCCACTGAGCAGCCGGTGGTCAGGCGCAGCACCTCGGACTGGTAGTTGTGGAGATCCGCTTCGACCACCACCTGGATCGGATCGAAGCAGCTGCCGTCGTGCACGGCCAGGAAGGAAAGGCCGGCCTTGGAGTCGCGGCGGGTTCTGATCCAGCCCTGCACCCGGGTCTTGCTGCCCTCGCGGCCGCTGGATTTCAATAGGCTGTCTACGGTTTCGACTTTTACTGTCATCGTTTATCTGCGCTCTCGCTGGTCCTCGGGGCGGGGCACCTGGCAATCGCCTGAACCTGAAACAGGAGCGGCCCGCCGCCATTCGTTTACGGCGGGCATATTGACGTTTTGGCGGGGGGAAATCCAGCCCCAAGGGGGGCCGGGCACTTCAATGGCCCGTCACCCCGGCACCGGGGCCCGGGGAATTCGGGCTCCGCTCTGCGCCGCGATGGCGGGGGCTTGTTACGCGAGACCGCGGCGGCGGAACAGCGGCAGCGGCTGGTCCACGGCAGCCTGGTAGCTGTCGCTGAAGTCGTGCAGCGAGTCCAGCAGGCCGGCCAGGGGCTGCTCGCCCTCGTAGGCGAAGGCGTTGAAGCCGCAGCGGCGCAAATAGGTGAGCTGGTCGCGCATAAAGGCGCCCACCGCGCGCAGTTCGCCGTCGAAACCGTAGCGCTCGCGCAGCAGGCGGCCGGCGGTGAAGCCGCGGCCGTCGGCGAAGGCCGGGAAGTGTACCGCGATCAGCGGCAGCCCTTTCGCCGCCTTGCCGATCAGGTCCGCCGTCTCGTCGCTGTCGAGCCAGACGCCGATTTCGGCCCTGCGGCCGGCGAGGCTGCCCTTCAGGCTCTTCCAGAGCGCGTAGGGCAGTATCACCTTGCCGGCTGCGAGGGATTCGGCGCTGATCTGCGTTTCCTCGTCGGTCTGCGGCAGCAGCCGCCACTCGTTGGCGACAATAGCGCCGTCGATAATCAGTTCCGCGGGGTTGGCCGGCTGCGGCCCGGGATTAGCTGGCTTTGGCATAAACGCGCTCCTTGAAGGGCTGCAGACCGATGCGGTGGTAGGTGTCGATAAAGGGCTCCTCCGGCCGGCGCCGTTCGACGTACAGATCGAGGATCTTGCCGATCACCTCCGGCACCTCGGCGCGGGAGAAGCTGGGCCCGAGCACCTTGGCCAGGCTGGCGTTCTCCGACGAGCTGCCGCCCAGTTGCACCTGGTAGAACTCCTCACCCTTCTTGTCCACGCCGAGAATACCGATATGGCCCACGTGGTGGTGGCCGCAGGCGTTCATACAGCCGGAGATATTCAGGTTCAGGTCGCCCAGGTCGTAGAGGTAGTCCAGGTCGTCGAATTTGCGCTGTATCGCCTCCGCCACCGGGATGGACTTGGCGTTGGCGAGTGAACAGTAGTCGCCGCCGGGGCAGCAGATCATATCGGTCAGGGTGCCGATATTGGGTGTGGCGAAGCCGTGTGTACGCGCCTGCTGCCAGAGTTCGTAGAGGCGGTCCTGGCGCACGTCCGCCAGCACCACATTCTGGTCGTGGGTGACGCGGGCCTCGCCGAAGCTGAACTCGTCGGCCAGGTCGGCGATGGCCTCCAACTGGCGGTCGGTGACATCGCCCGGGGGCACGCCGGTGGGCTTGGTGGACAGCTTGATCGCGCGGTAGCCGGGCACCCGGTGCGGGAAGCTGTTGCGCTCCAGCCAGCGCGCGAAGGCCTTGTCGCGGGCCGCCTGGGCTTCGAGGGCCGCGTCGCTGGCGGCGCCGTCGAAGGTCTCGTATTCGGGCTCGGTAAAGAAGGATTTGGCCCAGGCCAGCGCCTCCGGGGTCAGCTTCTCGGCGCCGTCTTTGATCTGTTCCCACTCCCTTTCCACGCGGCGGGCGAACTCCTCGGCGCCGAGCGCCTTCACCAGTATCTTGATGCGCGCCTTGTACTTGTTGTCGCGGCGACCCAGCTGGTTGTAGATGCGCACTATGGCTTCCAGGTAGGACAGCAGGTCCTCCTCGGGCAGGAAGTCGCGGATCAGTTCGGCGATCACCGGTGTGCGCCCGAGGCCGCCGCCGACATAGATCTGGTAGCCGATCTCACCGCCGCGCTTCACTATCTGCACCGCGATGTCGTGTACGCGCAGCGCGGCGCGGTCCGCCTCGGCGCCGTTGACCGCAATCTTGAACTTGCGCGGCAGGAAGGCGAACTCGGGGTGAAAGGTGGACCACTGGCGGATCAGTTCGCAATAGGGGCGCGGGTCGGCGATCTCGTCGCGGGCCACGCCGGCGTAGGGGTCCGAGGTGGTGTTGCGGATGCAGTTGCCGCTGGTCTGTACCGCGTGCATCTCCACTTCCGCCAGCTCGGCCAGAATGTCCGGCACGTCCTCCAGTTGCGGCCAGTTGAGCTGCAGATTCTGGCGGGTGGTGAAGTGGGCGTAGCCCTTGTCGTAGTCGCGGGTGATGCGCGCCAGGCGCCGCAGCTGAGTGCTGTTCAGCAGACCGTAGGGCACGGCGATACGCAGCATCGGCGCCAGCCGCTGGATATAGAGGCCGTTTTGCAGGCGCAGCGGCAGAAACTCTTCCTCGCTCAGCTCGCCGGCCAGGTAGCGTTCCGTCTGGCCGCGGAACTGGGCCACGCGGTCGCCGATGATGGCGCGGTCCCGGTCGTCATATCGATACATAACTGCTTGATTCCATTGCCTTTTTGCGCACTCTGTAGGAAATCAGGGACAAAGGGGCGGGCCCCGCAGTGTCTCCGGTGGCGGATAACATACCAGTGCGCTTATGCAAAAAATAACAATATTTTTCGCTATATCTGTAACCAATGGTTATAAGTGGTCCGGAATTGCCGTGCGGGCGCCGCTTGCGCCACCGGCGGGGATTTGCTCTACTTGACTGACCGTTCTGAAGCGGTCCAACTACAGTCAATAACAATAATTGGTAATCGGAGTATTTCGATGAATGAAAAAGTAGTTGTATCCAATGAAGAAGACAATGTGGCGGATGCCTTCGCCGCAGTGGCTCTGGTGGCCATTTTTGTTGTGACCTGCGTTTACTGGGTCGCTTCCCAGTAATCCTCCCCGGGCCCGGAGCAGAGCGGTGCCGGGCGGGTTCCCCCTTTTTTCTATATTCCCCGTTTTCCAATGGTGCCGTACGGCGGACGCTATGCTGTCGGGCCGCGATCGAGGTAGGGACTGCCCTGAAGATCAGCCCATATTGCCGAGCACTGTCTTTACCACCAGCACCAGCGTCAGCACGAACAGCGCGGTAAAGATAATCCCGGCGGCGATATAGGTCTTGATGCTGCCGCCTTTGAAATCCCGCTCGCGGTTTCTGTTGCTCTGCACACCGATGGCCGCGGCCAGGGTGCTCAGCACCACTTGGCCGAAGGAGGGCTTCTTTGGTTGCTCACTGTCCATGTCGGGGTCCTCGCAATTTGTCCGTAGGAGCCTGCTTGCAGGCGAATGGCTCAGAGTAGTTCGACTGCAAGCAGGCTCCTACAGGCTTCGGTCTGTTGCTGGCGCATCGCCAGTATCAGTCTTCCAGATTCGGGCGCAGCCAGCGCTCCAGCTCCTGTTCGCTGACGCCTTTGCGCCGGGCCAGGCTCGCGAGCTGGTCGCGGCCTATCTTGCCCACGTTGAAATACTTGGCTTCGGGGTGGGCGAAGTACCAGCCGCTGACCGATGCCGCCGGCAGCATTGCGAAGTGCTCGGTCAGGCGGACGCCGGCGTTGCGCTCCGCGTCCAGCAATTTGAACAGGGTCGCCTTCTCGGTGTGATCCGGGCAGGCGGGGTAGCCGGGGGCGGGGCGTATGCCGCGGTAGGCCTCCTTGATCAGCTCCTCGTTGCTGAGCCTTTCGTCCGGCGCATAGCCCCAGTAGTCCACGCGCACCTGTTTGTGCAGATACTCGGCGAAGGATTCTGCCAGCCGGTCCGCCAGCGCCTTGACCATAATCGCGCTGTAGTCGTCGTGTTTGGCCTCGTACTCCGCGGCCAGTTCGTCCGCGCCGTGGCCTGTGGTCACCGCGAAGCCGCCGACATAGTCAGCCACGCCGGAGCCCACCGGGGCGACGAAGTCCGCCAGCGATCTGCACTGGCCGTCGCCGCCGCGCTTTTGCACCTGCTGGCGCATATGGTGCAGCCGCGCCAGCTCCTCGCTGCGACTCTCGTCTTTGTAGACGATGATGTCATCGCCGTCACTGTTGGCCGGCCAGAGGCCGAAGACGGCGCGGGCCTTCAGCAGCTTTTTGTCGATGATCTGCTGCAGCATCAGCTGCGCGTTTTTGTACAGATCGGTGGCCGCCTCGCCGACCACCTCATCGTTCAGTATCGCCGGGAACTTGCCGGCCAGGTCCCAGGAGATGAAGAAGGGCGTCCAGTCGATGGTGTCGACGAGCTTTTCCAGCGGGAAGTCGTCGATGACGGTCACACCGGGCTTGTTCGGTACCGCGGCGATGTAATTGTCCCAGTCGAATTGCGGTGCCGCGGCCAGGGCCTCTTCGTAGCTCAGCCGCTTGTCGTTGCGTTTGCGGTTGGCGGTGCGGTTGCGCACCTTTTCGTATTCCTCGCGGATATTCTTGATGAAGGCCGGGCGCAGCTCGTCGGAAATCAGACTGCTGGCCACGCCCACCGCGCGGGAGGCGTCGGCCACGTAGACGGTCTGGCTGCGCCTGTACTGCGGGTCGATCTTGACCGCCGTGTGCGCCTTGGAGGTGGTGGCGCCGCCGATCAGCAGCGGTATATCGAATTCCTGGCGCTCCATTTCCGCAGCCACGTGCACCATCTCGTCCAGGGACGGGGTGATCAGGCCGGACAGGCCGATGATATCGCACTGCTTTTCCTTTGCCGTCTGCAGAATCGTCTCCGCCGGCACCATCACGCCCAGGTCGATCACCTCGTAGTTGTTGCAGGCCAGCACCACGCCGACGATATTCTTGCCGATATCGTGCACATCGCCTTTGACCGTGGCCATCAGGATGCGGCCGTTGGGCTTGCTTTCCGCGGTCTTCTCCGCCTCGATATAGGGCTGCAGGTAGGCCACCGCCTGTTTCATCACGCGCGCGGATTTGACCACCTGGGGCAGGAACATCTTGCCGGCGCCGAACAGGTCGCCGACCACGTTCATGCCGTCCATCAGCGGGCCCTCGATCACGTCCAGCGGCCGCGCCGCCTGGGCGCGGGCGGCCTCGGTGTCTTCCTCGATATAGTTGTTGATGCCCTTGACCAGCGCGTACTCCAGGCGCTTGTTCACCGGCAGCTGGCGCCAGCTGAGATCCTCCTTGCGCGCCTGGCCGCCGCCTTCGCCGCGGTATTTCTCCGCGATATCCAGCAGCGCCTCGGTGGCGTCCGGGCTGCGGTTCAGGATCACGTCCTCGACTTTTTCGCGCAGTTCTGCCGGCAGCTCGTCGTAGACCTCCAGCATACCGGCGTTGACGATACCCATATTCAACCCGGCCCTGATCGCGTGGAACAGGAACACCGAGTGGATGGCCTCGCGCACCGGGTTGTTGCCGCGGAAGGAGAAGGACACATTGGATACGCCGCCGGACACGTTGGCGCCGGGCAGGTTCTCGCGGATCCAGCGGGTCGCCTCGATAAAGTCCACCGCGTAGTTGTTGTGCTCCTCGATACCGGTGGCGACGGCGAAGATATTCGGGTCGAAGATAATATCGTTCGGCGCGAAGCCGACCTTGTCGACGAGTATGTCGTAGCTGCGCTTGCAGATCTCTATCTTGCGCTCGAAGGTGTCCGCCTGGCCCTGCTCGTCGAAGGCCATGACCACCACCGCGGCACCATAGCGCAGGCACAGGCGCGCCTTGTCGATAAAATCGGCTTCACCTTCCTTCAGGCTGATGGAGTTGACGATCGGCTTGCCCTGAATGCACTGCAGGCCTGCCTCGATCACCTCCCACTTGGAGGAGTCCACCATAAAGGGCACCCGGGCGATATCCGGCTCGGTGGCGGCCAGATTCAGGAAGCGGCGCATCGCGGCGACGGAATCCAGCATCGCCTCGTCCATATTGAAGTCGATCACCTGGGCCCCGTCCTCCACCTGGGCGGCGGCCACCTGCAGTGCGGTGTCGTAGTCCTCCTCGAGGATAAGGCGCTTGAAGCGCGCCGAACCGGTCACGTTGCAGCGCTCGCCGACGTTGACGAACAGGGAGTTTTCGTCGACGACGAAGGGCTCCAGGCCGGCAAGGCGCAGGGCCGGTTTGATCTCGGGCAGTTTGCGCGGCGCTATATCGGCGACCGCGTCGGCGATAGCGCGGATGTGCTCCGGCGTGGTGCCGCAGCAGCCGCCGAGGATATTGATAAAGCCGCTGCGCGCGAACTCGGCCACGATCGCGGCTGTCTCTTCCGGTGTCTCGTCGTACTCGCCGAACTCGTTCGGCAGGCCGGCGTTCGGGTGCGCGGACACGTGTTCGGCACAGACGCCGGACAGCGCCTCGATATAGGGGCGCAGCTCGGTGGCGCCGAGGGCGCAGTTGAGGCCGACGCTCAAAGGCTTGGCGTGGGCCACCGAGTAGTAGAAGGCCTCGGTGGTCTGGCCGGACAGGGTGCGGCCGGAGGCATCGGTGATGGTGCCGGAGATCATGATCGGCAATTCGAAACCCAGTTCCTCGAACAGCTGCTGCAGCGCGTAGATGGCCGCCTTGGCGTTCAGGGTGTCGAAGATGGTCTCGATCAGAATCAGGTCGGAGCCGCCCTCGATCAGCGCGCGGCCGGCCTCGACATAGTTCTGCACCAGCTCATCGAAGGTCACATTGCGCGCACCGGGGTCGTTCACGTCCGGTGAGATGCTCGCGGTGCGCGAGGTGGGGCCAATGACGCCGGCGACGAAGCGCGGCCTGTCCGGCGTCGACAGCGCATCCGCCGCGCGCCGCGCCACCTCGGCGGAGACCCGGTTCAGCTCCGGCACCAGGTCCTCCATGTCGTAGTCGGACTGGGACAGGCGGGTCGCATTGAAGGTGTTGGTCTCGATGATATCGGCGCCGGCGGCGAGATAGTCCCGGTGAATGCGCTCGATCAGCTCGGGCCGGGTCAGGCTCAGCAGGTCGTTGTTGCCTTTCAGATCCCGGTGGAAATCGGCAAAGCGCTTCCCGCGGTAGTCCGCTTCCCGCAGCTTCTCCCGCTGGATCATGGTGCCCATGGCACCGTCCAGGATCAGGATGCGCTCATTCAGCGCGGCTTCTAGCTGTTGGAGGCGTTGACTGCGGGACTGCTGGGACATGGACACTTCCTATTTAACGGCCGGAGGCGAGAGGGCGGCAATCTTAGCACAATCGGCTGGCCGGGCCCGGTTTCACGCACTATTTTGAATCCATTGCAAGGGTGACCGATGCCCGCTGGCAGTCGGTCGTCGCTGTGTGCCGGATCCGGACAAGTAATCGGGAGTAGTGCGTCGATGGAAATTCTCGGGCTCTTATTCCCCATATTCGCGATCATTGTCACCGGTATTGTGTTCGCCCGCTTCAGGGTTCTGCCGGACGGCGCGGCCGATTTGCTGATTCAGTTTGCGTTCTGGGTCGCAATTCCGGCGCTGCTGTTCTCGATCCTTGCCGAGGAGTCGATGGCGAGGCTGCTCGATCCGGGTTTCTATGTTTGTTTCGGTGGGGCGGTGGCGATTCTCTTTGTCGCCGTATTCATATACGCGCGGCGCTGGCGGCATCATTCACTGAGCGATGCGACCATGCTGTCTATGATGGCGATTTACTCGAATACGGCTTTCGTCGCGCTGCCGCTGCTGCACTCGGTGTTTGGCCACAAGGCCGTACTGCCCGCGGCCATTGCGACAGTAGTGCTGATCTTCGTTCTTCTCGTCGCGACGGTCCTGCTGGAAAGGGCGCAATCGGCGGCGTCGGAATCGGGTTTCGGTGCTCTGTCCGGCGTGCGGCACGCGCTGTTGAATCCGGTGATTCTGTCGACTTTTGCGGGGATTGCCTACGCCGCTACCGGTTGGCCGCTGCCCGCCGCTGCCAAACAGTATTTGAGCCTGTTGGGGGCCGCGGTGACTCCGTGCGCGCTTTTTGCCATCGGCCTGTCGATCAGGTTCAAAGACTTCGGCAGGGAGTTCCGTGCGATCGCCGGTATTTCGCTGGTGAAGCTGATCCTGTTACCGCTGCTGGTGCTGCTGCTGGCTTTCCTCGTCCGCCTGCCCCCGATCATGGCGGTCTCGGCAGTGGTCTGTGCCGCGGTGCCAGTCGGCAAGTCCACCTTCGTACTGGCCAACAGATATCGGCAGCACCCGTCGCGGGTTGCCGTCATCATATCGGCGAGTTCCGCCGCCTCGGTAATCACTCTGCTGCTGTGGCTGCTTATCCTGGCCCATATCTATCCGGAGGCGCTCCCGAAATAGCCCCGCGCCGGCCTGTATTGCCGGGTGGAATACGACCGAAACCGATTGATCTAGACGACCGGTCTAGTATCGGATAGGCTAAGCGCCATGAAGCCCAGCTATGAAGATACACGCCAGCATCTGCTCGATACCGGCCACCGGATTATGTCCGTCAAGGGCTTCTCCGGTGTCGGCCTGAGCGAGTTGCTGAATACCGCCGGTGTCCCCAAAGGCTCCTTCTATCACTATTTCAAGTCGAAGGAGCAGTACGGCCAGGCGCTGCTGGAGGACTACTTCCGCAAGTATCTGCAGGGCATGGATCTGTGCTTTTCCGCCGGGGGTCGCAGCGCCGGTGAAAACCTGATGCGCTACTGGCAGGAGTGGCTGAAGGGCTACTGCGAGCCCTGTGACGGGCAGAAGTGTCTGGTGGTGAAGCTGAGCGCGGAGGTCGCCGACCTGTCCGAGCCGATGCGCCTGACACTGCGCGACGGTACAGAGCGGATTATCGCGCGCCTCGCCGAGTGCATCGAGGCGGGCAGGGCGGATGGTTCGCTGCCGCCGCATCTGGACGCCCGCGAGAGCGCCTCGACGCTCTACCAACTGTGGCTCGGCGCCAGCCTGCTGGCCAAGCTGCATCGCAGCGGTGAGGCTATGGCGCAGGCGATGGCCACCACCCGCGATCTGCTCGACCTGAACTGAAGTCGATTGTGACTGCCCGCCAGTTGGCGGGCATTTTTATGGCGCATAAATAGACGACCGGTCTAATACTGGCGGGCAAATATAGAACTATCCACCCAATCGGAGAATGAGCGTGAAGCAACCGACAGATAAAAACCGCCGCATAGTGCTGGCATCCCGTCCCAAAGGGGCGCCCGGCGACGAAAACTTCCGCCTGGAGACAGTGCCTCTGCCAAAGCCGGAGCAGGGGCAGCTGCTGCTGCGCACCGTCTACCTGTCGCTGGACCCCTATATGCGCGGGCGTATGAACGACGGCCCTTCATACGCGGAGCCGGTGCAGATCGGTGAAACCATGGTGGGCGCCACCGTCAGCCGGGTGGTGGAATCCCGCCACCCCGACTACCGGGAGGGCGACTGGGTGCTCGCCTACAGCGGCTGGCAGGATTACGCCCTGTCCGATGGCGCCGGGCTGATGAACCTCGGAAGCAATCCCCAAAATCCTTCCTACACTCTCGGAGTGCTGGGTATGCCCGGCTTCACTGCCTATATGGGGTTGCTGGATATCGGCCAGCCCAAGGCCGGCGAGACCCTGGTGGTGGCCGCCGCGACGGGTCCGGTGGGCGCGACCGTCGGCCAGATTGGCAAGATCAAAGGCTGCCGCGTGGTCGGTGTCGCCGGGGGGACCGAGAAATGCCGCTACGCGGTGGAGGTGCTGGGCTTCGATGCCTGTATCGATCACCGCGCGGAAGATTTCGCCGGGCAATTGGCGGCGGCCTGCCCCGAAGGTATCGACGTCTATTTCGAGAATGTCGGCGGCAAGGTATTCGATGGGGTGCTGCCGCTGCTGAACAATTTTGCGCGCATTCCGGTCTGCGGCCTGGTGTCCCAGTACAACGCATCGTCACTGCCGGAGGGGCCGGACCGCATGGGCCTGTTGATGGGCCAGGCGCTGGTCAAGCGACTGAAAATCCAGGGCTTTATTGTCTTCGATTACCAGGACCGCTTCGGTGAATTCTTTCCGCAGATGAACGAGTGGCTGGCCAGCGGCCGGATCAAATATCGGGAAGAGGTCGTCGAGGGGCTGGAGCGGGCGCCGCAGGCGTTTATGGGCCTGCTGGAAGGCAGGAACTTCGGCAAGCTGGTGGTGCGCGTGGGCGCCGACGACTGATTTGGAAATGACCAGAGGAGACGGACGATGAAAATTTTGATGGTGCTGACCTCCAACGACGAGCTGGGGGACACGGGCAGAAAAACCGGCTTCTGGCTGGAGGAGTTCGCCGCGCCTTACTACGTCTTCAGGGACGCCGGCGCCGAGATAACGCTCGCCTCGCCGAAAGGGGGGCAGCCGCCGCTGGACCCGAAAAGTGACGAGCCGGACTTCCAGACAGAAGCCACAGAGCGCTTCCGCAAAGACGAAGACGCACAAAAAGCGCTGGCAAACACCCTGCCGCTCGCCGAGGTCGATGCAGACAACTACGATGCCGTCTTCTATCCGGGCGGCCACGGCCCGCTGTGGGATCTGGCGGAGGACAAGCTCTCCATCGCGCTGATCGAGGCATTCCATGCGGCCGACAAGCCCGTCGGTGCCGTATGCCACGGTCCTGGTATTTTCCGCCACACCCGGGGGAGCGACGGCAAGCCGCTGGTACGCGGCAAGAGCGTTACCGGCTTCACCAACTCCGAGGAGGCGGCGGTGGGGCTGACCGAGGTGGTGCCCTTCCTGGTCGAGGATATGCTGAAGTCCAATGGCGCCAACTTTTCCAGCGCGGACGACTGGCAGCCCTATGTGGTCGTCGACGGCAAGCTGGTTACCGGGCAGAACCCGGCGTCTTCCGAGGAGGCCGCGGAGACACTGCTCGGTTTCGTCAAGGCGCCGAAAGACGGATGACCGCAGAGCCGTTTGCGGGCGCGGCGATACCCACAGCGCCCGCAAACGGCAATAGCCGGTTTAACTTGACCGCAACTGGGAGTAAAATACCCGACAAAGAAACTCGGTTATTTGAGAAGGCTTATGTCTGAATTGAATGTCACCATCACGGAATCCGCCCAGGAATACCTGCGCGAACTGCTGGAGAAGCAGGACTGCGAGGGCATCGCCATCCGCATGTTCGTCTCCAACCCGGGTACGCCGAACGCGGAGACCTGCATCGCCTACTGTCGCCCGGGCGAGGAGCAGGAGGACGACGTGGTGATGGAGATGAACGGCTTCAAGGCCTACTTCGAAGGCCGCAGCGTGCCCTACCTGGACGAGGCGCGGGTCGACTACTCGTCGGACAAGATGGGCGGCCAGTTGACCATCCGCGCGCCGAATTCGCGCATGCCGAAGATCACCGACGACAGCCCGATCGAGGACCGCATCAACTATGTGCTCTACAACGAGGTCAACCCCGGCCTCGCCGCCCACGGCGGCCAGGTGAGTCTGGTGGAGGTCACCGAGGACATGTACGCGGTGCTGAAGTTCGGCGGTGGCTGCCAGGGCTGCGGCATGGTGGACATGACTCTGAAAGAGGGGGTCGAGAAGACCCTGAAAGAGAAGATTCCGGAGCTGGCCGGCGTCAAGGACATCACCGACCACTCGGACAAGTCCCAGGCCTATTACTGATCGGCCGGGCCGCACAAGAGGATTTCTCGGGGCGAACCTTGTGTTCGCCCATTTAATTTCTGTTGGATCACCGCCGGATGCGCAACAGCCACCCGGCGTCAGTTATTTGCTGTAGGTTTTTCGCCGTTCACTTATCCCTTTCTTCGAAAAACTCGAACACATCGACGTTATCCAGTAAGGCCCCGTCAAAATCCGCATCCAGTATCCTGAACATATAGGATTCGTCGTTGCCGAAGATCAGCTCCTGCCAGCCCTCCTGCCAGTACTCCACATAGTAATCGCCGGGCATGCCCGGGACCTCCCCGTCCAGCCAGGCCGGCGGGTTGGTGGGCCAGAAGGATTGCCAGTAGAAGCGGTTGTCCTGAGCCAGCCCGATACTGACGTAGGCAATCAGCAACCTGCGGGCTCCGTTGTCCTTAACCTTGAGCTGCTCTATCTGTTCCGCGGTGAACTCCTCGCCGTTGAAGAAGAAGTCGATAATGACGATGTCGTAATCGGTCTCCGCGATGGCGTCCACCAGCTCCTGGCGGGTGGAGAAGAGGCGCGGATTGATCAGGTTGAGGAAGTTGCTCGCCTCGTCCAGGAAAACGATATTGTCGAAGTTGCGGTTGTGAACCTCCGGCGGGTAGCTGGGAATATTGTCCAGCTCCTCGTGGTCCGCGGCGAAGGAGATATAGCCCGCATCTTCGTTGTCCTCATAGGAGTCGTCCACATTGGCCTGGATGGCGGCGAAGTCCGTGATCAGCACGACACTGCCGTTGTCTTTGCCGATATCCAGGAACTTGCGCAGGCGTTGTCGCTCCTCCAGTGGCGTGGGCTGGTCGACACCACCCTGGCCGAAGAACAGGGACTCCTGGCCGAGGCCGTCGATGGCGCCCAAGTAGCCGCTGTCCGGCGCCCCGCTCTCGCGGCCGTTGCTGGTCACCAGCTCCACGCCATTTTGCGGGATGATGATAAAGTCTTTGTCGATGCGCTTCGCGTAGCGGCTGATGTCCTGGACCAGATCGCGCATCTCCTGCTGGTAGTCGATCGGGATTCGCCCAGAGAAGTCCGGCAGCTCGTCGAGGTTGCAGCCGACAAACAGCAGCGGGCAAAGAAAGAGCGCGAGTATCCGTTTCAAGATCCGTCTCCCTGGTTAAACACGGGTATCCGGCACGTTAGCAAGGTTGCGGGAATGGGGCAACGACAAGTCCGCGCTTGCGGGGCTGAGCTTTTTCTTTAAAGGTGCCGGTTAAAGGTTCCGGGGCTCGTAGCCGACGGACTTATGGATTAGGTAAGCAGTCGCGACAGGCCATAAGTACAGATTGGCCGCCACAGCGCAGATGACTCGTTCCCCCGGCTCGAATCTCCCACTCGCACATCTTCTGATCGAGAGTGGCCTTCCCGGTCACAAAGCAGGGGAGGTAGGGGTATTCGTCGTGGATCTCTTTGATGGAAACCTCCTCGGCGCTATTAAAATATTTTTGAGCCTCTTCCCTCGTCAGCGTGAATTCTGCACAGAATTCGCCCGATTCATCATCGATACCATTTCCTGATATTTCTGTGACAGTAATCGTATTGTTGTTGCAGGCACTGGCAAAAACTGCCTGCAACAATAGAAAAGCTGTAATTGAGGCTCTTGTCATCTGACACCAACTTTCCCTGGAACTAGTAACTCCTACCCAACCGATAGAAATCAGGACAGATCCATCCGCTTTTTCGTTCTGCTGGTTGCCGGTGCAGTCAGTGGATCATCCGGCCAGAAATGTTTCTGGTATTTGATGCGCAGTTCCTTCTTCACCTCCCTGTAGGTGTTGGTCCAGAAGCTGGCCAGATCCCGCGTCACCTGCACCGGCCGCCGGGCCGGGGAGAGGAGGTGGATCATCAGCGGGTAGCGGCCCTGCAGAATCGCCGGTGTTTGTGCCAGGCCGAACATCTCCTGCAGGCGTACGGCCAGGACCGGCGGCTCCTCACCGTAATCGATCGCAATGCGCGAGCCACTGGGTACCGTGATGTGGCTGGGCGCCAGTGTGTCTATCTGTTGCTGGCTGGGCCAGTCCAGCCGGCCGAGCAGAATCGCGTGCAGGTTCAGCTGTTTCAGCTGTTCGAGTCTGCTGAAGCCGCCGAGGTGCGGCAGCAACCAGTCCTCGAGCGAATCGGCCAACGCCTCGTCGCTCCAGTCCGGCAGTGTAAGGTCCGCGAGCAGATCGGTGAATTGCTCCCGGTTGCGGCGCAGGAATTCCACCCTGGCGCGCAGGGATTCGGCCTCGCGGGTCCAGGGCAGTATTTCCAGACCCTTGCGGCGAATCGCGTCCAGCAGCGCGCGGTTCAGCAGTTCCGGGGATATGTCCTTTGCCGGTCTTTCATCCAGCACTATGCGCCCGAGGGCGGTGCGCAGGCTGGCCACCGCGCGGCCGGCCCTGTCATCCCAGCGCACCGACTCACTCCGTTCGATCAGGTCGGCAAAGACTTCTCGCAGCGCCTGTTCGGAAATACGCGCGGCCAGCTGGATGCGCGCATCGCGGCCCTGGCCGTCCAGCTCGGCGATCGCCAGATAGTCCGCCAGTGCCAGTTCGTCGTCGTGGGAGAAGTGGGCGCCGCGGCCGCTGGCGAGCAGGAAGCGGCGCTCGCGGTCGTGGCGGTTCTGGGCGATGCGGTCCGGGTAGGCGAGGGCGACCAGCACACCGATGCGATCCGTTTCGTCGATTGCGGCCCCGGCGCTGCCCGGGCTGGCCGCGTGCCGGCTTTTCTGCAGCTGGGTCTGCCATATCCTCGCCTGCTGGCGGATGCGCTGTATTGCGCCGCGATCGGCGCCGCTGTCTTTGCGCTCGCCCAGCAGCACCGCCATGCGTTTTTGGATATCCCTGTCCCAGCGCGCCTCGCCGCGGAAGATATCCCGCTCCGACAGCAGCGCCGCCAGCAGGCAGGCCTCGCGCGCGAGCCCGAGATCCAGGCTGCGAATCATCATATGGGCCAGGCGTGGATGGGTGCCCAGCGCCAGCATGGCGCTGCCGTGCTCGGTGATGCGTTTTTCACCGTCCAGTGCGCCCAGCTGTTGCAGCAGTTCCTGCGCCTGGGCGACGGGGCCGGGCGGGGGCAGGTCGAGCCAGCGCAGCTCGGTGACATCGGTAACTCCCCACTGGGCCAGTTCCAGCATTAGCGGCGCCGAGTCGCTGAGCAGTATTTCCGGGGTGTTCTTTGCGGCCAACTGCTGCTGGCGGGACTCGCTCCACAGCCGCAGGCACTGCCCCTCGCTCAAACGCCCGGCGCGGCCACAGCGCTGGGTCGCCGAGGCCTGGGAGATGCTGGTGGTCACCAGGCGGTTCATGCCGGTATTCGGATCAAAGCGGGATTCCCGCATCAAGCCGGAGTCCACGACCATGCGGATACCCTCGATGGTCAGGCTGGTTTCGGCCACATTGGTGGCCAGCACTATCTTGCGCCGGCCGGGCGGGGCGGGGGCTATGGCGGTGTCCTGTTGCTCTTTGCTCAGGTCGCCGTAGAGGGGCGCTATGGTGATCTCACTCCGCTCCGCGAGCTGCTCCCGCAGCAGCGCCTCCACCTGCTTGATCTCGCCGACGCCGGGCAGGAAGGCGAGCAGGCTGCCCTCGTAGTCATCCATCCACTCGGCGATCTTGCGCGCCATCAGCGCCGGCAGCTGGCGCCTGTCGTCCGCCGGCTGCCGGGGCGGCCGCTGTTGCGGCAGATAGTGCACATGCACCGGGAAACTGCGCCCCTCGCTGGTCACCACCGGTGCATCGCCGAGCAGTTCGGCCACGGCTTCGGTCTCCAGGGTTGCGGACATGACCAGCAGCTTCAGGTCCTCGCGCAGGTACTCCTGGGATTGCAGGCACAGCGCCAGGGCCAGATCCCCGTGCAGATTGCGCTCGTGGAATTCGTCGAAAATCACCAGCGCCGTGGTCGCCAGCTCCGGGTCCGACTGCAGCAGCCGGGTCAGGATACCCTCGGTCACCACCAGTATGCGGGTCTTGTCGCTGGCTTTGCGCTCGGCGCGTATCTGGTAGCCGACGGTCTGACCCAGCGGCTCCCCGAGCAGATCCGCCATACGCGCGGCCGCGGCCCGCGCCGCCAGCCGCCGCGGCTCCAGCATGATGATGTTTTTGTCTCCCAGCCAATCGCAGTCCAGCAGCGCCAGCGGCACCGCGGTGGTCTTGCCGGCGCCGGGCGGGGCCTGCAGCACGACATTGTCGTGCCGGCCGAGGGCGGCCAGCAGTTTGGGCAGGGCGGATTGAATAGGTAACTCGGACATGGCCGCGATTATAGCGGCAGCCGCACCGGTTCAGGCTAGGGCGGCGGTGCGCCGCTGGCTTCTCTGCGGAGGGATGAGAGCCCAGGGCAGCGGTCCACCCGAAGCCAGCAGGGACGTGTTGGGGGAGGGCCGGGGCACGGCTGTGTGTTTACAGCCGCACCCCGGTGGGGCGAGAGCAATCTGGCGGGGTTAGCGGCCGGCGGCGCTCAGTGCCGGGGGCGCGTCGCCGTGCTCCAGCGCCTTCCACAGGTGCGTGTACATCAGCGCGACCCGGTGCGCCAGCTGCTCGTTGGTGGCGCTGCCCTTGTGGCCGCCTTCCAGGTTTTCGAAGTATTCCACCCGCTGGCCCATGGCCTTCATGCGCGCGGCCATCTTGCGGGCGTGGCCCGGGTGTACGCGGTCGTCGCGGGTGGAGGTGAAGAAGAACACCGACGGGTAGTCGGTGTCCGCCTTCAGGTTCTGGTAGGGGGAGTAGTCCCGGATAAATTTCCAGTCGTCGGTATCCGGGTTGCCGTACTCGCCCATCCAGGAGGCGCCGGCCAGCAGCTTGTGGTAGCGCTTCATATCCAGCAGCGGCACGCCACAGATAACCGCGTTGAACAGGTCCGGGCGGCGGGTCATGCTCGCGCCCACAAGCAGGCCGCCGTTGCTGCGGCCCTCGATGCTGAGGCGCTGCGGGCGGGTGATGCGGCGCGCGATCAGGTCTTCCGCCACCGCGGCGAAGTCTTCGAAAGACTTGACCCGGTTTTCGCGCAGGGCCGCCGCGTGCCAGGCGGGGCCATACTCGGCGCCGCCGCGGATATTCGCCAGCACAAAGACGCCGCCGCGCTCGAGCCACAGCTTGCCGTAGGCGCCGTTCAGCGGTTCGTAAGAGCCGGAATAGGACGGCAGCAGCGCGTTGCGGAAGCCGCCGTAGGAGAAGATATGGGTCGGGTTGTCGGCGTCCAGCTCGATATCCTTCGCCATCACCGCGAAGTAGGGCACTCGGGTGCCGTCGGCGGATTCGGCGAAGTACTGCTCTACCTTGAATTTGCTGCCGTCGAAGGTCGGGGACTGCACCAGCAGGCGCTCCAGCGTGTCCGCATCGGCGCGGTAGCGATACAGGGTCGGCGGCGTGATGAAGTTTTCCCAGGTCAGGTAGGCGTTGCCGCTTTCATCGCTGTAGGTGGCGATGGCCAGCTTGCCGTTGTCGGGAAACGGGATCGGGGTTTTCTCAAAGCCCTTGTCGCCGCGGCGGTAGAAGTAGGCGCGGCCCTTGACGTCGTCCAGCATGGTCACCAGCACGCCGGCTTCGGATACGGCCACGGACTCGACCACTTCGCGCTCGTTCGGAGTGACCAGGGCGGAAACCTCGGTGTCGCCTTTCAGCAGAGAGTTCAGGGAGACCAGCACCAGGCTGCCGAGCGGCCACTGCTTGCCGCCGACCTTCCAGTCTTCGTTCAGCCTGACCACCAGCGCGTCGCCCAGGGCGCCTTCGATTGCGGCGCTCTGCGGCAGCTGCAGCGGCAGCACCTCGCCGCCCCGGTAGACGAAGGTGCGGGCATGCCAGAAATCCAGGCCCTCGTTCAGGAGGATAGTGCGCTTGTCACCGCTGCCGATCGCGGCGGGAGTCAGCCACACCGAGTCCCGCGGCACTTCCAGCAGCGTTTTGGCCTTGGCCAGCGGTTCGCCGCGCCGCCACAGTTGGGCGGTGCGGGCGTAGCCGGACTCGGTCGCGGCGTCCTCGCCCCTGGCGCTGGCGATCAGCAGGCGGTCGCCGTCCAGCCAGACAGCGGACTGCTTGGCCATCGGAGAGAAGAAGCCGTTCTCGACGAATTTCTTGTCGCGGGCGTTGAACTCGCGCAGCTCCACCGCGTCGCCGCCGCCGGCGGACAGGGCCACCAGGCAGCGGGTCTGGGCCTCGTCCTGACAGTCCATACCCTTGAGCACCCACTTCTTGCCCTCGGCGCGGGACAGGGCGTCGATATCCAGCACGGTTTCCCACCGCTCGCTGCCGCGGTCGAACTTGTCCACCGGGATACGGCGGTAGAGGCCGCGCGGATTCTCTTTGCTGTGGTGGTTCTCGTACAGCCAGTCGCCCTTCTGGGTGATTTCCGGCAGCCGGTCTTCGGCGCTCAGCGCCGCCAGGGCGTCGGCGTAGAGGGATTTGTACAGGTCGGTCCCGGCCAGGCGGGATTGGGTCTCGGCATTCTGTTCTTTCACCCACTCGATGGCCCGTTCACCGTCCACTTCCTCGAGCCACAGATAGGGATCTTCCTCCGCCCAGAGCGCGGGCGCCGAGGCAAGCGCCAGGGCCGCGACGGCGAGCTGTCGAAACTTTGTACTCATAGTTATTGAACCTGTAGAAAATTATGGCCGCGAACTCTGCGCCGCGAATTGTCCGCGGGACAGGATAGGGTTGGCGTCTGGCTGTGTAAAGATTGTGCGATCGGCCCTTGAGATACGGCGCTGTGAAATTGCGACGAACGTGGTTGCCGGCCACGAGAGCGACACGAGGCCCGCTGCCGCGATCGCATGCACGCCGGCGCAAACAGACGCGACAGCTGTTACCCCAGAGTGCGCGGAATCTTTTATATCTGCAGCCGCGACGGGATGGGTTCGTCGATATCCTGCGGATGCTTCAGGGCGGCCTCTATTGCCGCGCGGACGCCCCGGGTTGCGGTTTCGCAGGACATGCTCGGTGCGCCCAAATTCTCCACCAGAGCCGCCACCTCGGGCAGGTGCGGCAGGTGTATCCAGCCGGCGCGGATATCCAGCTGACTGGTGGCGATAGAGTGCAGAATGCCGTACATCAAGTGATTGCAGCAGAAGGTGGCGGCGGTGTCCGATATATCCGCCGGCACGCCGGCGGTGCGCATGGCCTTGACCATCGCGCGCAGGGGCAGAGTACTGCTGTAGGCCACCGGGCCGTCCGGTACCGTGGGCTGGCCCTGCATGGCCACCCCGCGATTGTCCTTCAGCTGGTAGCGGGTCGAATCGTTGAGGTTCTGTGCTATACGTTCCACGGTGATGGCGGCCCGGCCGCCGTACTCGCCCATCATCACCACCAGTTCCGGCCGGACATCTCCGATCGCTGCGCGAACGAAATCGATACACTCGAAGAAATTGTTCGGCACCACGATTCCGGTGACCGCCGCACCATCAATCCGGCTGCCGTCCAGAGCTTGCGCCACCGACTCAGCGGGATTGACCGGCGTATCGCCAAAGGCTTCGAACCCCGTCAGTAAAATCCTTGTCACTGTTGTCCCGATTTCCCTGTTGTGTTGGCTGGCGACTTGGGGATGCTTCAGTCCTCCCGGCGCCGCAAAGCCATTCGCCCGCCAGTGGCGCCGGTTGCGCTGAGACGCCTTTGCAATGTCTGCATCGCTGAACTATACACAGCGACGGCAAAATTTTTTCTGGCAGTGCGTGCTGCTAACTGTGTGGCACCGCCCGCAACAGATCTCAAATTGTATGTTCATAATATGCCATCGGAAATTAAAAGCCACCGTTCGGAGCAACTCATAACTTCATGGAGGCGTCCTATGGATGAGACCCCCGGCGTCCTGTTTTTCAATTTTCCCCACTCGCGGCCCCCGGTGGCATTTCCCAGGGCGAATCTGTTGTTTCTCCGCTATCTGCTCTCATCCTCTCATCGCCGTTTCCAGTACCGTGGCCGACGCAGGCGTTTGGTCCGAAACGGCGTTCGTCCATCGGTCGGAAAGGCGCCGGTCACCGAAAAAATCTGTTCTGTCGCGTAGCGCTTTTTACTCAGGAAGCGATCTTATCGCCGGGCAGACGGGACCTGCTGTGGGTGGAGGCGCTGCAGGCGGAACAGATAGTCGTTGGGGCCAGCGTGATCAGACTGCGCAATGCCCGGATCGCCAACCGCATCCGCCTGCACCTGGCGCTCGGCGGAAATTTTGAGGCACCTCTCGCAATGCCGCACGGGCGAGCAGCAAATGACCACCTCATACGATCAGCAGATCGGAAGGCGTCACTGGCGTCGGGTTTTCGGCCTGGCCCTGTTGCTGGCGGCCGGCATCTTCCTGTTTCACACCGCAGTGTTGTTGGAGATGGTCCGCAGCCTGACCGCGGCGCACGATTGGCTGACGGACAGCTACGGCCCGGAGAACGCGGGCAGGGTGCTGGTACCAGCCTGTTTCTTTGTCCTCTTCATGACCCATGTGATTGAGGCCTTCGCCTGGGGGCTGTTCCTGTGGCGCTGCAAGGTGGTTCCATGCCTGACCGAAGGCATCTATTTTTCCAGCAGCTCGATCACCGCCCAGGGCTATGGGGATGTGGCGCTGCGGCCGCCCTGGCGGGTGCTCGGGCCATTGGCGGCGATCAACGGTCTACTGATGTTTGGCTGTTCCACGGCTTTTCTGTTTCTAGTTTTGCAGAAGGTGTGGACGGAGTTTTAGCGCGGGGAAGAGCGGGGATTCCGGCGCGGCATTCCGCTCGCACGCCAAATGTAAGGTCTGACCCCGCTCTCCCTTTAACTGGGGTGTCCGTTGGTATTAGACCACCTCACCTACCCGAGCTCTTGAGCAAGCCCGATGAGAATTCCTTCGGGGCCC
The DNA here is from genome assembly GCF_056160225.1 of Microbulbifer sp. ABF4_143. Classification (NCBI taxonomy): domain Bacteria; kingdom Pseudomonadati; phylum Pseudomonadota; class Gammaproteobacteria; order Cellvibrionales; family Microbulbiferaceae; genus Microbulbifer; species Microbulbifer sp. ABF4_143. Next base: position 186,244 of record NZ_JBSWWT010000008.1, read on the forward strand.
CGAATGTAGCACAGCCGGTAGCTGTCTTCGTAATTGACGATTTCATCGACCACCGAAGCACCGAGCGTGCGGAGCCGAGCGAGGGTGTCGTCGATGTCCTCGACGGTGAACATGACGCGCAAGTATCCCAACGAGTTCACCGGGGCTGTACGGTGATCGGATGCGATGGCGGGGGCGTCGAAGCGCGAGAGCTCGATGCGGCCGTGGCCGTCGGGGGTGCGCATCATGGCGATCTCGACGCGCTGGCCGCGCACTCCGGTGACGCGGCCGGCCCATTCGCCTTCGATGGGCATGCGGCCTTCGAGGGTTAGGCCGAGTTCAGAGAAGAACTCAATGGTGGCATCGATGTCCTCGACCACGATACCGACATTGTCCATACGCCTGACTGTCATGATGTCTCCTTGGCCTCTAACGCCGCGCTCTACGGAAAACTAGGAATGCAGCGGAAAATTTGTCCGACAGCAGCGCCTTGTTAGGGAACCTCTGAAAAACTGCGAGTTATACTGATTTCTGGTGTATGGCAGTAGGCTAAAAAGATGGCGTACCCTGTTGGTTGATCACCACGACGATCACAACCAACAAAAGGAGTACGCCATGGACAAGTCTACCTTGCATGTTCTTTCACAACCAGAGTCAAAGGGCCTGGACCCGCTCCACGAGACCATCCGTCAGGGGGCTTCTGCCCTGATCGCCGCGGCGGTCGAGGCGGAGCTGGCGGCGCTGCTGCAACAGTATCGGGACCTCAAGACAGAGGACGGCCGCCAAGCGGTGGTGCGCAATGGCTACCTGCCCCAGCGGACCATCCAGACCGGTGTGGGCGATGTCGAGGTCAAGGTACCGAAGGTCAGGGATCGCAGCGGCGCCGGTATCAAGTTCAACAGCAGGCTACTGCCGCCGTACCTCAAGCGCGCCAAGAGCCTCGACGAGCTGATTCCCTGGCTGTACCTGCGCGGGGTATCCACTGGCGACTTCCAGGAGGCGCTGCGGGCACTGGTTGGCGAGCAGGCCCCCCCTGTGTCAGCATAGATGTCGCGCCCACTTTTTAATCAACAGTGTATGAGGGGGCGGTAATCGAGTGGAAAATGCCGCGTTACAGTGAAGGCTTCAAAGAAAGAGCCGTGCAGATGATGATGCCGCCAAATGCCATGGCGGTGGCCCAGGTTAGCCGGGAGACCGGCGTCTCTGAGCAAACCCTGTACAATTGGCGCAATCGAATCCGTGAACAGGGAAAAGCCGTGCCTGCCGACCCAAAGAACCCCGAGAACTGGAGCGGGGAAAGCAAACTGGCCGTGGTGATTGAGACCGCGGCGCTGAATGAAGAACAGCTGGCGGAGTATTGCCGCCGCAAGGGACTCTACGCCGAACAGATACAACGCTGGCGAGAGGCCGCCGTTACCGGAGCCGGCAGCAACGGCCAGCTATCGGCCGATGAGCGGCGGGAGTTGCAGCAGGAACGCAAGAAGAACCGCAAGCTGGAGAAGGATCTCAAACGCAAGGAGAAAGCGCTGGCTGAGGCCGCAGCACTGCTGGTGCTGCAA